>CAZWUZ010000017.1:0-28042 GCA_964637655.1 uncultured bacterium | reverse complement strand
CGCGTCTGCGCATCGGTCGGATCCTGCACCGTGACCGTGATCACGCAATACGTCTCACCTTGTGTTCCCAGCGGCTCGAACTGCGCCGGGGTTACGCTCACCGTCACCTGCGGGCCCTGCTCGTCGCGGGCGTTTACCGCGCCCGGCGTCGGCAGAACGACTCGCCAGTCAGCCGCGCTGTTGCTCTCCTGTCCGTCCGGTATGCGTCCCAGCAGCATAGCGTCCTGCGACTTTTCCACAAGTTCGCCCAGCCACTGTCCCGCATCACAAATGGTCCGATAATCTTCCAACTCGTCATAGCTGATACTGATTCCGGGCATCTGCCACACCACTGCGTCCAGTGCCTGCCAACCCGAAATCGCCACCAGCCCGTCCGCGTTCTCCAGCCGGTCGACAGGCAGCGCGGCAACCAGCCGCCCGCCCGCTGTCAGCGCCTGCGGCGATGCCGTCAGCGGCCCGATCTCCTCGCCGTCGTAATCGGTCAGCCAAAGCGCGCCGGCATCACACTCGCCAACGATCCCCAGAATCTCCACCCACGGCGCGGACGGATCAAGTGCCAGTTCGTTGATCAGCACCTGCCCGGCAGCCGGAACCGGTAAGGCGCTGTTCGCCGCGCCCGGGGTCGGGCGAGTCAGCAGCCAGTCGACCGCCTGATTCCCTTCCGTCCCCTCCAGCCGCGACAGCGCCGTGCGCCCCAGCCGCGTGTTCCCGGCAGCCAGACGGCTTCCCTGCCAATATCCCTGCGAGGTCAGCGTCCGCATCAGGTCTGCCTGCTGCTCTGCGGCGTTCTGCTCGCCTGCGCCAATCATCGGCACGGCGTCTACGATCGCGCCCTGCCAGACCAGCATCAGCGTCTGCTGTACGTTCAGGTCGAGCCAATCCTCATAGCTCACGTCCAGCACACCGTTACCGTTCAGGTCGCCCGTCGCCTCGTTTTCGGAGAGGATGTCGGGACGCGCGGCGTGGCACAGTGCCCGGGAACCCGGGGCCAGCGGCCCTACCGGCATTCCTGCGTCGCCATAGATGCCCAGTGACTCGTTGTCGGCCGTCCCCACACCAAGGCGCAGGTCCGTCAGCATTACCGGCTCGCTGCCGGCATTCTCGATCTCGACATAGCCGCCATTCAGCGTCCCGTTCTCCAGCCCGATTTCCGTAATCCGCAGCGCCGGCACGTCAACGCACGTCACGCTTACCGTATTTCCCGTATAGATCGTCCCGTTTACTGTCTGCGCGGCGGTAAACTGGTTATCCCCAACCTCCAGCGGCACATTCGCACTGAACCCTGCCGCACGATCAACATGCAGAGCGCGCAGGACCGGCGCAGCACCGTCGTCGTTGCCGCGCCACAGCGTTGCCAGCACGCGGTAATTGTCACCGGCAACCGTCACTCCCGACTCAGTAACCGGCTGCGCCGTTGTGCCGCTGTCTTCCACCTCACACTGCATGGTTCCGGAACCGGCATCGCCGTCGACACGTACTCCCGTGACCGCGCCGGTATGCACCCGCGCCAGGGGCCGTGTCGCCACCACACCCACCAGGTCTCCCCGGAAGGCTTCCACATAGTCATATTCCGCGTTGCCGCCGCGGTTGTCAATGTACAGCGCGTTGCACCAACTCGGGAGGGCTTGGTTGTCGCTCACGCTCAACACCGCCGCCCCGTCCTGCAGCAGCAGCAACTGCGTCCCCTTCTTCGCGATCGCAATCTCCGACCAGACACCTGCTGCCGGGCCGGACCACGCACCCAACTCGGTCATCGCACCGTACAGCGTCCGCTGCAGCTTCGCCGGCCCGCCATTCGCATCGAATGTGATGCGATAGCCGTTGTCGTTGCGCGCACCAAACCAGAAAGCAGTGTTCCCGCTCACCGGCCGCACGCACAGCCGCAGAGTGTAATCCTGCAGTTGCAGATAGTTATACACCAGCAGGTGGCCGGCACCATTGCGCAGTATGCCGTCTGAACGCCAATCGTCCCACCCGTCAGCCGATTCCCATCCGCCCATACGATTCGCGAACGGGGTGCTCATCTTCATCTCCGGCGGGGTTGCCAGTGTGTAGTACGATACTGCGCGCACCCCTTCTGCCGTCTGCACCTCGTCCACGCGATACTGGCAACCGTACACATTCACCAGTTCATCAGCACCAAGCAGCAGTTCTCCGCTGCCGGCCGGCACGTCGGCCGTCGCCGCCAGTTCACCGGCTGCCGTGTTGATGGCCACGCTCCCCGCCTGCTCCGCGATACCGTTCAGCGTCAGCTCTGCAACACCCACGCGCTCCGGGTCTGGCTGCAGGAGCACAGGCGCGCTTGGGGTCGCGAACGCCGCTGCGCCCACGCTGCCGCTGGCGCGCCCCACATTGTCGCTAGCATCGACCGCCGCCACGCTGTAGCGATACGTCGTCCCCACCGTCACGCCGGCATCGGTCCACGCCAGCCCGGCCACCGTCGCCGCCGGACCCGCAATATCGTTGCGATAGACCTGATACGCGGCCACATCCGTGTCAGCCACCGCATTCCATGCCACCGAGATGCTGCGCTCGCCGCCGGTCGCGCTCACGCCGGTCGGGGTGCCGGGCGGCATAAGGTCGACCACGATGACGTTTTCTGTTCCCGGTGTGCCGCTCGCGATCGCTGTCCAGTCCTCGCGCCGGTTGGTGTCCAGCGTCGGGCTCTTGCGGGCGATATGGCTGCCGCCGGCAAGGTCCGCGACCATCTGCGCGAAGCTGCCACCAGAGTATTCCCACGCTCCCTCATCAACCAGCGTGAAGAAATCGTCCCATTCGTACTCGTTCACCGGCACCGACGGGTTCTGCTTCCAGACCACCGCGTCCATGACACCGTTGTACAGCAGCGCCACGCCATCCTCGATCTGACGCACTGACATCCCGTTGGCATAATACAGGTCGCGTATGCCGTTGCTGTTCCAGTCGGTCCAGCCGCCGCTGCCATCGTCTGTCTCGTCCGCTCCCTGCCCGATATGCACCACCGCGTACTCGCCGGTCTGCATTGTCACTGGAGCATTCGCCAGCGGCATGCCGGGATCGGTATTGTGCTCGTAATCGGTGATTGAGGCCCCGCTGATCTCCACCGGCCCGGCCGCGCAGTACAGCTCGATCCAGCTGCCGCCATCGTTGCCAAAATCGTCTCCCTGCGCGTCCACTTCGGTGATCAGCACGCGCTCCTCGCGCCACGGCAGCGTCCATTCCTTCGGCAGATCCGCCGCGGCGTTCCCGGCCCGGTCGTACAACTGCACCAGCCGCACAGACACATCCGCGCCGTTGGCGAACGCAAAACCGCTTCCCGATACCTGCAGTTCACCGTCACGGTAAACCAGCCGCGTATCTGATACCGTCAGCTGCGTGCCGCCAATCTCCAGAACCACGCTGCTTGTGGCAACCCCGCTCCCGATCTCGAACACAGGCAGCCGCAGCGTGCCGTGCGCCGAGAAATGGGTTTCGCGCGGCTCCCCGATCTGCGGCGCCGCATTATCGATGAATACCGGCATCACCGCGCTTGCGCTGTTGCCGCGCGCGTCCTTCGCCGTTGCTGTCAGTGTGCTGAGCCCCACATTTTCGGTTGCCGGCAGCTCGTATGCCGCGCCTGCCCACGCTATCTCCGGCGCGGGCACGCCGTTATCCGCCAGTTGCCAGCCGATATTCTCCACTCCCGACGCGTCCGCGACCTCCGCACGCGCCGTCACCGGCGTCCGGATCGCGCCGCTGATGCTCACATTATCCAGTTCCAGCCATGCTCCAACCGGATTCGCACCGCCGGGGACCAGCTTCATGAAGCCCTGCACGTCCCAATCCGCGAAACAGAGCGCTTCCACTGTGCGCGACTGCGTCACCCGCTCCAGTTCCGCGCCGAGGTCCACGGTCACCGAATGCCATGCGCCGTCCGCCTGGCCGTTCAGGTCTGCCAATTCCTCCATGTTCACATCGTAGTATTTCAGCTTCGGGTCGTCGGTCAGCAGCAGGTCATACCAACGTCCGTCCGCCTTCACCAGCAGGTTCAGCTTCGTCTCGGGTGACATGCGATAGTCAAACGACAGCAACTGCCGCTCGTCCACATTGAACGGCGCCCCAGCCCAATCGAGCCGGAAGTTCCCCCCGGTATGCGTTGCGGTCGCCCGCAGCACGCGGTCCTGCCCCGAATCATCGCGCGCAATGTTTTCCACGCGTCCGTCTGCCCCGGCGCTCCAGCCGCCAAGACCGCCATCGTCAAAATTCTCGCGTGTTGCCGCCTGACCGTCGATGCTCAGCGCCGTGATGCGCGGTGCCAGCGTGTCGCGATAGGCCAGCGTCGCCCGGCAATTCGCATCCGCAACCGCCGCAAACACGATCTCCGTGCCATCCGCCAGTTCAGCCGCATACGGCACGCGCCACTGCCCGCGGTATACTCCGCTGTTCAGCCCAGTCTCGATCAGTTCCACCGTTGCCGTCAGTTCACCGCAGGTCACGCTTACTCCGGCACGGTTACGCGTATTCGCATCCGCATCGGTCCCCGTCAGTTCCAGCCCAATAACCGTGTTCGACGCCACTTCCGCTGTCGCCAGCGGCGTGAAGTTCGCATTCAGGCAGGTCAACGTGCTGGCTACCGTCGGCTCCTTCCGCTGACGCGTCACAGTCACCGAGTTAGAAGCTCCGCTCCGCTGTCCCAGCCCGTCAATCGCCACGGCGGTAAAGACGTTATTCCCTTCAGCCAACGCCACCTGCGCCCAGAACGTGCCGTCCGCCGCCACGGTCGTCTTCGCTGCCACGGTATCGTTGCTTGAAATCTCGATATGGCTGTTCGGCTCCGCACTGCCGCGCAGCACCGCCGTTGCCGCCTCGGTCGGGCTCACCGCCTGCTGCAGCACCGGCGCCGCCGGCGCCATAGTGTCCGTCAGCAGGGCATAGTAGCCACGCCCCGAAGCGAGCCCCATGACATCCGCGCCAACGTACGTCACGCCGCCACTCGTCTGCCAGCTCCCGCCGATACCGGTCCAGACCCGGCTCTCCGGGTTGTACTGGTAGATGCCAACGCTCGTCGTGTCGTAATCCGCGACCCCGTCGCCGTCAGCATCCAGCAGTGAAGCCGGCACCGACCACTCCATCGTGCAGGGGCGCGTAAACGTCGTGCCTGCCGGCCGGAACTCATACACCTTCCCCAGCAGCGCCTGATCCGCCGGAACTGCCGGCGCCAGGTCTGTTCCCGCTATGCTCATGATGAGGAAGTCGCGGTTCAGGGACTGTTCCGGCACTACCAACACTACCAGCCCGTCCTCGCTGATCACGGTCCCCGCGTAAGTATTACTCATCACTCGGCCAACCGTCACCTTCACGCTGTCCTGCGCTTCCTTGCCGCTCTGGTTGCGCACTGTCAGCCGCACCGTATACGGACCGTCTATCCCCTGATCCACGCAGCGCGGGTCATATTGGCTATAGTCGTATTCCGTCAGGCCGGTCGCCCAGGTCGCGAGATTCCCCTCGATCGTCCGGTCGCCGCTGATCAGCTCGTTCGGTTCGATGTCGTCATTCTGCGGCGATTCGGACCAGATCATCGTCACCCATGTGTCCGGATTCCAGCCCTGCCCGTATTCCACCCGATAATCCTGGAAGTTCTTGCCGCACGCCAGGCCGAAGATCGGCACATTCGCGCGCACCATGGCGTCCGGGGTCGGGATGCTGATATTCGCGATCAGGTCCTTGACCTCGATAATGCCGCCGCCCAGCGCGTATTCCACGATGGTGCTGTCATTCGCCTGCGCATACAGCGTTGCGCCATTCACACCCAGCGCCTTCGCCCCAGCCACCGCATAGTTCCAGTTGGTCAGGCGCCCCCAGCTGTCGCGCCGATCGATACGCCCGCTTACGCCGTCCAGCACATATACCGCACCCTCGCCGCTCGCCAGCGCCACCGGGTCCAGATACTCCCCAGGGTTCGTGCCGTAGCCGCCGCAGCTTAGGAGCGTTGCACCAGCCGAAGACAGTTTCTCCAGCGTACAGCGCCCGCTGTCCAGCGCCCAGATATTCCCTTCCGCGTCCTTGGCTATGTCCTGCAGCGACTCAAAGCGCCCCGCCTCCGTGAGATAGCTTGTCGCCGTGCCGTCAGCCGGCACAAACGCGATACGGTTGTCCGCGATGCAGTATTCGCCCGCTCCCCCGACCGCCTTCACATAGTTGGCAAGCTCGCCTGTCGGAACTGTGAAATAGCGCAGGTAGCTGATCTCGTCGCCGGCCGCGCCGGCAATACGATATACATACTTCCCTGCCGGGACCGCCGCACTGTCATTGTCAATCCCCAGCCATGCCGCCATCCCGGCGCCGACCGTCAGGCCGTCGCGCACTGTCGCCACTGCCCCGGTTTCATTCTCGATGCGCAGCGCCGCGCTCTCCGCGCCGCCGGTCAGTTCCCAACTGAATTCCGCGCTGTGCGGCACATCCGGGCTTTCAACCTCGGGGGCTATCCACCCCTGGTCGCACCAGAGTTCTTTCACCGTGGCCGCCGATGCCAATTCCGCGCTGGCGCTTGCCTCATTCCCCGCCAAATCACGTGCATAGATCACCACGCGCTGCCCGGCCACGCCGGCAACGCTTCCCGTCGCCAACACTCCTTCGCAGTTGGCGTAGCGCGTCGCCAGCGTCTTCTCCTCGCCGGCATAGTTCCCTTCCAGCACCACCCTGAAGTTTTCGAGGTTGGCGTCGCTCACTGCGCCTGTGACGCTGAGGTTTCCCGCCGCATCGACCGCAAGCTGTAGTCCGCTCACCAAAGGAGCAGTGTTATCGACGATCACCGCATGGGTCACTGGGCTCGTTTCACTCTCGTGCAGCACATACTCGCCGTCGGCGACATAATCACCTATCTCATTCCGCCCGTTCCAGTACGGTATTGTGACTGTCCACACCGTCTCGCCCGCAACATCCGTCACGATGCCGCTCGCCGTCGGCAGTTGCCATACATCATTCACTTCCGGGCTGTTGTTAGGCGAGATGATATTCCTCGTCGGGGCGGTCAGTGCCAGATACCCCAGTGTCTTCACCGCCGCCGTGGCAACATTATCCGCCGCGTTTATGGTTGTCGGCAGCGCTATCCACTGGTTCGTAATCGGGTCCAGCCAGGAGATCCTCAGTTCGCTTTCATCACACCCTTCGGCCTGCGTATCGGTATAATGGTAAGTGAAGGTAGCCGTATCGTCGAGTATCAGGCCTATCGGCTCTGCCAGAACCACGCCGCGCCCGTACTCAGGCATTGCTTCGCCTGTGCGCCCTGTCAGGCGCACCACGTCAGCTGTGACAATGCCGCCTGCCTCACCGATAACACTTCCCGTGATGATGGTCGTCTGCGCCTCGCTGCGGTTGCCAAAGCGGTCCACCGCCACGAGCTTGATCGAATATTCGCCGCGTGACATCTCCGCCGTGAACCAACGCGCCAGTATCGGGGCGCTGCCGTCCGTATTGGCAGTGATCGACACAGGGGCAATATGCGTATCACCAATCAGGTGCCATGCTGTCGGGTTGGCCCCATCGCCATAGTATGCAGCATACAGCATCACGTTACTGTCGCTGATCGTGCCGCAGATGTCCGCAAGTATTCCCTGCGTGCTCCCGGCAAATCCTTCTGCGAACGCAATCGCCGGAGCATTCGCCTCCGGCGCTGGGTCCGGGTCCACTATCGTGTCGCCTGTTATCCGCGACGCGATCTCACGAACCTTCGCCTGCAGTTCCTGCTGGACTTCCCATGCCCGCCGCTGCAGGCGGATGTTCGTCTGGTCGTGGAGTTCGAAGATTCGCGCGCGCCGTGCCGCCCCCAGACGTGCTTCTTCCGCCGCATAGCGCGTCTGCACTTCGCGCACTGCAGTTTCCTTTATCTGCGCGATTTTTTCAGCGTCAACACCACTTGCGGCTAACGAGGCATTTTCCGCGTCGCGCCCATATTCTGATGTAATCCGCGATAATGCCGTTACACACTGCGCTGAGTATTCTTCTTCAATTTGCACTGTTGTTCTTGCTGTGTTCAGCTTCTCGGCGGCATATTCATCACTGGAGCCAGATAGCAGCGTCTGTATCTCGGTATATACGCTATCTGCTGTGCTCGAAGTATTCCCATGCAACGAGCAGTACTTCGCCAACTCTTTGTCATATTCCTCACGAGTCATTGCACACAGAGGCAATTCCAATTGTGGCATCATCATCGTACGCGATGCAGCAAGAACGCCTGACGTTTGGTGCTCGCTGACATCGATAGTCGCAACTCCCGGTTCATGTCTTATCGCGCCGTACATATTTCCATCGCAACTCGATGCAACAGCAATTCGTCGATTCGTCGGCGCCGGATAGCCGTAAAACAGCCGGTATTCATTCATCCAGCTCTGATCACTATAAAGCGGATCTTCAGTCGCTGACTGAATAAATGTCGGATCCGCATAAAACAGCGACGACGGCAGGCTGCTGCTGTTGCCTGCTTCGTCCCATATTCTGCAGCGAATCCCGTAGCTTCCAGGATAGTTGACACCAATCGGAGAACCGGGAACAGAATATGGCTTGTCGCAACGGTAATAAAAGCGGCAAGGAGCAGGCCAATTCGTGGTAGATTCATAGGGAATGCGTGCTTTCGAATATATCACTTGATTTGCGGGAGAAATGCCGCTCGGATAGCTGAAATACACGTAGGTGTCACTGTATACTTTTGAACCTATTCTCATCCCGGCAGCAACAAAATCCTCGTAATACTCATCATCATGGAATCTGACCTTCAACGCTATTGACGGTATTGCTTCCGCCGGGTCAATCCGCGGATAGTTTGCCGGTGTTCTGCCATACGGAATCAAACCATGATCCGAATGAATTTCCTGCAGGCTGCTAAATGTGGTTGGATTGCTCGATACATGAATGACGGGACGATATGGATCAAAAGTGAATGAATTCCATTGCGAGGGTATCGGGAGAATCGCCGGCCCGGGTGTGTATTTGTCCAGCCGGTTGTCGACATCCATTTCATCGCCATTCAGATTTGATAGAGCCTCAATTCTGAATCTGCAGCCGGGGCCTTCGGCAGAATGTTGAAGTGCCGTGTAATTCTGGTCGGGTTTGAATTCACCATACCATGTATCTCGCTCGAATAGAGTTTTATCCCATCCGTTATTATATCCGGGTTGTGCTGCAAATTCAATCTGATTGTAATCCGGGGCATTTCCAAATGTCACCTGAATCGGAGATGCTTTCATGGTTTGATCAAATATGACTTTAATTCTAACTCCTTCAGCGAAGTCCATCCCAGTATATCGCATGCCTATGTTTGTTGCTGATGGGAATGTATAAATCTGCGGCAATAACCCGCTGTACGTGTGTCTGTAGTACTCTGTAGTTGAATCTGTGGCAAAACTATTGTAGCCAATTACATCTGTATCATAATCGTTATCGTACACCCATTCAAATATCGCCGTGTCATTTGCTATTGAGAATATGCCTAAATACTTAACAACAGGAGCATCTCTTAATCCGATAAAGTGAATCGTATCACCTAGATAATTACTCGGCAACATGCTTTCCAGTCTTCCTGCATGAAACGTTTGCGGAGTGTGCTCAGCAACTATAACATTATTCCCAGCAATTGAGTGCACAAACATAGAATGAAAGGGAGTGTAATTGTATACGTAAGACAAGTAATCCCACTTAAATGCAACATCTCCCACCGTCAGCCACGGCTGAATCGGACACGCATTAGAATAGTTTGGGAATAGAACCCCATTTCTCTTGAAGTTTCCAGTTACAGGATTCACCAGCCATGTATAGAGATTTGCTGCATACTGTTCTGTTTTTACTCCACTGTAGTATTTATTCGTATATACGCCGGTGCTTCCCGGGATTTCAATTGTTAGATTTCCTGCAATCAGACATTGCGAAACAAAATTCGCGCAATCCCCAGCAGGATTAATGAAGAATCCCTCTGAGTTATATAGTGGCATAAATGAGCGATTATAGTTTCGCGTAGCATATGAGGCAGCAGCAACTCGATCATACGCCATTGCAGCAGTAGTACAACAAAACAACATCGTTATGACAACCATTGCTATGAATTTCTTGCTTTTCATTTCATATCTCCAGTATTCAATCCTTCCGTTTTCCATACAGTCTCCTAATCAAAAACCATGAAACAAACATAAATACAATTAGAGCCAAGAGAGTTCCAATAAATTCATTCCCACGGAAACACACTTTTTCCATTGGAGCATACATTCTCATCAAATAGACAGCGTATGTATAGAAAAGAACCATTGCGATATATATGCTATTTCTGATCAGATTTTTGTCAAAGTATCTAAATAAACATATGCGAAGCGTATTCAAAGAAAATGTCGCGACTATACTTAACGTGATTACAAGAACAATATAAGCGATGTCGAAATATGAAGTTTCTCCTCTTATTGCAAGTCGATAATGTTCAACAATTGAAGGGAAATATAGCAGGTAATTGTAGAACCACAACATCACTATAGCAACCAAACACGTAATGCTAATTACTATTCTTTTTATTCCGCCTAGCATCTGCATTGGTCGCTCCTTAATTATTCAAACAACATCATCTCAGATATTTTCTATTCATAATCATCTCGATTTCAGTCTCGCCGAACATTATCCCGCGATTGCTTATGTATGCATCACAGAAGACGGAGTCGCAGTCTTTCCAATCAACGCGTTCTTCAGTACGGTTATAGCGATACCATGCAGTAGTTGATGCTTCTGTTATTAGGGAACCAACCAGTAAATAACAACCACTTGGTTCTTCAACGAAACATGTAATTTTCGTATCACCATTGAATATGCACCTGCTGTCAGTGCTTCCCGCTAAAGACGTCCGATATAGGCCATCATATTCTGCCAACCACAACTCCTCCCCATCCCTCGTCAGCATCCCAACTCCCGCATTTCTGCCTCGTTGAATCCTTTGCTTCTCTGTTCCAGTCTCGTCGTAAATCGTTACCGCCGCCCGGGCAATCAGCACCAGCGTGTCCCCGTTCGGCGTCAACCCCGGCTGCGCCTGACCCAGCATGTGCCACACCTTCGTCTGCAGCCGACCAATGTTGTCATACACCACTGCGACGGCATCCACGCCGTTCTGCGGCAGGTTCAGCGCCACATGTTGGCCGTCTGCGGAGAATTTCATGCCGTAGTTGCTTATCTCGGGGTAGGTGTCTTCGCGCAGCTTGTCGCCGCGCGCATTGTAGACGCTCACCCGGTTCGCATATTTGTCCACCGTCAGCAGCCAGTCACCGTTTGGCGCCAGATAGGGCGACCCGCTGATCGGGAACGTCGCCCCAGTCTCGCCGGACACGCTGTACAGCGTGATGCTCTCGCTGAACTGCGGCACACGCCGGCGATGATGCACCAGCGCATAGCTGCCGTTCTCCGCCAGGATGGGGTAGCTCACCGAACTGTCGATGCCCTGGCGTTTCAGGACCTCGGCTTCCGTGTTCAGCGTCACCAGCCCGTTCTGGTTGGCTATCAGCACCGTATTGTCGTCCGGGAACGCCGCATCAAGCATCGGGCTGTCCAGAAGCGTCCGGTGCATCTGCCAGCGCGGTTCGGCGAATGCCGGCAAACTTGTCAGCAAACAAACTATCACAAAAGCTATACAAATGCCCCTCACCCCTTCCCTCTCCCAATGGGAGAGGGGGAGGCTGTTCCGAAGGAATGTCATCGGTTAGCCGTCCCGGGCGTAGGTTGTGCGTTTGCCATGAAGCTGTTGCCCACCAGTTCGCTCAGTTCGCCATTCGGCTGCTGCGCCTCATAGCCATCCTGTTTCCTGGCCAGCGACAGCCCGTGCCGGCAGATCAGCGGCTCGCTGGTCAGCATGTTGAACGAGTTGCCGTTGCCCCAGGCTACCGCGTCGACGATCTTCTCCCCGTCATACAACACTAACTCATCACGGTTTTTGTTCAAACCAAAATTACAGATAACCGAGCAATTGGGAGCCGGGCCGTCCTTGGATGGGTCGAGAATGCGCTGCCCGGTTGTTGTACGACTGCGGCAATCGAGATTGCCTTCCAGCGCCGGGGCAGCTCCCTGCGGGAACTCGCTACGGTAGCTCTGCTCGTCCAGCACGATCAGCATATACCCGCCCGGCTGCAGCACGTAGTCCTGACCTGCGGTCGGGTCGGGAATCCTAAGCGTCCCTTCACGCGGGCTTTCAAGAGCCTGTCGCGGCAACGCATCGAATACATACCAGCCGTCGATGCAGACCGGCTCGCTGGTGGGGTTGTAGAGCTCAAACCAATCGCAATAGTCGGCGCTGATCGAATCGCCGCCGTTGTTATATACCTCGTTGATAACGATATGTTCCGCTCTGCGCGTTGTCTCGGTCACGGTCACGCTCGGGCTCGCCTGCAGCGGATACCAGCGCTCCCCATCCGAGGCCTCTACAACAAACTCGTCGGCAGCGCCCGCCTGCGGCGAGCTGGTCACTTTCGCCAGCGTCAGCGTCAACTGCGCGCCTGACGCCACATCGATGCCGGTCACGCGTATCACGTACGGTTTCCCCGGGCGCCCATCGCCCGATACGGTCACGGTGCCTTCCGCGCCGGCAACGCTCACATTGGTCGTGCGACCGGACCAGAGCCAACTCAGGGGGAGCGTCAGCGCCACCCCTTCCATAGCCCGCGCGTCGTCATTGCGCACGGTGAACGCCTGCGACTCCAGCCGCGCCAGCGCCCCGACAGTTGCCGGAACCGCGCTCGCCGCCCCCTGCCAGAGTTCACTGCCAGCCAGCACGCTGTTCGGCTTGCCCGGCGTGCCCAGATAGCCGCGCTCCGTGCTCGCCTGCCACGACGCGGGATCAGCGTTGTCTCGCAACGGCGAAACCAATTCAAGCGTGCTGCCGCTCCCCAGCCCGGACGGCCAGGGGGAACGGTCGCTATAGGTCACTTCGTCCTTCAGTTCGCCGGCGCGGTCATATACACGAACCGTGCCACCCATGTTTCCAAGTATCGGCGTGTCATTGCCGGAGTTGCCCACCACCGGGCAGGTCACCGTCCAACCGTTCGGAAGCCCGCCTGTAAAAGCACGCGCATCCGAGGCGATGATCAGATAGCCTCCGGCCTCGATTTTCGTTCCAGTAGGAACCGCCATTTCATAGCCGGCATCTGTCGTAATACGATAGCCGCCCATGTCGATCACGCCAAGCGTCGGGTTGACCAGCTCAATCCACTCGTACTTCGCGTCGGTCATCTGGACTTGGTCATCCCACGGTGGGTTGTACATGATCTCGTTGATGACCACACCGGTTGGCGTCGCGAACTCCGCGCGAACAACAGCGATGCCCGCCATCAACACGACGAGCGCAAACACACCAACGGCCCAGGCAGAACGTTTCATCGGTATTCCTTTTCGATTTTAACGATGGATTTCACGCTGCGATTGACAAATAGACGACATACACCTAGGGCAAGAAGAGACAACGACAACATGTCACCCGGTGGCGGCGCGCCGGTCGCTGCAGAGTTATTCTTCATCCACCCTGCCTTTATGTGTAGCCGATTATTGTGTCCTTTATACTATTTCAATTTGGACATGTCAAGAATTTTATTTCAAGTTTTCGGACGTTCTGCAGAACTGAAGAACACGCAAAAATGCAATGCCTTAGTCTGATATTAGTTGACGAATAATGGTCTTACCCGGTTTGGTGGACAGCGAGAAAGCGCGTATAGTCCCGTCCAGTAGGAGGACGGAGGATGACACGGGAACGCAGGCAGTATGACAAGCAGTTCAAGCAGGAGGCGGTGCGCCTGACGGCGGGGAAGAGCGTGCCTGAGGTGGCGCGAGATCTGGGGATCAAGGCGAAGCTGCTGTATCAGTGGCGGCGACAGCTGGCCACTAATGGCGGTAACGCCTTCCCGGGGCACGGCCGGCTGAAACCCCACTACGAGCAGTTGCGCAAACTACAGCGGGAGTTGGCGAGCGTCACGGAGGAACGTGACATCCTAAAAAAAGCACTGGCCATTTTCTCGAAGCCGCGCCGCTGAAATATGCGTTCATTGAGGAGCACTGTGAACAGCACAGCGTCGGGAAGATGTGCCAAGCCCTCAGCGTCAGTCGCAGCGGCTTCTATGCCTGGCGCAAGGCACCCGTGGGCAAGCGCCAGCAGGCGGAAACGGAAATGCTGGTGCTGATCAAGGCGGCACACGAGGCCGGCCGCAAGACCTATGGCAGTCCGCGTGTCGCCAAGGAGGTCGGCCAGAAGGGGACTCCCTTGAGCAAGAATCGGGCGGCCCGGCTGATGCGTAAACACGGGATTCGGGCCAAGACCAAGCGGAAGTTCAAACACACAACGGACTCTTCGCACCGTCGGCCGGTGGCCCCGAACCTTCTGGCTATTTCCTCTTGTTGTCATGTGACTGTTATGTGCCTTAACAGTTCCCTTTTGTTGCTGTCTTTGTCTTTGGCAGCATATCCCAATTGGTTGCAAATGCTGCCGATTTTGACAGCAAATTCATCATGTTTGACGCTATTCATTGTGACCCGTCCGTTATCTATCCTGCTCGTGTGGTAAAGCATGGAAACATTGAGGGGCGGATTTGGTCTATGATCGAATATATTAAATATTTTGTGATCGCTTTTTGTAATCCAACCAGCACCAACTTCGGCGACGGCGAACCAATTTTTCGCCATTGTTTCACTTGTAATGTAGATGACATATACTTTTTCATCCGACAAACTATTGACAAAAAAGTCTCGCAAATAGTCAAATATATTTTCATCCTCCGGAAGCCGACACCTGTGATCATCACAACTGGTATAGATGATCTCTTCTTCAGGAACGCCATTGAACACAAGCATATAGAATATAGTATCTGCTAATGCCTTATCTGCTAGAACGTGACTAATCAAAACTCTCTTTTTTTGTGAATCCACACGCCGTTTCAAACCGACAATGTTCATGACCCCGTTTAACTCGTCTTTAATAATCGCACGGATGCCTTCCGGCATTGAAGCACCCATCAGTTGTTTGATTTTTTCTGTTGCATTTGTTGACGCGGTATTCATATACTCTGCGGCTTTCTCTTTTAAGTTTTCTTCCTCCTTTTTCATCCGATCAGATTTAGCCCTTTTATTTTGGGTATTACGGTGGTTGGCAAAAACATTACGCATTTCAAGAATACGTGGCAATAGATTATCCCTTATTTGAGAAATGACCTTGATATACCTTGCATCGCTTGTCTTATATCCTTGGCGATTGCTTAAAGCCATGTCTGGTAGTTCCGTTTCTTCAAATAGATCGACGTGCAATTGACCCACCACGTAAACTTCTGTCAATCTGTTTTTCCCCACAGCCGGCAGGACATTGTATTCTCCAAGTTTTCCATTCGAAAAAAGAGATATAAAATTGTCCGGGAAATCGCTGGCGTCATTTTTTCGTCCGCGCGTCGATCGATAGAATCCGATCCATCCTTCGATTGATAGAGTGTAGTCTGATTCCATACCTAGCTTGTTGTTAATACGCATTTCGATATTGATACTATCTTCTGAGATCAATAACTTGTCCTCAACTTTCGGATCATGTATGTAATCGCGTTTGAAATATTCCGCCAGATGATGGAAGTTATTGCCAAGGAGAACGACACCACCCAAATCGCCCATCATTTCTTTGTCAAAACTATCGACAACATCGGTCCCAGCCCCATTGATGATGTGAATTCTGAATTCGGGACCAATCAAGGGGAATATTTTTAGAAGGTTCCTCATTATGGCTGTCCTTGCTTTATGCAACCCATATTCCGGAGACAACATCACGACCGATGTGCCATTGCCTTGGACGTTTTCAAACAGTACATTATCTTCAGAAAGGGGTTCCAAGAGTCGTGAGGAGTCGACATGCCTTGACAAGACAAAACCCGACTTTTCTCCATTTTTTGAAGTCATGACGAAAACCTTTTCTGAAACAGACAGTGCCGCCAATTTTCCGACGCCTTTTCTACCCATTCGTTTGCGAACACCACTGGCAGTTAAAATGTTATCAGATTCCGATCTGGTTTCAGCAGCCACACGGAGATAATTTGCAATATCACCATCACGATATGACATTCCGCTTCCATCGTCTTCGACAACGATTCGATCATCCTTTTCAATTATATACACATTATGCGCATCGGCATCGTAAGCGTTGGCGATTAATTCAGCTAACACAAAATAAATATTCGTGTAAAGGTGCGGACCCAGTAATTCTAAGATTCGTGGTTCAATACTAATTTCATACCGTCGTCCGGTTACACCGTCTTCTGAATTATTCATGTTGTCTCCTTAAGGTGCTGATAAATGGTTTGTCCGATGATTTCACCCAAACGAACAGGCACGGCGTTGCCGATATGTCGCCCGATATTCTTAATGGAAATCGCGTCCCCTTCTTTTGTGAATTTGTATTTTATAGGAAATGTTTGCAGAAGTGCTCCCTCTCTAAGCGACAAGGCACGTGGTTGTTCTGGATGCCCGAACCGTCCAGTTCCATACGCGTAAAACTGCGTGGTAATCGTCGTCGCTGGTTTTTCCCAACTCAATCGCCCATAAACCGAAGTGTATGTGTGGCCAGATTTTCTTTTGTAGCATCGCGGAATTAAATCCTTATCCCAATCATGCCAAGTTCCTCCGGGAAAAGATTGGTGGATACGTTTTTCATTCAGGTTTGATAGTAATGAAGCCTTATGAAGTTTGTCTTTTGGACATATTTCGCCGTTACCTATTGCTGGTAATCCACCTATTGCGTCTCGTAAGGTTATATACCCAGTTTTGGCATTGTGTGTTTCGCCGAGCATTTCAATATGTCCATATTTTGAAGCTAGCAATACCAAACGTCGGCGCATTTGGGGCATCCCATATTTTTCACAATGAATTACCTTGTATGAAATGTGGTAATCAAGCTTGGTGAGCGTTGCGATGAAATCATGGAATACCTGATGTTTTTGCAAACCGGGAACATTTTCCATGGACACGATGTCGGGTTTAATTTCTTCGACCATCCGAGCGAATTCTAATAGTAGGTTCCATCTACTGTCATCATGGCGAACGGTATTCCTGTGCGAATGCTTAGAGAACGTTTGACATGGTGCGCAACCAACCAGAATCTTTATAGCAGTTGGGTCATAGCGATTTTTTAACGTGTTGATGGGATAGTCACAAACATCAGCTTGTATAAAAACAGCGTTGTTGTTAACCTCATAAGCGTACTTGCATGATGCGTCAGAATCCACACCGGCGAGGATCTCAATGCCAGCTCGCTGCAATCCATGTGATAGGCCCCCGATTCCGCAAAAAATATCGATTGCCTGAATATTTTTGCCGAAGACCGCTTTTTTTTTCATTTTGTTCCTTGTGTCGTAACTTGCCGCATCAGCGGCCATAATTATCTCGGATGTTTTTCATCCGCCAGTTAAGTATATTTATTTTGAGTAATCATGTCAATGTCTAGGTATTGCATTCAATAGGTGTGTAGCACATCAAGTTATGGCACACGAAACGGATAATTTGGGAAATACTTGTCCCTTCAGCAGCACAGCGATACGGCCGTATTTATGTCAAAGAGCGCGAACAGTTGTCGATCTAGCCCATGAAATACACCCCGTAACTTCACATGAGATAATCGCGTGAATTCAATCTGTCACTTCTGCAGGCACGTTTTCGCTCACGTGCATCCTGGTTATCTTCTGTTTCAACTCTTCCGGTAATCCTTCCCTTTGACACAATTTTCCGAGGCGGTCTTCCGGGTTCCAGTTTTCCTTTTTGCCTTCTGCACGGCAACACTCCTTTCGGTCTTTATTCACAAACCGCCCTGAAAAGTGTTCCCCTATTCCCGTCAAATCGCGATACCTCCACGTGGCATATAGCGCGCGAGTCAATATGCCGTAGGGGACGGCGAATAACGCTAAAAACAGCTTAGTCCATTTCGCGAAATCCGTTTTTGTTTCTTGCCGCCATGCCTACAATATGGTATAAGTAACTTGTTGATGTTTCGCTGGCATTTTGCGTCGTATTTGCGTCCACAAGGGTCACAACGGGACACAACGAACTATACAAGTCGTAGCAGATTGATGTCATAACCAACTGTTATACGATGATGTTGAAGCTAAACAGAGAAAACGCCGGAGTGGCGGAACTGGCATACGCGCGGGTTTCAAAAACCCGTGGGGCCTGCCCCCATGAGGGTTCGATCCCCTCCTCCGGCACCATTCATCCCCACCCGCAACCGCAAAGTGCGCAGGCTACGGGCGCCAGATGGCAAACAGGTCGAGGGCGTCTGCGGTTTCTTCCGTGAGAAAATAATCGTCAGCTGAGAAGACCGGGAGCGGTGCCGCATCGCGCCGCCGGAGCAGCGCATGCAGGATGCCGGCGATTGCGGTCTCCAGCGACGGGGAGAGCCACCGCCGCAGGTTGAGCGGGTCACGCGCCGCCAGGCGTTGCGCGCGCGCGCAGCGTGACCGTTCCCGCTGCACGATCCACGGCGTGGCACTGACGCCGCGCACCAGAGCGCTGCCGCCGCCCGCCTGCAGCAGTGCCTGCAGGTCCGCTGCCTCGTACTCACGGAGATGAAAACGGTTCCACGGTTTGTGCCCGGGAGCGATGCGCGTCGCACGGTTGGGCGTGGTCAGGATGGCCTGCCCGCCGGGGCGCACCACACGCCGCACTTCGCGCAGGAACCCCGCATCGTCAGCCACATGCTCGATGACCTGCAGCGCGACGACCGCGTCGAATGCTGCCGCGGCAAACGGCAGGCGGGTACCGTCGCCGGTGGCAAACGGCACCGCCGGCAGCGCCGCCCGCCGCCTGGCCCGTGCCACCGCCGCGGGAGCGCAGTCGAGCGCCGTCAGCTGGCGGCCGGCAGCCAGCAGCGGGGTGCCATACCCTTCGCCACAGCCGAGTTCGAGCACACGCACACCCTGCGGCAACAGCGCCGCGGTGGCGGTGTAGGCAAAGCAATGGCGCAGGTAGAGCAGTTGTTCGTCAGGGGTGCGGTATTGTTCAGGAACGATGCGCTCGGCATTCTTGCGTGCGGTCTGGTTCATGTAATTATTTCACCATTCAACACAACTGTTTGCCCGGCATTCTATTACAAAAAACAGAATGTGAAAATGTGAAAGAGTGGCACCTAATTGGAGCGGGCGACGGGGCTCACCCTATTGGCAGCACCGTCGCACCGCCCCGGAAAACTATGGAGCGGGCGACGGGGCTCGAACCCGCGACATCCAGCTTGGAAGGCTGGAACTCTACCAATTGAGTTACGCCCGCGAGATAAATGGTGGGCAGGGAAGGATTCGAACCTCCGTAGGCGGATGCCAGCAGATTTACAGTCTGCCGCCTTTAGCCACTCGGCCACCTGCCCGGTTTTTCCGGTCTTCTGGAGCTGGCGACAGGATTTGAACCTGCGACCTGCTGATTACAAATCAGCTGCTCTCGCCAGCTGAGCTACGCCAGCTCAATGCCCGCCCCTTATACACCACCAGCGGGAAAAAGTCAACCGCACGAGGCGGTGCATGCCGCGACCGCCACGGAGGGCATTGGTCGCGGCCAACCGCACGAGGCGGTGCATGCCGCGATTACGGAGGGCACCGGGCGCCGCATCAACCCCTTACGCCGCGGGTTCGTCCGTAAACATGTACTGCCGCATGAACTCGGACAGCGACAGGTCCTTGAGTTCGCGCGCTTCGTCATCAAAGAAGGTGATCGACGCGATATCGCTGCGCCGCATCACCATCACTCCGGTAAAAATGCCCGTGCTGCCGTGGTTGGCGGGGCGCACCCCGATAAACTGCGCGGGGTTCCTGCCCATCGTTTCGTTCGGCAGCAGGTAGCCGTCGAGCGAATGCCCGCGGCGCATGCTGATGGTGACCAGCGGGGAAATTTCCATCATCCGCCGCGCCACCGCCGCCGGACTGGTATCCTGCGGAGCTGCCGCCGCCATCTGCACCTGCGGGCGCGGCGGCGAGAACGAGCGCGCTGATTCGCCCATCGCCGCCTGGAACTTTTTCGCGAACTCGCCAAGGTCGATTTCCTCGCCGCTCTTGACCTTGGCCAGCAGTTCGTCGGTCATCTTCTGCGAAGCATCGTTCATTTCTCCCCAGGTCGCGTCGGCCTCCAGGCCCATCGCCCGTAACTGCGCCTGCTGCGCCTGCTGGAATTTCTCGAACGACATCTGCTCCCGGATCTCTGCGGGCATGCTGTCATACGAGGCACGCAGCGAATCGGCGACCGGCTGGTCCTGCATATCCGGATTGAACTGCGGCTGCGCGGCAATCATCTCCTTGAGGTTCATCTCTTCCATCTTGGCAATGGCTTCGCTGTAATCCTGCTCCGCCATCTGCTCGCGCATCTTCTGCACCATTTCCTGCATCTGTTGCGCCTGCTCGCCCCGCGCCTCCGCCGCCGCTTTCTCCATCTGGCGCACGGCTGCTTCCTGCATCGCCTTGGTCAGCTGGACAAAATCGTTGCGCGAGATGCGGTCACGCTGCACCGGCGGCATCTGGTCGTAGAGATACGAGATAAAATCGTCGAAGGTCTTCTTCTCTGCTGCCGCGGGCGGTACATTCTCTGCCGTTGCGGCCTCTTCACCCTCTTCGGCATAGACGCGGATATCACCCTGCCACGCCACGGTGGCCAGCAGCACGGTCAGCAGCGCAATGAGCAGCAGACGGACAGGCAGTTTCATGGCTTCTCCCCCTCGCACACTTCCAACTCAATTATAGCGCGTCAGGAGGAAAAACGCAAGCGCTGCAGGGCAAGCAGCGCGGTCCCGCTCCAGAACAGCACCCACCCCGCAAGCAGCGGCGGGGCCAGTGGCAGGAAGTCATGGCCATGACTGAGGATATGACGCCAGTGCCAGAGCACGGGACTGTGCTCCGCGGTAAAGATGGTGTCGACCCGGTGGTACTCCGTCAGCAGGTAGTCGTTGTAGTTGACCGCCACCCCGGCGAGATTGACCAGCAGACCGCAGAGCGCGAGCACAAAGAGCAGGCGGCGGCGCAGCCAGGTTGCTGCCGGCCACCACGCCATGGCCAGCATGAAGACCGGAAGGAGCGGGACGAGGCGGCGCGGCCCCCAGCACCACCCGCCCATCCACGCGTACCACTTCGCGTGCAGCACGGTGTAGGCAACGCTCATGAGGAGCAGCAGCCAGGCGAGTCGCTCTTCGTGCCGGCGCATGGCCAGCCATGCGGCCGGGAGGAGCAGCAGCACCGGCGCGTAGAGCAGGAGCGACTTGCCCGGCGAAAAAAGCAGTCCGCCCAGCCCGAGCAGCAGCGGCGTGGAGAAGGTCTCGTCGGGATCGCCGAATCCCGTGGTGAAGAACGACCCGTAGCGCGCGAAATTGTACAGCAGCAGCAGTACCGCGCCCGGCATGATCCCCGTCACAAAACGCGCCGCGGCGTGGCGGTCGCGCACGGGATAGACGACGAGGAATGCCGCCACCGGCACGGCGCAGTCGAAACGCACGAGGAGCAGCGCGCCCGCGGCCAGCCCGGCGGCAAGATGCCGTCCGCGGCGGATGAGCAGCAGAGTCAGGGTCAGCAGCAGGGCGCAGAGCGGCTCGGGAAAATCCTGTTTCGCGTAGACCCAGAGCGGGGTGGTGAAGACCAGCAGCAGCGTCAGGTCGCGCCGCACGCCGTCGGCAATGCCGAACGTCCCGAGCAGTTGCCAGAAGAAACCGGCGAGCAGCGTCACTACCGCCGTGTTGGCGAACGCCACCGCCATACCTTCCGCCGCCGGATTGCCCGCCAGCGCGCCCGTCACGCTCCCCGCAACGACGAACGGCAGCAGCAGCAGCGAATGCCCGAGCCCGAACTTGGCATAGAGTTTCCCGTCATGCCAGTGCCCGAAAGCCGCAAGTTTCGGCGCGATGACCGGCCCGTGTCCCGCGAGCAGGTTGTGCGCCACCTGCCAGAGCGCCAGCCCGTCGGCGCTGTAGAGATGTCCCGACGCGCCCATGAGCAGCAGCGACGCCACCAGCAGCACCAGCCAGGCGCCGCGGCTCATGTCACCGCCTCCGCGTAGAGTTCCTGCAAACGCGTGAACATCGCCTCGAGCGCGAACTCGCCGCGGTACGCCTGTGCCGCGCGCTCCTGCCGCGCCGCGCGCGCCGCCGCGTCGCGCGGCCAGTGCAGCACCGTGCGCAGGCGCTGTGCCAGCGTGGCGGCATCGTCGCACGGCACGATGAACCCGTTGTCGCCGTCGCGCACGAGATCGCGCACCCCGCCGGTATCGGTCACTACTGCGGGGGTGCCCGCCGCCACCGCCTCGACCGCCGCGCGCGGCAGTCCTTCCCAGCGCGAGGTAAGCACGAAGGCATCAGCCGCCGCGACGAGACCCGCGACATCTTCCTGCCAGCCCGGCAGGTGGAAACGCGGCCCCAGGTCAGCCGCCGCGCGTTCGACCGCCGGGCGCAACGCCCCGTCGCCGGCAAGGAGAAACACGGCATCCCCGACACGACGGGCCACGTCCACAAAGAGCAGCGGCGCCTTCTGCGGCTTGAGGCAGGCGGTCATCAGCACCAGCGGCGTTCGGGCGTCGAGCCCGAGCGCCTGCCGCACGGCTGCCCGCCGCGCAGTCGCCGCCACCGCGGCGTCCCAGTCAATGGCGCTGCGGATAACGCGGTACTGCTGCGCGCGCCCGATGCCGTGGCGGATGCCGGTGATGCGGTCCGCCTGCGACACGGTGACAAGAAAGCGGCTCTGCACCGCCGCGCGCCGTTCCAGCATGCGGAAGAACCGCTGCTGCAGCCAGGGCTGCCGGTCGTTGAAACTCCAGCCGTGCACGGTATGCACCACGGCGCGCAACCCGCTGCGGGCCGCCGCCTCGCGTCCGAGAATACCCGCCTTCGAGGAGTGCGTATGCAGCAGGTCGGGCTGCAGGTCGCGCAGGCGCGCGACCAGTGCGCGCAGCGCGCGCCAGTCAGCACGCGGGCGCACGGGATGCAGCAGTTCGGGCAGCGGCACGAAGTCAACCCCGGGAAGACGCGCGGCGTCCGCGTCGAGCATCCCGCCCGCGCCCGCCAGCAGGGTGACCCGGTGCCCGGCACGCGCCTGCGCGGCGCAGGACAGCAGCGTGTTGCGCTGCGCCCCGCCGTTTTCCAGTTGCGTAATGAGGTGAACGAGATGCATGGCCGGCGGCCCGGCTACGGCCAGAGCAGGGTGCCGGACGGAGCGATGGCGCGCCAGCGCCCGCCGAGCAGGACCACCGCACGCCCGTCAGCGAATTCGCGCGCCTCGGTGAACCGCGGCGGCACCACCACGCGCCCGGTGCGGTCGATATAGCCGTAGAGGTCGCCGATCCTGACGGGCGCGCGCCCGTCGGCGAAATGGCCCGCATGGTCGAATTGCGGGTTGATGGCGAAATTGCCCGCGCGGTCGAGAAAGCCGTAGCGGTCGTTGACGATGACCCGGGCCAGCCCGTCATGGAACGCGTCCGCGGTCCCGACGTTCACGATGCCGACCGTGCGCCCGGCGGCGTCGATGCACTCCTGCTGTTCGCCGCGCCGCACCACAGCCAGCCCCTCGCGGAAAGCCGACGCCTGCGCGAACTGCGGGTTGATGGCATAGGTGCCGTCGGGGCGGATATAGCCGTAGCGTCCGCCCAGTCCGGCCATGATGCTCCCGGTGCGCACCAGCGCCAGCCCGTCAGCGGTGAAATCGTCCGCCGTTTCGAACTGCGGGCGCACCGCGATAGTGCCCTGCAGGTCGAGATAGCCCCAGGCGCCGGCCTGCAGCACCGCCGCGCGCTGCTCCTGGAAATCGCGTGCGTCACTGAATTGCGGATTGATGATAAAGGTCCCCGCGGCATCGATGTAGCCGTAGCGTGACCCGACCCGCACCCGCGCGCGCCCGTCGTGGAATTCGTGCGCGGCGGCCACCTCCGGGGGGACGGCCCAGCTGCCGTCGGGGCGGATATAGCCCCACAAACCGCCCAGCCCGACAGCGTTGGCGCCGGTGCGCACCGCCGCCAGCCCCTCGCTGAACGGGCGTGCCTCGTCGAACTGCGCGGCGACGGCGGTCGTCCCGTCGGGGCGGAGATACCCCCAGCGGGTGCCGTTCTGCATGGCGGCACAATTTTCGCTGAAATCGGCGAGCGCAGAGAACCCCGCGGTGCCGGCCTGCCCGCCCGGGCCGCCAAGTGTCGCGCAGCCCGCGAGCAGCAGCAGTACCGGCAGGAAGCCGGCGCGCATCAGGATTCGCTGACCGAGTGGGAGCCGCACATCGGGCAGACGGGGTCGGTGAACTTCGTGATGACCGGTTCCTCGGGTTCGAGCAGCCCGTCATCCTCCTCGTCCCCGTCGCCGGCTTCGTCATCATCGCCGTCGTCATCGTCGGTCAGCCCTTCGGCCCCGACCGATTCCGTCACCTGCCAGCGGTAGTAGCAGTCGTCGCAGGTGTAGGAGTGCGTCTCCCCCTGCGGCGCGTCGTCATCGTCATCGCCCGCGCCGTCTTCTTCCCACTCGTTATCCCGGTACGCCATGCCCCGCTCCTTACGCTTCGCTTCCGCCCTGTATCTCGTCAAACAGCCCCGACAGTTCCGTGCGCAGCGCTTCCTGTTTCTTCACCAGCTGCTGCCGCACCGCCGCCTGCTTTTCCGCCTTTGCCGACACACCCTGCGCCTTGACCTGTTCGAGCCCGCCGTCGAGCAGAAAGTTGATCTTTTCCAGTTCGTTCTTGAGCAGCGTCAGCTGCCGCGGGTCGGCCCCCGTTTCCTCGAGCCGCTGCAGCTGCTCGCGCAGCCGCCCGCGCTTGAGCCAGAGCATCTCCTTGGTATCGAGGAACCCCTCCTCGCGCGCCTTCTTCTCGATGCTCGCCACCGCTTCGACGCAGAGCGTGCTCTGCGCCCGCTTCGGCAGCGCGAGCGACGGCTGCGGGGCCGGGGCGCTTTCCGCCGGCGCGGGCGGCAGCGCCGGCGTACCGTCATCGTCGTCGCTGATCACCGTCCGCTGCGGCCGGTGTGCCGCCTCCGCATCGATGCTCCTGATTTCCTCGCGCTGCAGCCGCTCGGCCAGCGACAGTTTCTGCACCGTGCGCACGGGAGCGGGAACCGGCGCTGCCGCCGACGCCGCCGTTTTCTCCGCTGCCGGCGCGGGCGCCTTCTCCGCTGCCGGCGCGGGGAGCGGAGTACCGGTCGCCTTCGCCTTTTCCTGCCGCAGCCGCGCCGCGAGCGTGCCGCCGGGCGCCGGTGCTGCCGGAGCCGCTGCCGGTGGAGCAGCGGCCGGTTTTGCCGCCGCCGGCGGCGCGGTCGCAGTGGCCGCCGTCGCCCCGGTAAGCGACAGGCCCAGCCGCGCGAGCATGTCCTGGAACGCGCGCCGCGCGGTCAGCAGCTGTTGTACCTCGCGACTGCCGGTCCCCGACTCGGCGATCTCGCGGACGATTTCGCGGTCGAGCAGGGTGATCTTCAGGCGCGCGAGTTCACCGATGAACTCGCGCGGATCGTCGCTGGTCAGGTCGAGATCGACCAGCGAGCCGCGGTCAGCCATGCCGCATCAGCGTCCGAGCACTTCGAGACGCGGCAGCAGGATGACCACCGCCGAGATGGCGAGGATGAAAAGCGTCAGGCAGGCGGTGAGGATGATGGTCAGCGGCACCTCGAAATACTCGATGATGGCACTGACGATGCGCACCACGTTTTCCCCGAATGCCTTGCGCATCTGCAGAATGATCTTCTTGCCCAGGCCCGTCACCAGCCAGTAGGTCGACAGGAACATGATGATGGGGATGATGAACGCCAGGAAAACCGTCGCCACCGCGTCGAGCGTAATCCCGACGATGGTCGCCACCAGCAGCGCCACACACAGGGTTGCCGTCAAAACCGTCTTCATAGTTCCTCCTGCAGGATGTGATGCGGTCGCCTCCGCTGCCGCCACCGCACAGCAATTGTTCACCCTCATCCAACCTTCCCCCGCAAAGAGGGGGAAGGCAATCACCCTCTCCCGCCTCAGGCGGGGAGGGAAGGGTGAGGGTGGCTGAACAGTTGCACCTCACCCACAATACTAACACAGCACCCGCCCGCGCGCAAGTGATTTTTTCTTGACCATGCCCGCCCGCGCGTGGTAGAGTTGCCCCGTGCTAACCGTATTCCCGTGGCGGCATTGTGCCGCCCTCCTGCTTGTCCTGCTGGCGGTCGCCGGTTTACGTCTCGGCTGGCTGGCGGCGTACGGCCCGGCCTGGTCCCCGGACAGCCACGAATATTTCAACATCGCACGCAATCTGGCGGAGGGGCGCGGGTACGTGCTGGATATCAAATTTCACTATTACCGCCCGTTCCCCGTGTCGCACGCCGCGTGGGGCGAGCGCCCGCCGCTGTATCCGCTGCTGCTGTCATGGCTGTTGCGCGCGGGCGGGTCCGGCGACGGACTGTTTCATCACTGCCCGTTCCTGCATCCCGGCGACTCCGGCGACGTCCTGTTTCAGGCCAACACCCTCTTTGCCGTGCTGGCCGCGCTTGCCGCGTATCTGCTCATCCTGCGCCTGACACAGAACGGGCTGGTCGCCGCACTCGGCACGCTACTCGTCTCGCTGCACCCGTGGATCTTCGACAACTCGCTGGGGCTGCATACCGAGACCCCGCTGCTGCTGCTCACGTTCCTGTTCGTGCTGGCGCTGCCCGGCGCGGACGCCCCCCCCCGGCGCTGGCTGTGGTGCGGTCTGCTGGCCGGGCTCGCAGGCCTGCTGCGCGGCAACGGGCTGCTCCTCCTCCTTGCCGCGATCATCTATCTGCTCGTGCGCCGCCGGCAGCGCGCGCTGCCGCAACTGGCCGCGCTCGTCATTCCCTACCTGCTCCTTGCCGCCATCGTCCCGGTCAATACGTACCTGACGCAGGGCGAAACATTCTACGACATCCATTCCTCGCATTACTGCCTTCCCGCCTACGACATTGCCATCTGGCAGGGGTTCGAGTACGACTACCCGAAACCTGCGGCCTTCATCGCGGGCAATCTGCCGCTCGTCCTGCGCGGCTGGGCGGGCAACGCCGTCAAGTACGCCTATGATTTCTGCCTGCCGTGGCTGTTTCTCTTTTTCCTGCCGCTGGTCGTGGGGGTCAACTGGCGCGGCGACGGCAGCCGCCACCTGTTCGTGCTCGTCACCGCCGCGCTGCTCAATTACGCGGTGCTCGTCTCCTTCTGGTCGGTCTATGCCCCGCGCTTCCTCATCCCCGTCCTCGGCCTGCTCATCCCCGTGGCGCTGCGCGCGCTGGCGCCCGACGGGCTCTTCTTCCGCGCGCTTCCCGCATCCCGCCACGCGCGGGTGCGCGCCCTGCTCCTGCTCTACCTCGTCTTTGTGCTCAGTGCCTGCGCCTGGAAAGACATGCAGCAGGTCGAAGGGTATGTACGCCGGACGCAGCACGGCCCGCACGCCCCCGCGGTCTATGCCGCGCTGGTCCGCTCACTGCCGGACAACGCAGTCGTCGGCGCCACCGACCCGTGGGTGGTGGCGAACGCGGCGCGGGTCCCGGTCGCCATCATGCCGGAGTTCCGCGACCGCGCCCAGTTCGCACGCTGGGCGAAACAATACGGTATCACGCACCTCGTCATCGATACGGAGTACACGGCGCAGGGTCGTGATTTCCTCACACGGTTCGCCCCCGCGCTGTGCGGGGCAGAACTGCTCTTCGGACCGGTGCATAACGCCGTCCCGGTCACCGGGCGTCTCCGCCTGTACGTTGTTCCTCCCGCATAATTCCGCTTGCTTTTCCATGCATTCTGTGGTATAATCCGTTGCGTGGTGCGAAGGGATGTGCCCGCGGCGCAGTGCCGCGGGTCAGATAACGCCCCGCCGTAATGTTTCGCTCATCTGCTGACCTCACATCCGGGTACGCGAAAAATCAAACACGTGGCGCAGAGTGTCTGCGCCGGCGGCCGGCTCCTGTGCCCGCCGCACGAAAGGACTGTTGTATGCCGTTCCAGAAGTTTCAGTTCCATCCGAAAGTAGCCGCGGGCCTCGCCACGCTCGGCTACGAAACCCCGACGCCCATCCAGGCGCAGTCGATCCCCCCGGTGATGGAGGGACGCGACGTGCTCGGCCTCGCCCAGACGGGAACGGGGAAAACCGCCGCGTTC
>CAZWUZ010000016.1:0-28900 GCA_964637655.1 uncultured bacterium | reverse complement strand
CTGGAGCGTGGGGTGAATGCCGCCCGCCACCTGAAAGGCCTGCGGCCGGGCGGCTTTGACCAGCGGTGCCATCTGCTCCACAGCCCGCACCATCGCGCTGACGACCGAGTACGCGACCACCTCCGGTTGAAAATCGCGGACACACTGCAGCACCCCGGCGCAGCACTCCTGCTCCCTGGCATAGACGAACCTGATCTCGTGCCCGGCGCGGCGGGTCACCGCCATGAGCGAAGCGAGGCCGACGTTGAAATGGCGCGGAAAGACGGAGTACCAGTCGGGATAGACAAAGAGGACGCGCATCATCTCGTTCCTGTCATCCGGTACCGGTCGCCCCCTTCGCGGAACACGTCCGGCATCCGGTCATGCAAGTTGTCAGTACGGCCTCCGGCACCACCCGGCTTCGCCGGCGGGCCATCGTTGCGCCGCCGCACCGGCCGCTGTACTTCACTGCCGGACAGCCGTTGCCCATCCTGTGGGAAAAGCAGCCACCGTACAGGAGTATTCAGCGTGTCGTGAACCCGTACCGCACAGCCTTGGTATACCATAGAAGCACGCCTGCTGCATGAATTGCGCGCGCTGACAGACGGCTTGCGGCGCGCAATGTGGTTGCCTTCCTGCCGTCAGCTCTGCCGGGTTGACCAAAGAGAAAACGGACGGGGTCTCCAAGGACCCCGCCCGTTTTCCGGGGGATCTATAATGACGTATGGATGATGTCGTCAGGTCTGACCGACAGCGCGCCAGCCGTTGACCAGTTTGTCCGCAATGATGTCCGCCACCCGCCCGGCAATGAACGGATCCTGTTCGAGGCGTTTCTTCATCTCCTGCACCAGCGCCTCGCGGATCTGCCGGTTTTCCTGCGCGGTTTTCCGGGCCGCACTGTATTCCCGCCCGCGTTCAGAGAGTGTCACGGTATCGCCTGCCGTCCTGGGATCGTTTGCCGGTTTGCCTGCGGTCACTGCCGGCACGTCCGTGTGCCCGATGCTGCCGAGGGACTCTATGCTCCTGATCATCTCGCTCACCTCCTTGTGCGCTCGATGTTCTTAGTGCCCTTATCGTCAGCGCCCCGCGGTGACTTGACCGCCACATTGACAGACGCGCTCTGCCACGCTATAATCGGCACCATGATAATGATTTATGTCCCATCTTCAGCGGTGTCAGGCAGGCACGCGCCGGCATGTTGCCGCCGGTTTCGCGTCCGCCGCAATTGACCGTGCGCCTGCTGGTCATTCTCGTCCTGCTCCTGCATGGCGGCATGGCGCTGTTCGCCATACGGGCGGGAGTCAGCCCGGCGACCGTCGTCCCGGGCAGCGGCGGTTGGGATTTTTTCTGGCAGCACCTGCCCGCGGCAGAACTGCAGCACGGGCTGCCGCACGCGCTGTTCTACCTGCACGCCCAGCCGCCGCTGCACAATGCCTACGGCGCCCTCTGGCTGCATTGCTTTCCGCTGCGGGCACTGGCCGCGCAGCACACGGCCAACCTCCTGCTTGGCGCCCTGACCTGCGCGGCGGCAGCCGTAGTGCTGCGGCACCTGACCGGAAACATTCTGCCCGCACTGGCCGGGGGCGTGCTGCTCGCCTTCTATCCCCCGCTCCTGCTCTACGCGGCGTATCCGCTCTACACGCTTGAAGCAACAGCGCTGATCACGTTCGCGGCCTGGGCGCTGAGCCGCTGGCAGGTGTCGCATCAGGTACGCTGGCTGCATGCTTTCCTGTTCCTGCTTGTGCTGCTCATGCTGACCCGCAGTTTCTACCACCCGGTGCTGCTGTTGTTCGCACTGCCGTTTGCCGTCATGCTTGCCCCGCGCTCCGCGCAGCGCCCGGTCGCGCTTGTCGGGCTGCTCAGTTCGTTCCCCGCCGCCGCCTGGTGCCTGAAAAACCTGATGCTGTTCGGGTTTTTCGGCATGAGCAGCTGGAGCGGCATGAACCTGTGGCACGGGGTTGCGGCACGCTATTCCCCGCAGGCACGGGCAGCACTGGCGCAGCAGGGCGTCATCCCGCCGCTCGTGGCGCAGGTCAACGCCTTCAGTCCCCCGGCCGCGTTCCGGGCCGCAGGTTTCGCGCAGCCGGTGTCGGACATCCCGCACCTTGCCCGCAACGACCTGCACAACAGCATCTACGTTCCGCTCGGCCGGCTTTACGGGAAGGCGGCGCGGGCGGTCATCAGGCACGACCCGGCACACTACCTGCGCACAGTGCTCTGGTCATACAAACTCTACTGCCTGCCCGCCACCTCGTTCCGCCATTTCACCCCGGCACAGGCGCTGATCCCCGGATGGTTCACGGCTGATGCGCTGTTGCACGGGGCGCCGCTTACCCGCGCCCTGGCGCCATACCTGGGCGAGGATGCCGGTTCGCTGCTCGTTGTCATCCTGCCGCTGCTGCTGGGCGGGTATGCCGCCGCCGCCGGGCGGCAGGGCGGCTGGTCGGCCGCACGCTGGCTGCAGTTACTGCGGGCGCACCCGGCACTCACGTTCTGCTGGGGCATCGTCGTCTACAATCTTCTGGTCGGCTGCTTCGGGGAGTGCAACGACAATATGCGCTTCCGGGCGGAAATCGACCCGCTGCTGCTGGTGCTGCTGCTGACCGCGCTGTGGCAGGCCGCTCAGCGGTTGCGGTCGACGGGCACGCGACGCCAGCCGTAGCGGGCAATGGCCGCCTCGACCGCCGGGTGCGGCTGCAGGTAGAGCACGCGCAGGTGCTGCGCGAACGGCAGCGGGATTTCCAGCATGACCGCACCGGCAGGAAGTGCTGCGGCCTCCCAGTGCATGAACGGCCGGGCACGGACGGCTGACCACGGGTAGAACGCCCCGGTCTCCGTTGCCGGGCGGACCCACGGACTGCCGATTACCAGGTGTACGCCACGTTGCACAAGGTACGCGAGCGGAGCATACCGGCGGTGGCCGGCTTTGTCACCCGCCGGCAGTCCGTGCCGCGCCACAAACGTATCACACAACCCGAGCATGTCCACCGCCGGCAGACCGGAGAAATACGGGATGGCGCCGGCCGCCGAGGTGGCGATGCCCACGTCACGCGCCGGAAAGGCTTCGCCCAGCAGGCGCCCGATGCCCTCCCAGTTGTGCGTCGAACTCCAGATATGCCCGGAGAGTTGCGTGACCGTCTCAACCTGCGGCACGCGCACCGTCCGCCCGAAAAAACGCGCATGATGGAGATTCCCCGCCACCAGCAGCGCCAGCAGCGCCGCCTGGATGACGCGCGGCAGATGCCCGTCCGTGACCGCCCCGACCAGCAGCAGCAGCAGCGGCGGCAGCAGCGGCACGAGGAAGCGGAACTCCATGAAGTCCCCGCCGACCGCGACAACGTAGGCCGCCCAGAGCACGACAAACAGCAGCACCAGGGCCTGCGCCGGGCCGCGGCGCAGGCGCACCAGTACCACCGGGAGCAGCGGCAGGTACGCGTACGACACGCTGAACCAGAACAGATAGGTCAGCCCGGCCGCCCAGGGCGTGCCGCCGACCTTCGCCGCGAACGTATTCGGCAGCAGGGCCCCGAAATACGCCAGTTTCCATGCGGCATAGAGTGTGCCGCCGCCGAGCACCGGCAGCAGCAGTGCCGCCAGCAGGCCGGCACGCACCTCCCCCCCGCGCCGCAGCGCATGGAGCGCGGCAGCCACGGCCAGCGCCCCGGGGAGTACGCCATCAGGCCGGTTCAGTGCCGCCAGCAGCGCGAGCACGGAGAGCAGCAGCAGGCGCGGGCGAGTCGCTCCGTCCTGCAGCAGCACGGTTGCCTGCAACAGCAGCGCGGCCATCAGCAGCGTCTGCACCATGGTTTCAAGACCGCTCGTGGCAAACGCCACAAAGGAGTAGTTGGTAGCCAGCAGCAGGGTGACAAGCAGCGCGCCGTGGTCGGAACGGCAGAGGCGGCGGCCCAGGTACCAGGTCAGCAGCACCGTCAGCAGCGCGGCCGCGATACCCGTCGCGTGCATCCAGGTTACCGGGTTGTTCCCGCAGTGCAGCGGCACTGCCAGCCACAGCGTCCAGAGGAAGTTGGTGTATCCCTCGACCCGTTCGCCCGGATTCCACACCAGTCCCTGCCCCTGCACCAGGTGCCGCGCGTAGCGCAGGGAGATGAAGGCATCATCGCAGATGAAGCGCTGCTGCCAGGCCAGCAGCAGCGTTGCGGCCAGGCACCCCCATACCCCGTAGCGCCGCCAGTTGCCAGTATGCATGCGCCGTATCTTACCTCACCCGGCAGACAACGTCCACCATCGGTCAGTTTGACGCCGGGAGTACGCCGGTGCTACACTCCACCCGTGTGCTGCAGTCGGAACATGGCAGCGCCGCGAGGCTTATCATGCGCACTCTGCTGCAATCGATTCGGGACCGCATGCGCGGCCGGAAACCGGAATCACCCGGCCGTTTTCCCTATACGCGCACGATTACCCTCGACACCGGTGCCTTCCTGTTCTGGGTTGCCGATGCCGAGGCCGCCACCTGGTACGACCATCCCGACAGCCATCTGCAGACGCTCGCTGAGATTCGCGGCCTGTCAGCGCTCGTCAGGCCTGGCGACCGGGTCCTGGAAATCGGCTCACATCACGGGTTTTTCACCTCACTGCTGGCGCTGCGCACGGGCGCAGGCGGTGCGGTCACCGGGGTCGAGGCCCTGCCCCGCAACTGTCTCATCGCCCAGGCCAACTGCGCGCTGAACGGTTTCACGCACGCGCGTGTCCGCTGTGCCGTCGCTGCTGAAACCCCGGGCACGCGCACCCTTTCCGGCGCGTTCAATGCACGCGTGACCGCCGGCGCGGCTGGTGCCACCCCGTTTCCAGCCGTCACCGGCGACGACCTGGATGCGGCCGGCGGACAGTTCACCGTGCTGAAACTCGACGTGGAGGGCTACGAGTGGCATGTGCTGCGCGGTTGTCGCGAACTGCTGCGCCGCCGCCCGCGGCTCGCCATCGAAATCCATAATACCGCGGACATGCTCCGCGCGCATGGCGGCAGCGTGCAGGCCCTGGCGGAGGTGATCGACTTTTCCGCCTACACCGGCGAACTGCATATCTGCGGCGGCGACGAGGTTCTGCTCCCGTTTGAGCCTGAAGCCATTCCCCGCAACGGGATGTGCCATATTTTCCTGCGCCCAAAACTCTGAGATGACCATGTGCCCGGCAGGCACGCCCGCCATGCCTGAAAACGGCAGCACCAGGCAGCGGTACCGCAACCGGCAGCGCCTGCTGCTCGCGGCAGCATTGCTGATCATGCTCGCCGCCAATGCCGTGTTCCTCCGCTGGCCCTTTTCCCGCCGGTTCGATCCGCTCAACACCCAGGCGGCGATTCAGGCCTATGCCCATATCGGTTACGGATTTTCTGCAACCCGCGGCGGCAACATATTCGAACTGCTGCCGTATGCGCCCGGTCCGATTCCGCCCGGGCGGCACTATGTTTCACGGCCGCCGCTGTTCAACTACCTGTATCTCCCCGGATTCTGGTGGTTCGGCAAGCAGGACCGGACCGTTCGCCTCACCAATATCCTGTTGACCGTCCCGGCCGCCTGGCTGCTGTGGCGTGTGCTGGTGCGCTACTGCGGCCGCGGGCCGGTTGCGCCGGCGGCCTTTGTTGCCTGGTGCCTGTTGCCGTCAACGCTGGCCCTGCGCCAGGTGGCCATCCCGGAAAATATCACGCTCATTACCGCCTTGTATATGTTTCTGCTGTATCCGCGCTGGCAACGGAGACCGTTACCGGGCGACACGCTGCGGCTGGCGGGGGCGGCGGTGCTCGGCGCCCTGCTCAACTATGACGGGATCCTCCCGCCGCTTGTTCTGCTCCTCAGCGAAGCGTGGCGACGGCGCTGGCGCACCGCCGGGCTGCTGGCCGCGATCCTGGCCCTGCAGGCCGCCGTCGTCCTCCTGTTCGCCACCTACCTGCTGGTGGTCGTTGATGTCCCGCCCGCCGCCCTCATCGCCAAGTTCACCGGGCGTTCACTGTCAGGGCTCACCCTGTCGCTGCTTGCCACCGGCGCCACGCTGTTCACCCGCTGGCACTGGTTCAACCTGAATCCGGTCGGCCTGATCCTGCTGGCGTTCGGTATCCTGCGCCTGTGGCGGACGGGCGTCAACGCGCGCTCCCGTCAACTGGCCGGCCTGCTGGCGCTGACCTACGGGCTGTACGCCGTGATCTTCGCCAACGCGTTCCTCGTCCATTCCTACATTGTCCTCCAGAGCAGTACGCTGTGCGCGCTGCTGCTCGGTCTCGGCTTCGTCCCGCTGCTGCGCCGGTGGCGCCTGGCGGCGAAAGCGCTGGCCATGCTGTGGCTGGCGGCAAACGTGTGGTTCTGGCACCAGGAATTCGCCCGCGGCGGGCTGGACCGCAGCCTGCGGTTCGCCGCGGTAGCACACACACAGGCGGATGAACAGACCTACGTGCTCACCAATCGCAATCTCTCACAACTGCACGATACCTGGTACCTGGAACGCTGGTATGCGGACCTGATCCGCACTGGTGCCGGTCTGGAGCAGGCCCTCGCTGCCCGGCCGGCCTCCTGCACCGCAGTCCTGTTCGTCCACGACATCATCCCCGGCCGCGAAACACCCGATCCCGAACTTGATGCGGCCCTTGCGACGACCCTGGCCGGACACCATCTGACCGTTACGGAAACCGAAGGTTTCCGTCTCTACCGCCTGCCCCCGTCCGCATCGTCAGCCATGACGCGGGGGCGCCGCGCGGAGGCGGAGTCTCCGGAATAGCCCGCGTCTCCGGCCGGCCGCAGGCTTGCAGATGATGTGGCTGTCAGGGCCGGCACGTGCCGTTTGCCCCCGTGCACCACACCGGTTGACTTTATCAGTATGCATTGGTATAAGGCCAGGCATGCTACCGTCCGGCCGCGTTTCCCCGCCATGACCACAGCCCCTGGTTCCGCTGCCCCCGCACCAGCCACGCAGCAGCCGGCCGTTTCTGTCGTCATTCCCACCCGCAATCGCCCGGACGTGTTGCAGGAGGCGCTGCAGCACCTCCTGCGGCAGACCGTGTGCCCCGATGAGGTCGTCGTCATCGACGATTCCACCGACGAGCGCACGAGCACGATGCTTGCCGCGTTCACCCGCCAGTCGCTGCCGTTCCGGTTCATCCACCACCGGCCCGCGCAGCCGGTATTCTCCCTGACCCGCAGCCGCAACCTCGGCATTGGCCTTGCCCGCGGCGCGTTTATCCTGTTCATCGATGACGACACCCTTGTCCAGCCCGATTTCATTGCCCAGATGGCGGGCACCCTGCAGGCGCTCGGCCCCGATTACGCGGGCGGCAGCGCCATGTGGACAGATGATCCGGCTTTCCGCCCGCTGCGCATCCCCAGCCAGCGGTTCAAACGTTTTTTCTGCATGGGCCATTACGGGCACGGCGGTTTTCTCCCGAACGGTATGCCCCGCCACCCGCTTGAGCAGCACCGGCTGGTGGACACGGCCATGGTCGAAGGCTACGCGATGATTTTCCGGCGGGAGATCTGTGAACGCTACCTGTTCGATCCTGCCCTGAACGGCTACTGCGTGCTGGAGGATACCGATTTCGGTTTCCGCGTGTCGCGCGAACACCGGCTGTTTTTCAATCCTGCGGCACTGGTCTATCATCGCGCGCTGCATACCACCCAGTTGGCGCGGCGCGACCATGCCCGCATGTTTGTCAGCAACTACCTGTATCATTTCCGCAAGAACGTGCGCAAAACCCCCCTGGCGTTCGCTGCCCTGATCTGGTCATTTGTCGGCTTGTTTCTGCGGGCGCTACTCAACCGCGTGCTCTCGGAAATCACCGGCTACCTGCTCGGTTTCAGCGACGCGCTGCGCTACGGCATCCGGCCCGGCCCCGCCAGTTACCGCTGCCCGGCCGGCCGCGCCTCCAGCACCATCGTTTCCAGCTGCAAAAATCCCTGAGGCAGTCGGGCCGTGTGTTCCAGGCCGCACAGTGCCGGCACCTGACTCTGCCCGATCTCCATGCGGCTGATAGCCGTGAACCCGGCCTGCACCAGGGCCTGCCGCAAGGTCGGTTCGTCGTAGATGAACCGGTGTCCGAAGCCGTGACAGTAGTGGTTGATTACCGGGGCAGCGGTCATGCCGGACTCTGCCGGCAGGAACTGCTGCGCCGACCAGGCCAGGTAGCGCTGCTGCGCTTCCGTCAGCACGTCGCCGCCGAGGGCAAGCAGGAAACGCAGATCCGGCGTGGCGAGACGGATGCTGCCGTCCGGACGCAGCACCCGCCGGCACTCGCGCAGCATCGCTCCCCCCTGTGCATGCGGGATATGCTCGATCATATGCTCGCTGTAGATACACGTGAACGTCGCGTCGGCAAAGGGAAAGGGCTGCGTCGCGTCAAGGTGGACCACCGCCGGCAATGCCGGAAAATGGTCGGTGTTCAGCCAGCCGTCCAGCAGGTGACCGGCGCAGCCGATGTGCAGTTTCGGCTCCGCGTGCCCGTGCAGGTAGGTTTCCCGCACCCGGCGGTCGGCTCCCGTCACGCCCCGGCGCAGCCACCAGAGCAGCCGTCGCTTTACCTCGCGGGAAAGCGCCTGCGCCTCCGGTGCCAGATCAGCCGGCAGCGCCGCGCGCAGTATGTTCCCGACTATGCCCATGCCCTCTCCTCATTCCGGTGCGCCTGCACGCGGGAGCGCCGCGGCCTCCGGTTGCCGGCTGCACATTCCGTCGGCCACCGCCAGGACCGGGCCGTTTACAGCAATGGAGTATAGAACATCCGCCTGGCGGCGTCCATGCTGCCGGGATGATGACACCCGCGCTCAGGCGGCAGGCGAACTGCTGCCGCCGGCGGCCCGGGCCCCGACCCGCGACGGATACAGCCGGTCACGCAGGCGCAGGAACGGAAATTCGACGACTTTTGCCAGCAGGATGCCCGTCCCCAGCGAAACGATCAGGTACACGAACCATTCGCTGGTGCGCTCCCAGCCCTCGGGGCAGTAGGCCTGATACCACTGGCGCACCCAGTGGCTGATCCCCATGTGCCACAGGTAAATCGAATAGGAGTATTTGCCGATGGTGGCGACCGGTTCGGCCAGCACCCGGTACGCGCACCGCGACAGTCCCTGCACAGGCACGGGGATCTTGAGTACCGCGAGCATGAGCAGCCCGTAGCCGAGATAGAGCCCGGTCAGTCCGACCGTGTTCATCGTCGCGGACGCCAGATCCAGGAAAGCGGCGGGCAGCACCAGCAGCACACCGAGCGCGGCCATGACGGCCACCTGCCACGGCCCCAGCCGGTCGAGGAGACGGCGGAAGGTGCACAGGTATGCCAGCAGCACCCCGAACAGCAGGGCGTCGATGCGCAGGTGGGTCGGAAAATGGTGGGTCTCGAGCATGAACGGCAGGCATTGAAAGGTCACCTGCCGGGCCATGATCAGCACCACGGCAAGCACCGCGAAGAAGGCCGGCAGCGCGGCAAACGGATCCGCCGCACCGCGGCGGTTGCGGATCAACGCCAGCAGGAGCAGCGGCAGCAGCAGGTAGAAATGCTCCTCGATAGCCAGCGACCACGTGTGCCGGTAAAACAGCCCCCCGCAGTAATTCTGGATGAACAGCAGTTCGTGCAGTATCTGACGGCCGGTATATTCCTTGCCCGTCAGCGCGAACAACAACGGCGTAAGCCCGATGAGCAGGTAGAAGCCGGGGTAGATTTTGAACGCGCGGCGCAGGTAGAAACGCCACACGTCAATGGTGCCGGACCGCCGGAACTCGCCAAACAGCAGATTGGCGATAAGAAAACCGCTGAGCACAAAAAACAGGTCAACCCCGGTCCAGCCCAGTTTGTACCACAGGTAAATAAGCGGCTTGTGCCGGCCAAGGACCAGCAGGATGGCGATGCCACGGAGAATGTCAAGCTGCGGCAGGCGGACACTGACGGCAAGCTGGTCGGGCGGTGCGGTATCCTGTGACATTCCGTTTCCTGATCTGTCTTCCGTATCTGCTGCGCGCAAGTATAGCATATTCCGCCCTGTCCGGGACACGCGCATACCGTTCACTTCGCCAATCTGCTATACTGCCGGCGGAGGTTGTGCATGCGCTCGTCTGGTCGCAACCGCGCGGCGGAACAATCGAACCTGGCGGGTGGGCAGGGGCTGCCCGGCGGCCTGACAACTGTTCTGTCATGATCTCCCCCCGGCAGTTCCTGCTCCCCCTGGCTTGTGCCGCCCTGCTGCCGGTCGTGCTGCTGCTCGGTCCGTTCCGGCAGTATGGCATCGGGCTGAACCACGACAGCACCGTCTATCTCGACGCCGCGCGCGAACTGGGTGCGCACGGCCGGTACTATGCGCTCAGTTACGCTACCGCACAGCCGGTCCCGGTAGTCGGCTACCCGCCGCTCTATCCCGCCGTGCTCGCCGCGCTGGCCCGCCTCGCCGGCACCCCGGAAACCGCCGCCGGTCTGGTCAATGCGCTCTGCCTCGCCGGCACCGTCATCATGGTCTGTCTGCTCACCGCAAGCGCCACCGGGCCGCCGTTCCTGCCGGCGCTGGGGGCCGCCATGACTGTCGCGCTCTCCGTCGACCTCTTCGCACTCGCCTGCATGGCCCTCTCGGAGCCGCTCTTCCTGCTGCTGCTGCTCGCCGCCTGGCTGCTGCTTACCCGTGCCCTGCAGACCCGCACCCTGCTCCCGGTCGCAGCGGCAGCGTTCTGCTTCGCCGCTGCCTGGCTCACCCGCTACGCGGGTGTGGCGGCCTTCATCGCCGGGGCGCTCGCGCTCCTGCTGCATCCCGCCTTCGCCCCGCGCCGCCGCGCGCTGGCGCTGGCGCTGTTTCTCTGCCTCGGGCTGCTGCTGCCCGCACTCTGGTCACTGCGCAATCATGCTGTCGCCGGCACTGCCGCCGGGCGGACGCTGGCCTGGCATCCGGTCAGTGCCGGTCACCTGCGCATGGGCGCCGGAGTGGTCACCAAGTGGCTGCTGCCGCAGGCCATTCCGCCCGCCCCGCGCGCGCTGCTCTTCGCGCTGCTCGCGGCCGCCGCCGCCGGCCTCGCCTGGCACGTCACCCGCCACGCCGGTGTCCGGCTGCGCCTGCGGACGCTGCACGGGTTTGCCGTTCGCCGCCCGGCAGTGTTCATCGCCATGCTGTTCGCCGCGGTCTACGTGCCGTTCCTGCTCGTCTCGATCTCCGTCATCGACGCGCACACCCCGCTCGACCATCGCCTGCTGTCGCCGGTGTTTCCCGCCCTCGTCATTGTGCTGTGGAGCGCCGGGGCGCGTCTCTTCGCCCTGGCGCGAACCGCGGCCCCGGCTGCCTGCCATGTCCTGGGCGTCGGCGTGGTCCTCCTCGGCGCGCTGCTGGTCGGGGCGTTCTCCCTCCGCTACAGCCATATCCGGAACACCGGTGAGGGGATGGGGTTCGCCCGCTGGCGGCATACCGCCATCATCAGCGCCGTGCGCGGGTTGCCGGCAGGCGTGCCGCTCTATGCTAACGGGCAGGACATCATCTACGCGCTCACCGGCCGTCCGGCCATCACGGTGCCCTACAAGTTCAACCCGAATTCGCAGCACCCCATCGACCCGGCCCGCGACATTGCCGCCATGGCGGAGACCCTCCGCCGCGGCAACGGCTATCTGGTCATGCTTGAGGAAGTGCGCTGGCGCTACTACCTGGTAACCGCGGACGATATCCGGCGGCAGGTGCCGCTCGTCACGCTGCGGGAGTTTCCCGGCGCAGGCACCGTGTATTACTGCCCCGCCGACACCGTCACCCCTTGACTCAGCCTGACACCACCGCGGCGTACAGTTCCAGCAGGTGTCTGCCGTACGGGACCAGGTCGAACCGCGCGGCGGCGGCGCGGGCCGCGGCCGCCATGGCCGTGCGCCGGCCCGCATCACGCAACTGCCGCACCGCGCCGGCGAGCGCGCCGGCATCATCCGGCGGATAGAGCAGCCCGTTTTCACCGTCGCTGACAATTTCCGCCGCGGCGAACGCACGCGGTGCGATAACGGGCAGACCGGCCGCCAGCGCCTCGGCCAGCACAATACCGAACGCTTCCGCCCGGCTCGCGTGCACGTAGGCCCGGGCGTGGGCAAACAGCGCGAGCAGTTCCGCCCGCGGCAGCGCCCCGGCAAACACGATGTACTCGCCGAGCCCGTCGCGCGCGGCCGCCCGCTGCGCGGCTGCCAGCCCGCCGCCGTCAGGACCGGCCACCAGCACGAACTCCGCCGCGCGCTCGTCACGCAGGCGCGCGGCCAGCGCCAGCAGCAGGTCGCTCCCTTTCCCTTCCGACACGCGCCCGACGCTGAGCAGATACGGGCGCCCGGCATACGGCGCGGTTGCCGCCGCTGCGGGCCGCGGTGCCGGCGCGGCAAACTCGCGCAGGTCGACAGCGTTGGGGAGCACCGCCATGCGCCCGTACGGCAGGCCGGCCGTGCGCAGCAGGTCCGCCTCGAACCGCGACACGCAGATGACCAGTTCCGCCTGCAGCAGCCGGCGCCCGAGCAGCACGCGGTAGGGCGTATGGAACCATGAGCGTTTCCAGTCGAAGTGCGGCTGGATGATGAGCGGCAGGCGCCGGGCACGGCGTGCGCGTTGCGCCGCGAGCAGGTTGTGGTACCAGAAGGAATGCGCGTGCAGGACGTCGGCGTCCGCGGCCTGCAGCGCCGCCGCCAGTCCGGGGACCAGCGGATACTTGAGGCCGCGCAGCCAGCGCCCGGTAAAGCGGCGCACGCGGATGCCGTCACGCACTTCCTCGGCCGGGGCGTCCAGCGGCCGCCAGGCAGCGTCGTACTGCGTGGTAAAGACCGTCACCTGATGCCCGGCGTCAGCGAGAATACGGCACTGCTGCGCGGCGACCTTCTCCACCCCGCCCAGCGCCGGCGGATACTTCAGCGGCACCTGCGCGATGCGCAGCATTACCGGGCCGCCTCCGCCAGCACCCGCCGCACGGCAGCCGCAACCGGTTCAACCGGCAGCGCGGCCAGGTCGCCGGCGGGCGCCGTGATCGCCGTCGCCCCGGGCGGCAGCCACTTGCCCGCGTCAGTCGGCCCGAAGACCGCCACCGCACGCGTGCCGACCGCCGCCGCCAGATGCATGACCCCGCTGTCATTCCCCAGCAGCAGGTCGTGGGCCGCCAGCAACGCCGCCAGTTCCGCCAGCGTCGTCGTCCCGGTACGGTCGTCCGCCGCGATACCCGGCGGCAGCGCCGCGCGCACGGTCGCGTTCGCCGCGCGATCGGCTTCCGTGCCCACCAGCGTGACGCGCAGCGGCCGCCCGGCGGCAGCCAGGGTCGCCGCAAACCGTTCCGCCGGCCAGCGCTTGTGCGGCTGCGTGCTCCCCGCATGCACGGCGACCGCCGTCATGTCGTCCGCCGGGCGCGGCCGCGCCGTCACCTGCAGGCGCGGCGACGGCAGTACAGCCGGTAGCGGCACCCCCAGCAGCGGCAGCAGCGCACAGTTGCGCGCCGTTTCGGCAAGGGTCACATCCTCGGGTGGCGCCGCGCGGAAGAGCAGGCGCGCGCTGCGCGAGGCGAACCCGTAGACCTCGCCGCGCCCGACGAGCGCCGCGGCGACATTGAGCCACACGTTGCGGTGCTTGTTGGCAAGCACAACCGCGTCGTATCGCTCCGCGCGCAGCGTGCGCAGCAGTTCCCGCACGGCCGGCCAGTCGGCCGTCCCGCGCCGCGCCGCCGCCATCACCGCCGCCGCGTCATGCACCCGCGTGATATGCGGCTGCGCTTCGAGCAGCGGCTGCCACGCCGCCAGTTCGGCAAGCACGTGGAGTTCCGTCTGCGGATAGCGCCGGTGAAAGAGTTCAAGCACCGGCAGGTACGCGACCATGTCGCCGACGAAATCGAGGCGCACGAACAGCACCCTGCGCCACGGCCGCCGGCGCGGCGGCAGCAGGAGCCGCCGCAGGGCATACCCCGGCAGCAGGCCGCACGCCGCGAGGCGGGCAGCAGCAGCGCTCATGCCGTTTCCTGATCCGCTGCCGCCAGTCCCGCCGCCAGCAACAGGCAGAAGAGCAGCCCGTGTTCATGATGCAGGGTGGTGTTGAACATCCCGATGCCGAACGTCAGCAGCCATGCCCCGGCCGCGATATACCATGCCGCGTCATTCCGGCGGCGGCGCCAGAGCTGCCGGGCGGCAATACCGGCCAGCGCCAGCAGTGCCAGCAGGCCGCCCGCCCCCTGCTGCACCAGCGTGTTGAGGTACAGGTTATGCGCGTGGTCGGCACGTCCCTCAAACGCCGAACCGAGCGCGGCGAAATCGACCCGGCCGAACTGGTTGAGCCCGATGCCCAGCAGCGGGTGCGCGGCCGCCACTTTGGCCGCGTTCTTCCAGATGGCCACGCGCATGTGCAGCGACTGCAGGCTGAAGATCTTGTCCGGCGTCCAGTCGGCGCGCAGCAGCACCACGGCAAACACCAGCAGCAGGAGCACTCCGGCCCCCAGCAGGCGCCAGCATTTCCGGTGGACCAGCACCGCCAGCGCGCAGAACAGCCACAGCCCGAAGGCGGCGCGCGACGTGGTCAGCAACAGCGCCAGCACGACCGGCAGCGCGCCAGCCAGTTCCGCCATCGTCAGCCGCCGGCCGGCGGCGCCGCGTCCCAGCGGCAGCAGCAGGATCAGCGCCAGGTAAATGGCCGTGTGGTTGAACTGGCCGAGCGAAAGGATTTCCAGGTGAACCCGCGTGGTCACCCATTTCCAGGCAACCGGGTGCGTCCACCCGTTGAGCGACGCCAGGTACTGCCCGGCGGCAATCGCCCAGCGTCCCACGCCCCACACCGCCGCCGCCACGCCGCTCCACCATGCGACCGCCAGCGCCCGTTCACGCCACTGCGCGTCGCGCAGCAGCCGGCGGCAGGCGAGGTAGAACAGCGTCAGGCGCAGCGGATCGAGGGCCCCTTTCCAGCTGTCCAGCGGCACCGCCGCCGCCAGGGAACTGAGCACCGCGGAAACCAGCAGCGCCAGCCAGGCCGGCAGCAGCGCGTCGGCTGCCGCGCGGCCGTGCGCCTGCCCCAGCACGGCCGCTACGCACAGGACCAGCGCGATAGTCTTCAGTCCTTCCGAGAACGGCAGGGCGATGATGGTCAGCAGCAGCAGCCAGCCGGCAGCCGCCGTCAGGCGCGACCCGGCTGGTGACACGGGCAGCATCGGCGGGCGGTCAGCAGCGGGGGCGGAAATAGGCGATGGTCTCGCGCAGCCCGTCTTCGAGCGTGACACGCGGCTCCCAGCCGAGCAGGCGCTGCGCCCTGCCGATATCGGGCTGGCGCACCTTGGGATCGTCAACCGGGAGCGGCTCGTAAGCGATGGGGTAGTCGGTGCCGAGCTGCGCCTGCACCGCCTGCGCGAACTGCCGCACGGTCATCTCGCGCGGGTTGCCGATGTTCACCGGCTCAACCTCGTCCGAGCGCATCAGCCGCCAGATGCCCTCGATGAGGTCGCTGACATAGCAGAACGAGCGCGTCTGGCTGCCGTCGCCGAACACCGTCAGCGGCTCGCCGCGCAGCGCCTGCCCGATAAACGCCGGCACCACGCGCCCGTCGTTGAGCCGCATGCGCGGCCCGTAGGTGTTGAAAATGCGCACGATGCGCGTCGCCACCCCGTGCGCGCGGTGGTAGGCCATGGTCATCGCCTCGGCGAAACGCTTCGCTTCATCATACACGCCGCGCGGCCCGATGGTGTTGACGTTGCCCCAGTAGGCCTCGGTCTGCGGGTGCACCAGCGGGTCGCCATAGACCTCGCTGGTCGAGGCGAGCAGGAAGCGCGCCCCCTTCGCCTTGGCCAGCCCGAGCGCGTTGTGCGTGCCCAGCGACCCGACCTTGAGCGTCTGGATGGGGAGTTTGAGGTAGTCGATGGGGCTCGCCGGGGAGGCGAAATGAAAGACGTAATCGAGCGGGCCGTCCACCGCGATGAACTTCGTCACGTCGTGCTCGACGAACGTGAAACGCGGGTTGCCCTGCAGGTGGGCGATGTTGTCGCGGCTCCCCGTCAGGAAATTGTCCACCACCACCACGTCGAGTCCGTCGGCCAGCAGCCGGTCGGTCAGGTGCGAGCCGAGAAATCCCGCTCCGCCGGTCACGAGTGCGCGCATTGTGTCCTCCAGTAGTCCAGCAGTGTCTGCAGTGTATCCGTCCAGGCGCAACGCGGCTGCCAGCCGAGCGCCCGCGCCTTCGCGCTGTCGCCCACCACGCGCGGCGTGTCACTCGCGCGCAGCCGCGCGGTGTCCGTTTCCGTGCGCACCGGCACGCGCGCCAGCGCGCAGAGTCCGTCGAGCAGGTCGCGGATGCTGCGCCCCGTGCCGCTGGCGAGGTTGTACGCCTCACCCGGCACGCCCCTGTCCAGCAGCAGCCGGTAGCCGGCAACCATATCCCGCACATCGGTGAAATCACGCACGGCCGAAAGGTCGCCGACGCGCAGCAGCGGTTCCTGCTGTCCCGCCTCGGCCTGCGCGATCTGCCGCGCGAAATTCGCGGCCACAAACGACGGGTGCTGGCGCGTCCCGATATGGTTGAACGGGCGCGCCACGATGACCGGCTGCCGGTTGCCGCGCGCCGCCTGCAGCGCCGCCGCGTCCGCCGCCGCCTTGCTCACCCCGTAGACCGTCACCGGGCGCAGCGGTTCGTCCTCGGTGATCGGCTGGCGTGCCTCCGGCACCGGGCCGTAGGCGTCCGCTGAGGTGACCATCACCGCCCGCGCGTCCGGGGCATGCCGGGCCAGCGCGTCGAGCAGATTGACCGTGCCGGAAAAATTGGCCGCGTAGGCACCGCGCGGGTCGCGCGTCGCCTGCGGCACGAACGCCATCCCCGCCAGGTGGATGACCCCTTCGGGGCGCGCCCGCCGCACCGTCTCCGCCACCCCCGCCGCCTCGGCGATGTTGAGCGGGATCAGTTCCCGCTCGCCGTACCGCGGCGTGATATCCGCCTGCGCCCGCACCGGCCAGACCGTTCCCCACACCTCGTCGCCGCACGCGGCGCACAACTCCGTGAGGTGGCTGCCGGCAAACCCGCCGGCACCGGTGATGAGCAGGCGCACTCAGACGCGCTCGCGCCAGTAGTTCAGCAGGTCGAGCAGCGTCTGTTCGAGCGTGTACGACGGCGCCCAGCCCGTGGCCCGCGCGAACTTGCTGTTGTCGGCGCAGAGGATCTGCACGTCCGACGGACGCATGCGACTTGCTTCCTGCTCGACGGTCACTTTCACTTTCGCATACGAGACCAGCGTATCGAGCACCCACTGGATCGTCACATCACGTCCCGTGCCGATATTGTAGACCTCGCCCGGCGTGCAGCCCCCGTCCGTCGCCAGCCAGTAGCCGCGCACCATGTCGCGCACGTCGGTGAAATCACGCCGTGCCTCGAGGTTGCCCACCTTGACCACCGGCGCCTGCTTCCCCTTCTCGATGAGCGCCACCTGGCGCGAAAAGTTGCTCGTCACAAACACCTCGCCGCGCCGCGGCCCGGTGTGGTTGAAGCCGCGCGTGCGCACCGTCTTGAGCCCGTAGCTCTGCTGGTACTGGTAGCCGAGATAGTCCTGCGCCACCTTGCTCACCGCGTAGGGCGAGAGCGGGCGCAGCGGATTGGTCTCGGCGATGGGCGTCTCATCAGGGTGCACCAGCCCGTACTCCTCCGATGAGCAGGCGATCTGCAGCCAGGTGTCCTTCAGCCCGAGCGAACGCATGGTCTCGAGCAGGTGCAGCGTCGAGTGGATGTTGGTGTCCAGCGCCTCGAGCGGCGAGGCCCACGACGCCGGCACAAAACTCTGCGCCGCGAGGTGGAAGATGCGCTCAGGGCGCACCTCCTCGAGCGTGCGCCGCACCGCCACCGGGTCGCGCAGGTCGCACTCGATGAGCCGCACCTTGTCCCGGCATTCGCTCACATTTTCCATGCGGCTGCGCCAGCGCCAGGTGCCGCAGACCTCGAATTCCGGATGCTCGCGCAGGACGTACTCCGCGAGGTGACTCCCCGCGAAGCCGGTGATGCCCGTGATGAGAATGCGCCGTGCCATGCCTATGCCCTCCCGTTGCGGCCGATGCCGTGGTAGTTGAAGCCCGCGCGGCGCGCCGCCGCCGGATCGTACAGGTTGCGCCCGTCGAACAGCAGCCGCCCGCGCATCTTCCGGCGCAGCGCGGCGAAGTTGAGCTCCTTGAAGTCGTTCCACTCGGTGAGTACCAGCACCGCGTCGACGCCCGCCACTGCGTCCCACACCGAGTCGCAGAAGCGCACCCCGGCCGGCAGCAGTTCCGCCGCGTTCTTCATCGCCACCGGGTCATAGGCGCGCACCTGCGCGCCGGCGCGCAGCAGCGGCGGGATGATGTCGAGGGCGGGCGCCTCGCGCATGTCGTCGGTATTTGCCTTGAACGCCAGTCCGAGCACCCCGAGCTTTTTCCCTTTCAGGTTCGGCATCGCCTTTTTCACCCGCGCCACAAAGCGCGTGCGCTGCCCGCGGTTGATGCGCCGCGCCGATTCGAGAATGCCCGCGTCGACCCGGTGCTCCTGCATGAGTTTTTCCAGCGCATCGACATCCTTGGGGAAACAGGAGCCGCCGTAGCCGATGCCCGAATGCAGGAAGAACGGGTTGATACGGTGGTCGCTGCCGATGCCCTCCGCCACCGCCTTGATGTCACCGCCCATCGCCTCGCACAGGCAGGCGATATTGTTGATGAAGGAGATTTTCACCGAGAGGAAGGCGTTGGCCGCGTACTTGATCATCTCCGCGCTGCGCAGGTCGGTGAGGATGACGTTGGCGTGCAGCGGCTGGTAGAGGCGCGCCACCTCGGCCGCCGCCTTCGGCTGGTCGGCACCGATGACCACGCGGTCGGGTTCCATGAAGTCCTTGATCGCGCACCCCTCGCGCAGGAATTCCGGGTTGGAGACGACGACGTAGGGGATTTTCTTCCGCCGCTTGCGCAGTTCCGCCGCGATCAGCGCGCTCACCTTGTCTCCCGTGCCGATGGGAACCGTGCTCTTGTCGACGACGATCTTCGGGCCGTTCATATGTCTGCCGACGGTCTTCGCCACCGCCCAGACGTACTGCAGGTCGGCTTCGCCGCGCTTGTTGCTCGGGGTGCCGACCGCGATGAACACGTATTTCGCCCATTGGATGCCCGCGGCGATGTCCGTGGAGAAACGCAGGCGCTTCTCCTTGACGTTCTTGACGATCAGTTCCGACAGGCCGGGTTCGTAGATGGGCGATTCGCCCCGCCGCAGCATGTCGATTTTCCCCGCGTCGATGTCCAGGCAGACCACGTCGTTGCCCAGGTCGGCGAAGCAGGTGCCCGCCACCAGTCCCACGTACCCCGTCCCCACGATTGCCACTTTCATCCGTTATCCTCCGGTTCAGCCGTACACGTGCAGCAGCAGGCGCAGCACGATATTCGCATAGAGGCCCGCGACCACGTCGTCGAGCACCACCCCGTAGCCGCCGGCAAGACGCTGCAGTCCGCGCACCGGCCACGGTTTCCAGATGTCAAAGAGGCGGAAGAGCAGGAACGCCGCGAGCAGCAGGCGCAGCAGCGGCCACCCGCCCGCCGGCAGCGGCACCAGCGCCACCGTCCAGAAAAAACCCGCCACCTCGTCGAGCACGATGCGCCCGCTGTCCTTCTGCCCGAACAGCGTCTCCGCCCGCGTCGCCACGGGCACCGCCAGCAGGGTCGTCACCAGCGCCAGCGCCAGCAGCAGCGCGGGCGCCGCTGCCGCGCCCGGCGAGAGGGCCAGCACCAGCGCGAGCGCCAGCGGCGGCAGGGTGCCGAAGGTGCCAGAGGCAAAGCGAATATACCCGACCCCGCCCCCCGTTGCCAGCAGTTTGACCAGCCAGTCGCTCATCCGTCCCGCCTCAGAAATCGTCCGCCACAAGTTTCGCGTGGCGCACGAAGTAGCCGATTCCCGACCACACCCCGAGAATAACGATCCCCCACATGTTGAGCAGGTAGAAGACCCTGATCCCCAGTTCGACGCTCGCCGGCGGCGTGTAGCCGGCAAACGTCTCCGCCAGATACATCTTCACCGCCAGCACCGCGAGGATGAAGTTCAGCGCCACCATCTGGAAGATGGTCTTCGCCTTGCCCAGCGTCTCCGCCGCCATCATCACCCCGCGTGACGCCCCGACCACGCGCAGGCCGGTGACGAGAAACTCGCGCGCGATAACGACGATCGCCATCCAGGTCGGTATCGCGACATGGCGCGACGACACCAGCACGATCAGCGCCGCGGCGACGAGCACCTTGTCCGCCAGCGGGTCGAAGTAGGCGCCGAAGTTGCTCGACTTGCCCGCCATGCGCGCCAGCCGCCCGTCGTAGATGTCGGTGATCGAGGCGATGGCGAAGACAAACAGTCCCGCCGTCGCGCAGGCCGCCGTGTCGATCTGCATCAGCGCGATGAAGACCAGCGCCAGCACCAGCCGGAACAGCGTCAGCTGGTTGGCGAGGCGCGAGTAGTTCGGACTCACGGGGCCACCGCCGGCAGCAGCACTGCCGAAACGATTTTCCAGCCGTCACGCTCGCGCCGCAGGTCGAGCGTCACCGTGTACGGTTCGGTGAACGCCGGGAGCATGCCGCGCGTCCGCGCCAGGTCGACGGTCAGTTCCGCGCGCGCGCGGTGTCGTGCCACCATGGTCACCTGCTGCGCGCGCACGCTGAGGCGCACGCTGAACGGCTGCCACAGGTGTTCGCCGAGGAAGGCGAGCAGCGCGCCGCGATTGAGCCCGTAACTGTCGCTGTAGCCCGTCGACAGCACCTGTTCGAGCAGCGCGGGATTTTCCGTCTCCAGTCCCTGCTGCGCCTGCTGCAGCAGCAGGGCGAACTGCTCCCCGTCGGGCGGGCGCAGGGCATACGCGGTACCTGCCGTCGCCAGCACCGCCAGCAGCAGCAGCAGCGACAGGTTGCGCCGCCACCACGGGCGCACGTCAGCCGCGGTTGTCATCATCGTCCCCGGCCGCATGGTCACCATCCGTCGTCCCGTCGGCATTGGCGTCCAGGTCGTCACCGGCATCATCCACCGGCACGTCGCCGTCGAGTTCCTCGCCGTAATAATCCTTGTAGGTGACCAGCACCTTGCGCGCCTTCGGCCCCTCCTGCGGACCGACCACGCTGTCCTTCTCCATCTGGTCGATGAGGCGCTGCGCGCGCGGGTAGCTCACCTTGAGCGTGCGCTGCAGCAGCATGATCGACCCCTTCTGTGCGCGGATGATGACCCGCTTGGCGTCCTCGTAGTAGTCGCGGTCCTCATCCGTCAGCTCGCTCCCCGCCGCCTGTTCCGAGCTGCGCGTCACCTCGAGATGGTAGTGCGGCCTGCCCTGCGCCTTGACCGCCGCCACCACCGCCTCGATCTCCTGCTCGCTGAGGTAGGCGCCCTGCATACGCACCAGTTCCGCCGAGCGCGGGTCCTGGTAGAGCATGTCGCCGTTGCCGAGCAGCGTCTCCGCCCCGTTCTGATCGATGATGGTGCGCGAGTCGACCTTGGCGAGCACGGCAAAGGCGATGCGCGCCGGCAGGTTGGCCTTGATCAGCCCGGTGATGACATCCACCGACGGGCGCTGCGTCGCCAGCACCAGGTGGATGCCGACCGCGCGCGCCTTGGCGGTGAGCCGCGCGATGGCCGCCTCGCACTCCTGCGCCGCCACCGCCATGAGGTCGGCCAGTTCGTCGATAATGACCACGACGTAGGGCATTACCGGCAGTTCCGCCGCCAGCTGCTTCTCGTTGTAGCGGGTGATGTCGCGGCAGGTGGCGTTGGCCAGCGTCTCGTAGCGCGCGTCCATCTCGCCGCACAGCCAGCGCAGCGCGCGCGTCGCGTCCTTCGGGTCGGTCACCACCGGCGACAGCAGGTGCGGGATATCGCGGTACATCGCCAGTTCCACCTGCTTGGGATCGATCATCACGAACTTGAGCTGGTGCGGGGCCGCGTTGAGCAGCAGCGAGGTGATGAGCGAATGGATGCAGACGCTCTTGCCCGAGCCGGTGGCCCCGGCGATGAGCAGGTGCGGCATCTTGTCCAGTTCGAGAAAGTTGGGAGCGCCGAGCGCGTCCTTGCCGAGCACCACCTTGAGCAGGCCGCTGCAGTCGCGGAATTTCGCCGCCTGCGCGATCTCCTTGAAAAAGACGTTGGCGCGCTGCGGGTTGGGCACCTCGATGCCGACCGCCGACTTGCCCGGGATGGGCGCGACGATGCGGATCGACTTGGCGGCCAGCGCCAGTTTGAGGTCGTCCTGGCGGCTGACAAACTTGTTGACCGGGACCCCCGCCGCGGGGAGCAGTTCGTAGAGCGTCACCACCGGGCCCGGGGTAATGGTATCGACGCGGCACTCGATGTCAAAATCGCGCAGCGTCTTGACCAGCAGGTCGGAGGTGCGCAGCATCTGCGCGTCGTCCGCCCCCGTTTCCGTCACCACCGCGTCCTGCAGCAGCGTCAGCGACGGCAGCACGTAGGCCGCCGGATCGTAATCGTCGGTGGCGTGGATCGGGGCGGCTTCCACCGGCTGCGGGGCGCGCGGGCCGGGCGACGCGGGGGCTGAACCGGCCGCGTCCTCCCCGTTCTCTGCCGCCGGGGTACCGGTCGCTTCGCGCTCCTTGCGTTTTTTCGCCAGCGAGACCACCTTGCCGTCGTCGGTCGTTTCCTCCGCCACCGGTTCTTCCGCTTCCGGGCGCTGGATCTTCGGTTTCACCGGCTTGCTGAAGGTCTCCACCTCTTCCTCACCCGTTGCTTCTTCCGTCCCCTTGCGCCTGCCTTTGCCCGGTTCCTCCGCGCCGTCACGCGGGCGTTTCACCCGCGGCGGTGCCGTTTCGCGCGCCGGTTCGAGCAGCGTCCGCCGCTGCAGCCAGTGTTCGCGCAAACTGCGCACCAGTTCGCCACCGGTGGTCATGCTGTGTCGCAGTACCAGCGCCGCCCCGGTGCCCGTCACCGCCAGCAGGTCGCGCAGCGAAAAACGCGTGGTCAGCACGAGACAGCAGAGCAGGCCGGCCAGCGCGAGCAGCACACTCCCCCATTCACCCAGCCAGCGGGCCCCGACGGTATTGAGGTAGAGGCCGAAGACGCCGCCCCAGCCCGCGTCGAAGCGGGCCAGCAGCATGGTCAGCGAGAGCACCCCGACGCCGAAACCCAGGCCTTCGAGGAACCCGACCCCGGGCGGCACGGGACGAAAACGGCGGTAGGTGAACATCACCAGCCAGAGCAGCAGCAGGAACTTGCCGTGCCCCACCGCGTCATGGCTCCAGGAGGCGACGTGAGCGCCGACAATACCGCACAGGTTGTGCACCGGTGCCTCTGCCCCGGCCACCGAGTTGGGCGGATCATCCGGGGTATACGACGCAAACGCGATGAACAGCACCAGGGCCAGCAGGGCCAGCAGCACGCCGGCGATCTCCCCCGGCCGCACCATGGTGAACTGCCCGCCCCCCTTGCCCCGGGCGGCGAGTTTCCGTGTCTGTGCCATTGCCTACTCCACCACCGCGCCGCTCGCCGCCGAGGTCACCTGCCGCGCGTAGCGGGCGAGGTACCCCGTGGTGATCTTCGCCGCCGGCGCCCGCCACTGCGCCTTGCGTCGCGCCAGTTCCGCGTCGTCGACCAGCAGGTCGAGTTTGCGGTTCGGGATGTCGATACTGATGCGGTCACCGTCGCGCACCAGCGCAACGGGCCCGCCCGCCGCCGCCTCGGGCGACACATGCCCGATGGCCGCGCCGCGCGTCCCGCCGGAGAACCGCCCGTCAGTGATCAGCGCCACGCTGGTGTCCAGGCCCATGCCCGCGATGGTCGCTGTCGGGGAGAGCATCTCGCGCATCCCCGGACCGCCGCGCGGTCCCTCATAGCGGACCACCACCACGTCGCCGGCAACGATCTTCCCGCCGGTAATGGCCGCGTAGGCGTCTTCTTCGCTGTCGAACACCTTGGCCGTGCCGGTGTTGACCATCATCGCCGGGGCCACCGCCGACTGCTTGACCACCGCCCCGTCCGGGGCCAGCGTCCCGCGCAGCACGGCGATGCCGCCTTCCTTGTGGTACGGGTCGCTGAGCGGGTGGATGACCTCGCGGTCGCGCACCCGCGCCGTGACGAGATTCTCCCCCACCGTCCGCCCGGTCACCGTCAGCGCCGAGGTGTCGATGAGCCCCGCCGCCGCCAGTTCCGCCATCACGGCCGGCACGCCGCCCGCCTCGTCGAGGTCGGCGAGGTGGTGCGGGCCCGCGGGCGACAGCGAAACGATATGCGGGGTCTTCCGCGACACCTCGTTGAACTGGTCGAGATCGAGCGTCACCCCCGCCTCGCGCGCGATGGCCGGGAGATGCAGCACCGTGTTGGTCGAGCAGCCGAGCGCCATGTCGACCGCCATGGCATTGCGGAAGGCCGCGGCCGTGGCGATCTGCCGCGGCGTGAGGTTCTTCCGCACCAGTTCCAGCACCGCCGCGCCCGCCCGCTTGGCGAGCCGGATGCGCGCCGCCGCCACCGCCGGAATGCTGCCGTTGCCGGGCAGGCCCAGCCCGATGACCTCGGTCAGGCAGTTCATCGAGTTGGCGGTGAACATCCCCGCGCAGGAACCGCAGCCCGGGCAGGCGCGTTCCTCCATTTCCGCCAGGTCGGCGGTGCTGCACGTGCCCGTGCGCACGCCGCCCACCCCTTCGAACACGGAAATCAGGTCGAGTTTCTTCCCGCGCCAGCGCCCGGGGAGCATCGGCCCGCCGCTGACCATCACCGCGGGGATGTTGAGCCGCAGCGCGGCCATCAGCATGCCCGGCACGATTTTGTCGCAGTTGGGAACGAGCACCAGCCCGTCAAACGGATGCGCCGTCGCCACCGTCTCCACCGAATCCGCGATCAGTTCGCGGCTGGCCAGCGAGTATTTCATCCCCTGGTGGTTCATGGCGATGCCGTCGCATACCCCGATGGTGGAAAAGACCATGGGGGTGCCGCCCGCGGCATACACGCCCGCCTTGACCGCCTCGACAATGCGGTCGAGATGGATATGGCCGGGAATGATTTCATTGGCCGAACTGGCGATGCCGATCAGCGGCCGGGCCAGTTCCTCGTCGCTGTAGCCCATCGCCTTGAACAGCGACCGGTGCGGCGCCTTGTCGACGCCCTGCGTCATCTGGTGACTGCGCATGGTCAGTTTCCTTTCCTCAGCCGTGCTTCGGCAGCCAGTCGAAACCGATGGCCGGGTCGAACGGATCGCGCCGTTCTTCATCAGGCGCGGCATAATCGTACAGGTGCGTGGGGAGGTTCAGCAGCACCGAGGTCGTCCCCCCGAGGCACATCTGCCCGTGCCAGACGCTCGGGGGGATCTGCACCAGCAGCGGGTTATGGTCGCCGATAACCACGCTCATTTTCTCCCCGCGCGTCGGCGACTCCGGGCGGTCGTCGTAAAACCCGATCTTCGCCATGCCGCTGATGACGCAGAAGTGGTCGGTCTGCTGGCGGTGGCAGTGCCAGGCCTTGATGATGCCGGGGTAGCAGGTCGAGATATAGGCCTGACCGAAATCGATGAAGTGCGGCGCGTCGCGGCGCAGCACCTCCATCACGTAGCCGCGGTCATCGCAATGCTTCTTGAGCGGTATCAGTTTCACGCCCTCAATCTGTCCCATCAGGTGCCGCCTTTCCGCTGCTGCCGCAGCAGGTCGTCAAGTGCCGCCCGCCACGGGCGCATGGTGATGCCATAGTCGCGCAACCGGTCGAGCGCCAGTTCGCTGTACACCGGGCGACGGGCCGGGGCGGCGAACTCCGCCTGCCGTGCGTCGTGCACGGTTGCGGTCAGGCCCAGGCCGGCCAGCATTGTCCGCGCCAGGTCGGCGCGGCTGCAGGCGCCGGCATTGGTGACATTGACCGTCCCCCGCACCTGCTGCACCAGCAGCTCCTGCAGGGCCTGCGCCAGGTCGGGGACCGTCGTCGGGGCCGCCACCAGGTCAGCCACCACGCGCAGTTCGCTCCGCCCCGCCGCCCAGGCCCGCACCCGCCCGACAAAACTCGCCCTGCCTGTTCCCAGCAGCGTCGAGGTGCGCACGATCAGGGAGCGTGCCGGGTCGAGCCAGCGTTCGCTCAGCCACTTGCTCACCCCGTAGACCTGCAAGGGGCGGGGAGCATCGTCCTCGCGGTAGGGGGTTGCCTGCCGCCCGTCGAACAGGTAATCAGTCGACACCTGCACAACCGTTGCCCCGCTTTCCTGCTGCCACTGCGCCAGGGACTGCACCCCCAGCGCGTTCGCCTGCAGCGCCCGCACCGCGTCCCGCTCGCAAGCGTCGACATCGGTCAGCGCCGCGCAGTTGATGACCAGGCGCGGCTGCCGCCCGCGCAGGCGCAGCAGCAGCTCCGCCGGGCGGCACAGGTCGAAATCGTCAGCCGTCCATGCCGTCGCCGCCGGCAGCGCCCGCGCCAGCGCCCCGCCGAGCTGCCCGTCAGCCCCAAGGATGAGCGTCGCGCTATGCATCCGCGGCATCCGCCGCGAACCGCTGTTCCGTTGCCGTCAGCAGCCGTGTCGCCAGGGCCTGCGCCGCGTCGAAATCCTGCACTGGCGTTGCCGACTGCCCGACCGCCGCCACCAGTTCCGCCAGTTCCGCAACCAGTCTGAGCAGCAGCTGATCCGCCGCCGTCAGGCGTGCCCGCCGTTCCGGCGTGTCGGCCGCCAAAGCCGGGTACTCACCGTGCAACAGCCGCCCATGCACCGCGTCGAGTTGCGTGTTGAGCTTGGCCAGGTCATCGAGATACAGCGGTTTGCCCGACTCGGTGTAGTGGATGCGCAGCAGTTCCAGCTGCCGCCGCACCTGGTTGATCCGCCGGGCGACATACTCGCGCGCCTGTTCGTCCGCCGCCGGAAAAGCCAGCGCCGGCGGATACCCCGGATATTCGTGCAATGCTTGCGCCGCGAGCCGTTCCTGCCGATCGCGGCGATCACCCTTGTCCATATAATTATACCCTGCTTTCCTGAAACACCAGAGCGGGATTGTACTATGGGCAGGCATCACCTGTCAATAAGTTGTATCGCCGCCGCCCCTCCGGCAGGAGGTATTCCGGTGCGCAGGGCCGGGGGCGGGTTGACAAACCGCACGCCATCTTGTATTTTGCCGTCGGCAACTTCAGGAAGGGATGGTGTGCTTTGCGCGCATGAATATCCTGCTGCTGAAACCCGTCAGTGAGACGCACATCATCTCCCCCACCATCGGGCTGGGCTACCTCGCCACGGCCCTGCGCACGGCGGGCTGGCAGCCGCAGCTGCTCGACTGCACCCTCGCCGGGCTGGACTGGGACGGGCTGCGCCGCGAGCTGCAGGAACGCAAACCCGACATTCTCGGCATCCAGATGTGGTCATGCGATTTTCCGGCGGTGCAGCGCACCCTGGCCCTGTGCAAGGAGCTGCTGCCGCACTGTGTCACCATCGTCGGCGGGGCCCATCCGACCGGCGACCCGGACCAGGTCCTGCGCCAGCTCCCGGATGCTGACTTTGCCTTCCGCGGCGAAGGGGAGCGCGGGTTTCCGCGCTTCGTCAGGGGGATCGCGACGGGCGACCGTTCTGATTTCCCGGATATTCCCGGGCTCATCTGGCGGAACGCGGCGGGGCAGCCGGTCGCCAACCTGCAGGAGTACTACGCCAACCTCGACGAATTCGACATGCCCGCGTGGGATCTCATCGACCCGCGCCGGTTCCCCGAGGCGCCGCACCAGGGGTTCGCCAAGGCCTTTCCCAACGCCCCGCTGATCATCTCCCGCGGCTGCCCGTTCGACTGCACCTTCTGCGCCACCAAGCTGCTGGCCGGGCGCAAAATCCGCTACCGTTCGCTCGACCTGGTCATGCGTGAGATCCGCCTGCTGCGGGAAACCTACGGGGTGAAGGAAATCCACATCGAGGATGACAACCTGACCATGAACCGCGCTTACGTGCGCGCGTTCTGCGAGCGGCTCCTCGCCGAGGAACCGGGCCTGTGGTGGCACTGTTCCAGCGGCGTGCGGCTCGATTCGCTCGACCTCGACACGCTGCAGCTGATGAAGCGAGCCGGGTGCTACACGCTGACCATTGCCATCGAGTCGGGCGTGCAGCGCGTGCTCGACCACATGAAAAAGCGCACCACGCTCGAGGAGATCCGCAAGGGGGTCGACCTGGTCAATGCCGCGGGATTCGAACCGACCGGGCTGTTCATTCTCGGCTACCCGATCGAAACCCTCGCCGACATGCACGAAACCATACGGTTCTCGCTGGAACTCAAGTTGAAGCGGGCGCAGTACGCCATCTTCCATCCGCAGCCGGGTTCAGAAGCGTATGACGTGCTGGTCCACTCCGGGGAATTGCGGGAAATCGACTGGTCGAAAATCAAGCCGACCTCCGTCGCCTACACCCCGAAAGGGATCACGCCCAAGCAGCTCAAGAATCTGCAGATCTACGCCATGCTGCGCTTCCACCTGCGGCCGCGCATCGTGCTCAAGCAGTTTGCGGAGATTCAGAGCCCCCGCCACTTCCTGTTCATTCTCAAGCGCGTCTGGGACTACCTGGTCAAGAAATAGCGCATTCCCGACATCCCCCCGGCCGGTTCGTACAGCGCAGGCGGTGCGCACGCCGATCCCGTGCCGTCCGGCCGGACAACTCCCGTTCATACCCCGTACAGCGAAGGAAGATCAAGGCGCAGAAAAACCGCGCGGTAGAGCGGCCAGGTCATGCCGTCACCGGAGATGATGCCGCGCCGGTACTGCTGCACCTGCACCTGCGTCAGCAGGCAGAGCAGCAGCAGCAGCGCAGCCAGCAGCAGGCGGAGGCGCGGCCGGCGGGTCGCCTGCAGCAGCAGACCGAGCGGCAGCGCGAAAAACACCAACAGGTCGGTAAACCCGCGATGCCCGAAACTGGCGGCGTAGAACCAGCTGTAATAACTGGCCACCAGCCAGGTGTGCAGCAGCAGTGCTGCGGCCAGCGGCAGGCGCCAGATGCGCGCGGGTCCGCGCAGCGTCAGCCAGCCGGCGACGCCGAAAAGCAGCACCGGCGACCAGAAAAACAGTCCCTTGCGCTCGCTGAGCAGTACCTCCCGCAG
>CAZWUZ010000015.1:0-29264 GCA_964637655.1 uncultured bacterium | reverse complement strand
AGGCGGTCGGGGAGCGTGCATTCGCGGCGGAATTTTTCGATGACCAGCCAGCAGGAGAGTGCGGCGGCGAACCAGCCGGGAAGCGGGACGAAAATCCAGCCGCTGCGGTTGAGCAGCACCGCGAGCATCACCATGCCGCAGAGGAGCGCGACCAGCGAACCGTTGAGCAATGAGCGTTGTCCAACCGGCCGGGCAGTGGCGGCACAGAACACGCCGCCGCCGATGGCGCCGAGAACCGCCAGCAACGCGGCAAAGGAATCGGCAGGCGCGGGTGGCGTGGCGAGCGTAAGCGCGTGCCAGACGAGGTAGCAGGTGTTGAGCGCGTACGCGGTGAGCACGCCCAGCAGCAGGTTGCGGCTGCGGCGCAGCAGGGCGGCAGCGAGGAACGGCCAGGGGAGAATGCTCAGGAAGAAGAGCACTTGCGTCCGGTCGGCAAAAACGGTGACGGTGATGACGTGCAGCAGCAGCGCGCCGAGCGGGGCGGCGGCAGCGGCAAGGTACGGCGTGAGGAAACGGGCGGTCTCCTCGATGATATCGTGCCAGCGTCCGCTCATGACACAGGCATGGGCGGGGAGCGTTTCCCGCCAGCGTTCCGCCACCACCCAGAAAATGAGCGGCACCAGCAGCGCAACGGCGTAGGTTTCCCCGCGGGGCAGACCGCAACTGCCGCTCAGCAGCGTGCCGATCGCGACAATGGCAAACCAGACCTGTGCGAACAGCAGGAAAAAGGGGCGCCTGGTGCGGCGTGCCTGCCTGAGGGTGACGAGTCCCAGCACGGCAAAACCGAGCAACAGCCAACGTGACAGGGTCCAGATGAAAACGCTGTCGGCAGCGGGGCGGGGCGAGAAATCGAAGGTTGCCAGCGCGAGCAGGGTCTGCACGGCGAGCAGCCAGGCGGCAACGGCAAGCGGGCCGCTGCGCAGGGTGAGTACGGCGATGAACAGGGTCAGGGCGCCGAGCGCCAGGGCCAGCGGCAGACGGGTGGGCGCGAAGAAACCGCTGTAGCAGCCATAGACAAACAGTACGCAGCCGAGGAACGCGTGGAGATAGGAGAGCGGCAGCACCAGCCGGTCCATGACGGCATTGAGCGCCCGGGTGATGTTGCCCGGTGCGGGCGGTGCAACCGGCCAGGTTTCTTCGAGCCGCGCCTTGACGAAATAGACAAGGGCGGTCGCCACGGCGCCGAAGAAGGTCGCCCAGGAGGTGATCTGCGCGGCGTCGGAAACCCAGAAATGGACGAAGTTGACACCGAGCACGATCTGCGCCAGCAGGTTGAGCAGCCAGAAGCGGAGGTGGCGGGCGAGGACGAGGAGCAGCAGCGCCTCGCCGGCAAGGACGAGATTGAGCGCCAGCCCGTCGTATTTCGCGATAACGGCAAACGTGGCGAAGGTGACGCCGGCGGCAGTGTAGATGCTGCCGTCGCCCTCGCGCCAGCGGCGGCAGCACCAGGCGACGGCGAACTGGGCCAGCGCCAGCGGAAAGAGGTAGCGGTGGATGACATCCGCGTAGATGTCCGTGGCGTAGAAGAGGACAGCGGTGAGCGCGGGGTAGAGTATGAGCGCCGCGGGGCCGATACCGCGCCCGCAGAGGCGGGTGACGGTGCGGAACGCGTCGCCCGCGCGCAGGCGGCGGTAGAAGGCGAGGGCAACAGCGGTGAAAATAAGGTAGTACGCGGTCAGGAAAGCGAAGTTGGCCCAGAAGCGCACCTCGACTGAGACGAGCGGATGCTCCTGCAGTGCCCAGAGCAGATGCGAAACGTAGGCGGCGATGACGGCAAAAAGATTGAGCCCGGTCCAGTTATGCCGGCGGAAGAGCAGCGCGGGAACGAAGCAGAGAAAGAGAATGGCAATAAGCGAGAAGGCGTCAGCCCGTCCGCCGGCGATGAAGGCGGCGATATGGCCGAGCAGGATGGCGAAAGCGGCGGTGGCGGACGATGCCCAGCGGTCGGCGCAGGCGAGCACCCCCACCATCGCCAGGGTCATCAGCGCCAGCGCGGCGGCGAGCGGCAGACAGGCCATCGCGTCAACGAAATGGCCGGCATAACCGAGGAAGAAGGCGATGGCGAGCGCGCCCGCCAGCACGGGACGCGCGAAGAGTTTCAGGCGGTCGCGGAACCACCAGCCGGCGCCAAAGAGCAGCCCGTCGAGCAGGAAACTGCCGCCCAGTTTGAAGGCGGGGGAGAGGCGCGGGGTGACATACGTGGCGAGCAGCGCAAAGGCGATGACCAGCGCGGCGAGTCCAAGGCGATTGAACCAGACGGCACCGATCGTTGTTTCGAGATCCATTTTCCGGGCCGGTGGTTCAGCCGGCTTCGCTGGTGTGGTCTTCACTGCCGGAGTGGCCGGCTGCGCCACTGGCGGCGGCGCAGAGCAGGCTGCCGATTCACCCGCCGGTCGGTTGTATGCGGACGCTATGCTGACGGGTGCCGGCGGCAACGGTGCAGGGAGTGCCGGGCCGACGGACGTTGCCGGTCCGGTGGACGGAGCGGACGCGGCGGCGGTTGCGGGCGGGGGGGACGGCAACGTGCCGGAACCGGCGGGCGGCAGGGCCGGCTGCGGCACGGCGGCCTGCGCCGCCAGCGCCTGCTTCGCTTCAGCCAGCTCAGCGCGTACCTCCTGCAACTCGTCTGCGAGACGTTTGACATCCTCTTCCAGATGTTCAAACTGCACCTGCAGGCGTGCGGTTATGATGGCCGGCGTCACCAGCGGCTGCCGGCAGTTGCTGCAGAAACGGGTGCCCGCGCTGAGCGGGAATCCGCACTGCGGGCAGGAAAGGGGGCTCGTCATGCCGGACCGCGCCGACGGCAACAGGCAACCATACCGGTTCCATAGCATACCGTCGTGACGCTGTAAAGGCGGTGCGGTTTGTCAGCGCGGGCGGAGCGTGGTAACATGCCCGCATGCGACATGTGCCTGTCGGCCTGATGCCGGAACCCGCCACCGCGGCAGTGATGCCTGCCGCTGCTGCTGCACGCGCTTGCGGTTGTGCCGGCATGCCGGATGCGGCCCGGCGATGAACACCTTCCTGGTGCGGGCAGTGCTGCCCGTCGCGCTGACCGTGCTGCTCTTCACCGCTGCCCTCTGGTACCTGCTCATCCCGGCGCTGGAAGAGAGCATCATGGCGCAGAAGCGGGAACTGCTGCGCGAACTGACGGCGACGGCGGGGAACATCCTCGCGCAGAGCGAGGCGGAGGAACGCGCGGGGCGGCTGACGCGGGCGGCGGCGCAGGCGCAGGCGATCGCGCAGATCCGCACGCTGCAGTACGGGCAGGAGGGAAAGGACTACTTCTGGATCAATGACACGCATCCGCGCATGGTGGTGCATCCCTACCGTGCCGATCTCGAAGGACAGGACCTGACGGCATTCCGCGACGCGGCGGGCAAATACTTGTTTGTCGCGTTCGTGCGCACGGCGCTGCGTGACGGCGCGGGTTTCGTCGCGTATCGCTGGCAGTGGAAGGACGATCCCGCGCGGATCGAGCCGAAACTCTCCTACGTGAAACTGTTCGCCCCGTGGGGCTGGATCATCGGCACCGGGGTCTATACCAACGACGTGCAGGACGAGGTGGCGGCACTGCGCCGCAACCTGCTGGCGGTGGCGGGGGGCATCCTCGCGCTCATCGCCCTGCTGCTGCGGTGGAACCTGGCGGGACATTACCGCACGGAGCGGGCGCGGCGTGAGGCGGAGACGGCGCTGCGCGCGTCGGAGGAGAAGTACCGCCTGCTGGTGGAGTCGGCGGAGGGCAACCTGCTGATGGCGCTGGCGGGTGAACCGCTCTATGCCAATCCCAGCATGCTGCGCCTGCTCGGGCATGATGCGGCGTCGCTGGCGCGGCTGACGCTCGACGACCTCATCGTGCCGACGGAGGCGGAGCGGCAGCGCGGGGAGCGGCGGCATCACGCGCTGCAGCGCGGGGAGACGGTGGCGGCGAGCGCGGAGGGACACCTGCGGCGCGCGGACGGCACGCTGCTGACCGTGGTGCTGTCGCTCGCCCCGGTGACGGTGCGCGGGCGCAGCGGCATCATCGCGGTGGCCGCCGACCTCTCGGCGCAGCGCGAGCAGCAGTTGCGGCAGGAGCAGGCGCTGGCCGACCTGCAGCTGGCGGTGGCGTTCCTCAACCGCACCGCGGGCGAGGCGTGCGGCCCGGCGGAGGGCACGCCGGCGGCCGCGGTGCCCGCGACCATGCTCCTCAGCGAGATCTACCCGTCGCTCGAACGCAACGGGTTTATGCCGCTGGCGGTGACCGACGAACGCGGGCAGACCATTGGCAGTATCGGGCTGCGCGAACTGGCGGCCATCCAGCACTACGCGCCGACGCGGCTGCTGCGCGCCATCGCGCAGGCGGCGACGCCGGACGACATGGTCGTCGCGGCACGCACGCTCCCCGCGCTCATCGGCGCGCTGATGGACGGCGGGGTGCGCACGCGGCGGGTCAACCGCTTCATCACCAGCGTCGCTGACGCGGTGGTGGCGCGCGCGGTACAGTTCGCCATAGCTGACCTCGGGGAACCGCCCGTCCCCTTCGCTTTCATGGTGATGGGGAGCGAGGGGCGGCACGAGCAGACGCTGCGCACCGATCAGGACAACGCGATCATTTATGCCGATGTGCCGGCGGCGCAGGCAGCGGAGGTGCAGGCGTATTTCCTCGCGCTGGCGGCGCAGGTCTGCGACCTGAGCGCGCAGGCGGGGTACGCGCACTGCAAGGGGGACGTGATGGCGCGCAACCCGCAGTGGTGCGCGTCACTGGCGCAGTGGCGGGAGACGTTCCGCACCTGGGTGCAGACCCTCGAACCGATGGACCTGATGCAGAGCAAAATTTTCTTCGATTTCCGCGCCGCCTGCGGCGACCGGGAACTGGTGGCGGCGTTGCGCGCGCACCTGCGGACGATCATTCCCGCGGCCCCGCGTTTCCTGCCGCTGCTGGCGCTCAACGTGCTCAAACTGGCGCCCCCGCTCGGCGCTTTCGGCAGTTTTGTGCTCGACACGGCGGCGGACGGGCGGCGCACCTTCGACTGCAAACTGGCGATGACCCCCATTGTTGATTTCGCCCGCCTCTACGCGCTGCAGCAGGGAGTTGACGCGACCAATACCAGCGACCGGCTCGACGCGCTGCGTGCGGGCGGGACGCTCGACGCGGCGGCGCATGAGGAACTGGTGCATGCCTATCGCGGGCTGATGCGGCTGCGGCTCGAACACCAGGTGCGGGCGATTCGCGACGGACGCGAACCGGACAACCTGATCGCACCGGCGGCACTGACGGCCATCGACCGGCGGATGCTGACTGAGACCTTCGCACAGATACGCACCTTCCAGACGCGGCTGAGCCGCGAGTTCGCGGGAGGTGCGGAGCGCCTGTGATCCTGCTGCTCGGCGACCTGCACGGGCATTTCGCGGCGGTCAACGCGCAGGCGGCACACGCGGCGGCGGCGTCCGGGGAAGCGGTGGCGGCGGTGATCGCGCTCGGTGATTTCGGGCTTTTCGCCGCGGACCTCGACGACTATTTCCGGCGCCGCGGCGAGCGCTTTCTGCGGCCGACCTTCTTCCTCGAGGGCAACCACGAGGATTTTTCCCGTTTCGCGGAACTGACGGCGGCTTACGCGGACTGTTTCACCCACCTGCCGCGCGGCACAGCCCATACGGTGGACGGGGTGCGGCTGCTGGCGCTGGGCGGGGCGCAGTTCATCGACCCGCGGCGCACACCGGCGGCGTCGGTCATCCGCGAGGCGGACATTGACCGCGCGCTGGCGCAGCCGGCGGAGAGCATCGACCTGATTGTCTCGCATGACTGCCCGCGCGGGGCGGGATTGCTGGCCGCGGACGGCGCGCCGGCGGGGTTCGCGCGCGGCGACGAACTGGCGGCGCGTTACCGCCCCCGCCACTGGTGTTTCGCGCACCATCATTGCTGGTATACGCGGCAGCGTGACGATATCACGTACCACGGGCTGGCGGAGGCGTGGGAGGGGTATGCGGTGCTGGGTGACGACGGCACCCTGGTGCAGCACGTCCATCCGCTCGGCGGCCTGCCGCGACCGTCCTGGTTCGCCCGCCTGCGTTCGCTTATCCGCTGCGCCCGTGCCTGAGTTGACGCCATCCCGTCGGTGATGATACTATGTCCTGCTTTCCGGCGGTTCGCGTTGCGGCCGCGCGCCACACACCCGAAGCAAGAAGAGGGACGCCATGGCCGGCCATGACGAAGTGACGCTGAGCAGCGCGGAAGTCGAGGAATCCGCACGCAATTACCGCCGCCGCCTGCTCATCTGCAGCGCCCTGTTTTTCCTGTTCTTTATCTTTTATGTGTCCGCGGCGGTCATCCAGACCCCCGCCTTCGCCGGGCTGGCCGGCGCGCTCTTCCTGGGAATGCCCTTCGGGCTCTTCCTCTCGCTGATGATCTTTCCCGTGTCGTGGATCATCATCGTCATCTTCTTCGTGACCTGGAGGTAGGGCCATGGAACACAGCGGACTGGTGGTCGGCTTCATCGCCTTTTTCGTCGCCGCGTCGATCATCATCACCTGGCTGACGCAGAAATCGACCCGCTCGACTGCGGACTTCTACGTCGCGGGGAAGGGGGTGCCGTGGATCCAGGTCGGCATCGCCATGGTCGGCAGCTACCTGTCGGCAGCGAGTTTTCTCGGCTGCTCGGGCGACATCGGCGTCTTCGGCATTGACAGCATCTGGCTTTCCATCGGCTTTTTCGGCGGCTATATGGCGGTGCTGCTGCTCATCGCCGGGCCGCTGCGCAACGTCGGCTCCTACACGGTGGCGGACGCGCTGCACCGCCGCTTCCCGGACGACCGCATCAAGCTCGCGGTGATGACCTCGACGCTGGTCATCTCGACCTTCTACCTCGTGCCGCAGCTGCTCGGGGCGGGACTGCTCTTTGAGATGCTGCTCGGCTGGAACTTCATCTGGGTGACGGTCGGGGTCGGCGTGCTCGTCTCCATCTACATCATCTTCGGCGGGATGAAAGCGACGCTCTACAACCAGGTGCTGCAGGCGCTCTTCCTGTTCGTCACCATGGTGGTGCTGACGTGTATCGCGTTCGTGGTCGTCGCTGACGGCTCGTTCGACCGCATGCTGCAGCTGGCGGAAGAGGCGGTACCGCCCATCCTCGCGGGGAAGAATGAGGCGGCGGTGGCCGCGGTGGCCGCGGCGGAACCGGGACAGGCGGCGGTGGCAGCACGCGCAGCGATGCCAGACGCGCCCGGGGCGCTGTCCCTCGGGGTGAAGACCAAGAGCACGCTGGCGCAGGTGAGCACGGTCATCGCGCTGGTGTTCGGCACCGCGGGGCTGCCGCACATCCTTATCATGTTCTACACCGTGCCAAGCGCGCGCGCGGCGAAGAAGAGCGTGACCCTCTGCATCGTCGCGCTGGGCATCTTCTACCTCTGTGCCATCATCCTCGGCTTCCTGCTCATCCCCGCTATCTACCCGAAACTGGTCGAGTGGATCGCGCAGGGTGACAAGGGGATCGGCCTGGCCAAGAACATGGCGGTGCTCGAAATCAGTCTGCGCCTCGGCGGTCCGTGGCTGATGGCCATCGGCGCTGCGGGCGCGGTAGCCTCCATCCTTTCGACCTCGGCCGGGCTGATGATCACCACCGCGTCGACCATCAGTCACGACCTGTACAAGGTCTACATCAACCGCAACGCGACCGACAAACAGGAACTGAACATCGCCAAGATCACCACCCTGGTGATGTCGGCCATCGCCGTGGTGCTGGCGGTGGCGCTGAAGAAGGAGAACGTCGCCTGGCTGGTGATGCTCGCCTTCGGCATTGCGGCGAGCGCCATCTTCCCGGCGATGATGGCAACGCTCTGGTGGAAGCGGGCGACGCGGCAGGGGGTTATTGCCGGCATCCTCACCGGGCTGTGCGTCTCGGTCTTCTTCATCGTCCTGCTCTTCACGGGAGTCAAGGAGTTTGTCGGGCTGCCGACCTCGGGCGGGCCGGGTGTCTTCGGCGTGACCGCGTCCATTATCGTGCTGGTCGCGGTGAGCTGGTGCACGGGTGACCGGGGCAAAAACACGGAGCAGTTCTTTGCCCTCGCGCACCGCACCGATAAGGACTGACCCGGCAGTCGCGGCCGCCTGATGCCCGGACACGCGCTGACCCTGCTTACCGACATCGGGCTGGGGATTATCTTCGCCGCGGGGGCGGCGCATGGCGCGCGGCTGCTGAAACAGCCGCTGCTGCTCGGCTATGTCGCCGGCGGCGTGCTGCTCGGCACCCAGCTCGGGTTCGGGCTGGTGCACGACGAGGCGAGCATCGAGCTGATCTCCGAGATCGGACTCATCCTGCTGCTCTTCATCATCGGCCTGGAGATCAACCTGCGCGAACTGGCGCGTATGGGACGCGCGATGTTCGTGCTCGGCGGCGTGCAGTTTGTTGCCTGCGTGCTGCTCGGGCTGGCGGCCTTCCTGCCGCTGAGCCGGGCCGCGGCGGGGCGCTTCGACCTGCTCTACCTCGCGGTGGCGCTGGCGCTCAGTTCGACGCTCATCGTCGTCAAGATGCTGCACGACAAGTTCGAACTGCACACCGTGGCGGGGCGGCTGACGGTCGGCGTGCTGGTGCTGCAGGATGTCTGGGCCATCGCGTTCATGGCGGTGCAGCCCAACCTGCTTGACCCGCGCCTGACGGGCATCCTCGGCTCGCTCGGGGCGGGGGTGCTGCTGCTGGCGGCCGCGTTCCTCGTCAGCCGCTACGTGCTCGGCCGCCTGTTCCACGCCGCCTGCCGCAGCCCGGAACTCGTCCTGCTCACCGCCCTCGCCTGGTGTTTCTCCGTCTGCGGGCTGGCGGAGCACGCGGGGCTGTCGAAGGAGATGGGCGCGCTGATTGCCGGGCTGAGCATCGCCGCCTTTCCCTACGGGGCGGATGTCATCGCCAAACTCGCCGGGGTGCGCGATTTTTTCGTCACGCTGTTCTTTGTCGCCCTCGGGCTGAAGGTGCCGGCCCCGACGTGGGGGATGACGGGCACGGCGCTGCTCATCGCCGCGTTCGTGCTGGTCAGCCGGCTGGTCACCATCGCCCCGGTCGCGCACCTGCTGCGTCTCGGGCTGCGCAACGGGCTGGTGACCGCGTTCAACCTCGCGCAGGTCAGCGAATTCTCGCTGGTCATCGTCGCGCTCGGGGCCGGGTACGGGCACGTGTCGCCCGACCTTGCCGCGACGGTGCTGACCGCGATGCTGCTCACCTCGCTGCTCGCCCCCTACCTGATCACCTGGAACGACACGCTGGCGCGCGGAGTGCGGCGGAACCTGCTGCGGCTCGGGGTGCGTCTGCACGGCGCCACCGCGGCGGGAACGGACGATAGCGACGGGGAAACGAAAAACGAACTGGTGCTGCTCGGCTGTTTCCGCACCGGCGAGGCGTTCCTCGACGTGCTGGCGGAGCGGGCGCCGCACCTGCGCGAGCGCGTGCTGGTGGTCGACTTCAACGCGGCGCACGGGCAGGCGCTGGCGGCGCGCGGCTTCCGCTGGGCCTACGGCGACGTGGCGCACCCGGAGACGCTGCAGCATCTCGGTATTGCCGGGGCGGCGTGGATCATCTGCCCGATTTCGGACACCTTCCTCAAGGGGACGACCAACCGGCGCCTGCTGGCGCACCTGCGGCGGCTCGCGCCCGGGGCGCGCTACCTGCTGTCGGCGGAGAGCATGGCGGAGGCGGACATCCTGCGGCAGGAGGGGGCGCACCAGGTTATCGTCGCCGGCCGGCTGACCGGCAGCAGCATCTTCGCGCAGGTGACGGCAGGGGGCGAAGCGTGAGCCCGGGAGCGCACCGCCGGTGAACGAACTGCTGGCGGCCCCGCACCATATCCTCTTTGCGGTCGGCATGCTCTTCCTGCTCAGCGTGCTTGCCAACCGGCTCTCCGACCGGCTCGGGGTGCCGGCGCTGCTCGTTTTTCTCGCGGTCGGCATGCTCGCCGGCTCGGACGGACCGGGGGGGATCCACTTCGACAACCCGGCGGTGGCCAACCTCGTCGGCGTGTTCGCCCTCGCCTATATCCTGTTTGCCGGCGGCATGGACACCGACTGGCGCAGCGTGCGCCCGGTGCTGCGCCCGGCGCTGCTGCTCGCCACGCTCGGGGTGGCGCTGACCGCGGGGCTCGTCGGGCTCTTCGCCTGGCGCGTGCTCGGCTTCCTGCTGCTCGACGGGCTGCTGCTCGGCGCCATCGTCTCGTCGACGGATGCCGCGGCGGTCTTCTCGGTGCTGCGCTCGCGCGGGGTGGCGCTGCGCGGGCGGCTCAAGCCGCTGCTCGAACTCGAATCGGGGAGCAACGACCCGCTGGCGGTTTTCCTCACCGTCGGCATCCTCGGGCTGCTGTCGCGCCCGGATGCCGCGTGGCTGCCGCTGCTCCCCGCGGTGCTTTACAACCTGCTGGCCGGCACGGCGGTGGGGGTGGCCGGCGGGTGGCTGGCGGCGCGCGCGCTCAACCGCCTGCGGCTCTGCTACGAGGGGCTCTATCCGGTGCTGAGCATGAGCGTGGTGCTGCTCGTCTACGGGAGCAGCGAACTGCTGCGGGGCAACGGGTTTATCGCCGTGTACGTCTGCGGCATCGTGCTGGGGAATACCGATTTCCCGCATCAGCGCTACCTGACCAAGTTCCATGACGGGCTGAGCTGGCTGATGCAGATCATCCTCTTCGTCACGCTCGGCCTGCTGGTCTTCCCGCACCAGCTGCCGGCGGTGGCGGTGCCCGCGCTGCTGCTGGCGCTGTTTCTCATGCTGGTGGCGCGGCCGGTCGCGGTCTGGCTGGTGCTCTGGCGCAGCGGCTTCGCGGCGGCGGAGAAGACGCTGGTGGCCTGGACCGGGCTGCGCGGCGCGGTCCCCATCGTGCTCGCCACCTACCCGTTCATGGCCGGCTACGCGCATTCCGCGCTGTTCTTCGACATCGTCTTTTTCGTCGTGCTGACCTCGGCGCTGCTGCAGGGGCGGACGCTGATGCCCGTGGCGCGGTGGCTCAGGGTGGATGCCCCGCTCGCCGCACGGCCGCGCTCACCGCTCGAGTTCGAGCGGCGCTCGGGGGTGCAGAGCGAGACGCGCGAAATCGACCTCGAGCCGGGCATGGCGGCGGTGGGACGGAGCGTCGCGCAGCTCGGGCTGCCGCGCGACGTGCTCATCCTGCTCATCCGTCGCGGGACGGAGTTCATCGTGCCGCGCGGCCACACGGTGCTCGAGCCGTACGACACGCTGCAGCTGCTGGCCGATCGCGCGCTGCTGCCGGCGGTCATCGCGCAGCTGGAGCAGCCCGTCCCGGAGTCGGTCCCCGCGTCCTGACGCATTCCCGTCGCTGATTTGTCAGCGCCGCCCGCCTGTGCTACCATGGCGGCATGCACGATTTTCTCCCCAACCTGGCTCTGGTGCTGGCGACCGCGGCGGTGACCACCGTCGTCTGCCAGTGGCTGCGCCTCCCTGTGGTGTTCGGCTACCTGCTGGCCGGGGTGGCCATCGGTCCGCATATCGGGCTGCCGCTGGTGGCCGACGAGGCGCTGGTCGACACGCTGGCGGAACTCGGGGTCATTCTGCTGATGTTCGCCATCGGGCTCGAGTTTTCGCTGGGCCGCCTGCTGCGCCTCGGGCTGACCGCGGGCTTTACCGCGGTGGTCGAAATCGGCATCAGTTTCTGGCTCGGGTTTCTGGCCGCGCGGCTGGCGGGTCTGCCGGTGACGGCGGCGCTCTTCATCGGCGGCGCGCTCTGCATCTCCTCGACTACCATCATCGCGCGCGAGTTCGCCGAGCGGCCCCCGGAACGCGAACTGCGCGACCGCATCTTCGGCATCCTGCTGGTCGAGGATCTCGTGGCGGTGGTGCTGCTCGCGGTGCTGACGGCGGTCGGGGCGGGGCGCGGGCTGTCGCTGGCGGAGGTCGGGGACGTGTCGACCCGGCTGGCGGCGTTCCTGCTGGCGCTGGTGCTGGGCGGACTGCTCGTCGTGCCGCGGCTCTTCCGTGCGGTGCAGCGCCTGCGCCGGGCGGAGACGCTGCTGGTGGCGGGGGTCGGGCTCTGTTTCGCCGTGGCGCTGCTCGCCCAGCGGTTCGGCTACTCGGTGGCGCTCGGCGGGTTCATCGCCGGCATGCTCATCGCCGAGGCGGGACGCACCTACGAACTGGAAAAACTCGTGCGCCCGCTGCGCGACCTGTTCGCCGCCATCTTCTTCGTGGCGGTGGGGATGATGATCGTGCCGGAGGCGGTCAGCGTGCACTGGCGGCTGGTGCTCGGGTTGACGCTGCTGGTCATTGTCGCCAAGTTCACCGGGCTGACCCTCGGGGTCTTTCTCACCGGGGGCGGGCTGCGCCGCGCGGTGCAGGCGGGGATGACGATGGGGCAGATCGGCGAATTCTCGTTCATCATCGCCGGGGTCGGGCGCGCGGCGGGGGTGCTCGACAGTGCGCTCTACTCGGTCATTGTCGCGGTGTCGGCGCTGACCATCCTGCTCACCCCGGCGGCGATTGCCGTGTCGAAGCGCACGGCGGCGTTCATCGACGGGGCGCTGCCGACCGCGGTGCAGAACTTCCTCGCGCTGGACGGTTCCTGGGTGGCGGCGGGCGGGTCGGCGACGGGGCTGGCCGGCAAGTGCCGCACGCTCGGGGGGATCATCATCCTCGACGCGCTGGCGCTCGCGGCCATGGTGGTCGGGGCAGCGCTCGCCTGGCCCAACCTCACCGGGGCGCTGCTGGCGACGGGGCTGCCGCCGCAGGCGGAATACGGGATGGCCGCGCTTTGTGCCGCGCTGGTGGCGGTGTTCGCACTTGGTATCGCGGTCAATGCCAAGAAACTCGCGCTGGTGCTGGCCAACGGTTGCCTGCCGCTCGCGGGCAACCTGCTGCCGCAGGCGGAGGCACCGCGCCGCGCGCTCGTCACCATGCTGCATGCGGCGGTGGTGCTCGTCGTGATGCTGCCGCTGCTGGCACTGGTGCAGCCCTTCGTGCCGCCGGTCTATGGCACGCTCGTGGTCGTGCTGATGCTGGCGCCCGGGGTGGTGGTGTTCTGGCGGCGGACGGTCGACCTGCAGGCGCATCTCGCGGCGGGGGCACAGGCGATCAGCGAGGCGCTGCTGCATCGCGCCCGGATGGTGCACGGCGGCCGGGCCAGCGAGGATGAGGCGCTGGCGGCGGTGCGGGCGGTGCTCCCCGGCATCGGCGACCCGGTGGCGGTGCGGCTGCAGGAGCGCGACCACGCGGTGGGCAAATCGCTGGCGGAACTCAACCTGCGCGGACGCACTGATGCAACCGTGCTCGCCATCGTTCACAGCGAGCGTGGCGTGGCGATACCGTCGGGCCGTGAACCGCTCGGCGTGGGCGACACGCTGGCGCTGGCGGGGACGGCGGTCGCGGTGCAGGCGGCGCGCGATCTGCTGCGCCGCGGCGAGACCACTGACTGAGTCCCTACTCGACGCTGAAGGTTACGGTATCCGCCGGTTCGAACGGCAGCAGGAACATCCCCTTGCGCTCGATCCAGACCGCCACCGGGCCGGGCTTCAGGAACGTCGCCTGCGAGTGCAGGCGCGTGCCGTAGCCGAGCGAACCCTGCTCGATGACCGGAAAGATCGCGCTCTGCTGGTTACCGCTGAAGGTGACGGTTGTGCTGTCCGCGGCATTGAGGCGGAAGTAGGGGCCTGAGCGTGAGCCGACTTCGCCGTAGGCGATGCGTACCGGCTGGTGGCGCGGCACCCGGTATCCGGGATGATAGAGCAGGGTGATGCTGCGTTCGCGCGCCTGCCCGTTGCTGCCGGTCCAGCGCACGACCAGGGTGTTGGTGCCCGCGACATAGGCGGGGGCGGCGCATTCGTGCAGCAGGTCGGCATTCGCGGCGTCGAGGCGCGCGGCGGTGAGCGCCAGCGGTGTCCCGTTGAGCGTCGCCTGCACCTCGCCCGCGAAGTAGGCGAGGAAGCGTAGCGGCTGTGCGGCGAAGAGTGTCTCCCCGTCGAAACGGTCGAGCAGCAGCACATCGCCGTGCGATACGAAACCGTAGTTGACCGGGGTGGTGGCGAACGGTTCGCCATCGATCGAGTAGGTGGCGACAATGTTCTTGTCCCCCGGTGCGCCCGCGTAAAACTGCAGCGTGCGCGTCACCCGGCCGCCGCCGTAGCCGCCGCCGACCTCGCGGAACGGGGTCACGGTATTGTTGACCGTGAGCACCAGCGTGCCGTTGTCGCCGTATGACGACGGGTAGCTGACGTCGGCGGTGAGCAGGAACGGCTCGGTGGTGATGCCGACGGTGTTGTCGGGTGCCGGAAACGGGGTAACACGGTCGATGCGGATCTCCGGACCGATGGCGGTCGCGGTGATCAGCTGGGCCGGCTGGTCGCCGGTCGCGGTACCCTGCGGGGCGGTGCACCCCGCGACGATGAGGCAGCAGAGGATGAGCAGTGTGCGCATGATGGTCTTCCTTGGTCAGCGGCGACGCAGCAGCGCGAGCAGCCGCAGCAGTTCGATATACAGCCAGATGAGCGTGACGAGCAGGCCGAAAGCGCCGTACCACTCGTACGCCTTCGGGGCGCCCTGCTGCGCCATGTCGGCGATGAAGCCGAAATCGAGGATCAGGTTGAGCGCGGCGAGGCCGACAGCGAAGGCGCAGATGCCGATGCCCAGCCAGCCCATGTGGAAGACGCTCAGGGACGTGTTGCCGAAGAACATGAGCACGAGGTTGGCGAGGTAGAAAAGCATGAGGGCGAAGGTGGCGGCGATGACAAAGGCGCGGAACTTCGCGGTCGGGCGCAGCAGCCCGGTGCTGTAGGCGACGAACATCACCGCAGCGACCCCGAAGGTGGCGGCCACCGCCTGCAGGACGATGCCGCCGTACTGCGCGGCGAAGACCAGCGAGATGCCGCCGACCGCGAACCCCTCGGCGATGGCATAGAGCGGGGCGGTGACCGGCGCCCAGAGCGGCTTGAAGACGGTGACCAGGGCGAGGACCAACCCGGTGATGACGCCGCCGATCATGAACGGCCCGACCAGCGGCGCGGCGCCCGTCACCGCCTGCCACCAGAGCCAGAGCGCGGGCATGAGCATGATGACCAAGAGGATGAAGGTGCGCGCGGCGGTGCCGGCGACCGTCATCGTTGCGCCGCGGTCGAGCGCGGCCCGGTCGAAGACCGACTGGCGCAGCATGGGATTGGATGAACGCATGGTACCCTCCTGACGTTTTGTTTAGTATACCATATTCGCGCCTGCAGGTGACAGTCAGGCGGCGGTGTGGTAGCATGGGCGCAGCCATGGGTTCGGGGGTGCTTATGCGACGGCTGCTTTTGGTGCTGGCGGGGCTGCTGCTGGCGGGATGCACAGGGGGCGGGGCGGCGATGACGGGCGGTGAGGCAACTGCGCACATCACGCTGCTGACCATGCACCAGCATCGCGAGCGGCCCACCATTGTGGTGATCAACGGGCGGGTGCGCAACGATGCGGGGCGCGGGGTGGATAATGTGGTGCTGCACGCGGAACTGACGGGCCCCGCGGGAAACCTGCTCGGGCAGAACCGGCTGCATATCGGGCGCATGCAGCAGGGGGAGACGCGCGATTACCGCATCGTCATCGACGAGGTGCCAGCGGGCCGTCCCTACACCCCGCGCGTCTGGGTCGCCAACGCCGACTATTAAAAGGGGACGGTCTCCTGGCGGTTTCGGGGCTGCAGTGGGAAACGGTTCCGGTTGTGGCGTGGCATGTGGTAAGCCGGAAAATGCGTTTGAGCCGACGTAGTACCCCGCTACTTGAGCAGGTGCGGGATGCTGGGGAGCGCAGTTGACGACTCGGGCATGACCAGTACCGGGGGGAGCGAGATGGTGAATACTGTCCCCTCCGGCTTGCTGCTGTTGAAGGACGCGCTGCCGCCCAGGTAGCGCTGCGTCAGCAGGCGGATGCTGTAGGTGCCCAGCCCGCGGTTCTTCCCTTTGGTCGAAAACGAACGCTGGAAGACCTGGTGCCGCACCTCGTCCGGCATGACCGCCGGGTTATGGACGGAGAAGGAAACGCCGCCGCCGGGGAGTGCGGTCGCGCGCAGGGTGATAGTGTCCCCTGCTGCGCTCGCTTCGAGCGCGTTTTTCAGCAGGTTACCGAGCACCCGGCGGAGGATGGCCGGGTCGGTGGAAAACGTGCCGGCGCCGGCCGGAGCAATAACGATTTCCTTGCCGCTGGAGACCGTCAACTGGCGGTAGAAATCAGCGGTTTCCTCCAGCGCGGCGCGCGCGTCAACCTGCTCGGTATGCACCTTGAGGTCGCCGCTCTCGGCGAGCACCAGTTCGCGCTGGGCGACGATCTCGTCCAGCAGGTGCTTGGAGCTGCGGCTGATGATGGGGAGCGTCTCGCGCACGCTCTCGGGGTCGTACTCGCTCTGTACGACGAAACTGCTCAACCCCTCGATGCCGCTGGCGGTATTGATGATGTCGTGGAAGAAGAGACGTTCGAGCGCCCGGCGGCGCTTCTCATCGCTGATGTCGAAAAGCGAAACGACATAGAAGGGCTCGTCCCCCACGATGATAGCGGCGGCGGTGGTGCGCAGGTCGAGCGACCCGGGCAGACCGTCGCGGGTCACGCTGATGCGGCATTCGCGGGTCACGGTCTGCCCCGTGCGCTGGCATTCGAGGATGGCGTTGACCGCACCGCACTGCGCGCACGCCGCGGAGGTGCCGCAGCCGTTCTTCGCCCCGGCGTGGATGCAGCTGACGATTTCGCCCGGCCGTTTGCCGAGCACCTGACTGACATCCTGCACGCCAAGCATGTCGAGCAACGGCTGGTTGCTGAAGACAATCTGGCGCTCGCGGTTGAGGATAAAGGCAACCTGGCCGATGGCGTTGAGCACCGCCTTGATGTACTCGACCCCGACGAGGCGGCGGTGCTGGTCGTTGATGACCGCATCGCTCGCGCGCTCGGGCGGGGCGTACGCCGTTTCGGGTTTCACGTCGCTCATCTGCCTGCCTCCGGGTCATTCCCCTGAACGCCGATTATACCGCATCTGTCAACAGTAATGCAACCGCGGGAGGGGGCGGGTGTTGTCAAATTGACAAACTTTCAATTCGGGTGAATTGCGTTCCTGGAGAGAATCACAAAACGGCGCGGTCGTGCAGGGGGCGCATACGCGGGCCGGACGGATAGTTTTGTCGATGGGGCAACACCCGCCCCCGCCTGCCGTGAGTGTTTTCGCGCAGATTTCATGTGAGGCAACGAATCAGTTACGCGATGATTTTACGTGAGGCAACCCGTGTGGTTGACAAGCGGCGGCAGGTGGCGTATCATCGCGCTGCCTGCGGGCGCTCCGATGTGGAGTCGGGAAGGCCGTGCAAATCGGCCGCGGACGCGCCGCTGTAACCGGAGACGAACGCTGCAGCAGTGCCACTGTCATGCGTCGCATGGCGGGAAGGCGCAGCGGGAGGATGACCCGGAAGCCAGAAGACCTGCCCGCGGGCGACTGACAGGTACGGCTGTCGCGTGCACAGCCGCCCGTCCGGTGTTTCCTGCCGGCGGCGCGGGGGCAGCAGCCGTGCCGGTGCGCAGGAGCAGGACGATGGACGGCAGGCGGCGGCAGTGGCAGTGGCTGGCGGCGGCAGCGGTGGCAGTGCTCTTTTCCTCAGGCAGCAGGGCAGCAGAACCCCCGGCAACTGAACTGGCGGAAGTGGTGGTGACGGCGCAGCGCTATGCGACGCCCGTGCTGACCACCCCGTCCTTCACCACGGTCATCCGCGGAGATGACCTGCAGCGGCGCGGGGCGCGCAGCGCGGCGGAAGCGGTGCGCGGCCTCGGGGGACTCGATTACGTCTCCTACGGGCCGCTGGGCAGCAGCCAGGGGGGGATGAACAGCGAACTGCCGGTGCGCGGCGTGCCCGACGGCGAGCTGGTGCTCGTTGACGGGCAGGCGCTCAACAACCCGTCGGGGGGCGGCTACGACCTCAACACCATTCCCGTCAGCGCCATCGAGCGCATCGAAGTGGTGCGCGGTGCCAACTCGGCACTGTACGGTTCGGCGGCGATGACCGGGGTCATCAACATCATCACGCGGAAGCCGCAGGGGCGCGAAGCGACGGTGCAGAGTGAGGCGGGCAACGACGCGTTTGTGCGCAGCACGGTGAGCGTGGCGGACGCCCGCTGGCTGGCGAGCATCAGCCACACGCATCTCGGGGCGCTCGACCGCATCGCGAAGAGTCATACCGGTTTCTGGGAATACGACCAGATGCCGACCGACGACTACGGCGCGCTGATCAGGCTGGAGCCGGTGGACGGGCTTACCGCCGGCTGGCTCGGATCACGGGAGACGACGGGGTTCGTACGCAACCCGTGGCCCGACCGGCGGGTGACGACCAGCAACAGCCATCGGGGCTCGGTGCAGGAGGGCAACCGCAACCTCGCGACGCTGGCGTGGGAGCATGACGGGTTCTCCCTGCAGGGGAATTACCTGAGCGACCTGCTCTGGTATCGCACGGACAACGCGCCGGAACTGAATGCCACCGACTATTTCCGCTGGGGCGCCAACCCGCAGTATCATGGCAGCATCAGTGAGATGGTGGAATATCTCGTCGGGGCTGACGGGCAGGTCGATCGCGTGAAGAGTTCAGCGTACGGGACGCGCACGCGGCGCAACTGGTCGGGCTATGGCACGGTGACGCTGCGGCCGTGGCAAGCGCTGGCAGTGACGCTCGGCGGGCGGCACCAGTGGGTGACGCAGAAGGACGCGGCTGATTACTCGACCTTCATGCCGACGGCGCAGGCGTCATGGCAGGTGGCGGAGAAGGTCGTGCTGTATGCCAATGCCGGGCGTGCCTTCCGGGCGCCTGACCTGACCCGCCTCTACCGTGTCTCGAACCTGGTGCGCGGCAATCCCGACCTGAAACCTGAGCACGGCTGGACGTACGAGGTTGGCGGGAAGTATGACGGGGAGTGGTTCGACCTCACGGTGGCGCCCTTCCTCATGCGCTACAAGGACAAGATCGAGTTCGACCGCACGCTCGGCAATCCGCTGACCTACTACAACACCGGCTACTACCGCAGCACGGGCGTGGAATGGGATCTCGGCATTACTCCGCACGAGCACTGGCAGGTGTCGTTTGCCGGGTGCTACGCCGATGCGGAATTTGTCAATGCGCAGAATAGCAGGACGCAGACGGGGGCGGAGTGGCAGCTCAAGCCCTCGCTGGCCTTCGACAACGGCACGGTGAACGTCACGGTGAGCCAGACCATGCTCTGCGACCGGCAGAACGCGCTCGCAGATTTCGTCAGCACGGACGCGACGGTGGGCATCGCGCTGCCCGACGGGTGGGGCGAGTTCACCGTCGGCGTGACCAACCTGTTCGACCGTGAAAACGCGACCGCGGGCGACCTGTCGGGCGCCAGCAGATATGAATACTACGAGGCGGGGCGGAGCATTCGTGCCGGCCTGCGGCTTGATTTTTGAGGCGGTACAGCATGTTCACCACAGAGCACACAGAGCACGCGGAGAACGGCAGGAGACTGATGCCGGAGATGGCCCTGCGGGCGAACGGCAACGGCAGGTTTACCACAGAGCACGCGGAGCGTCAGCGGTGTGCCGGCGGCGCTGCGGCTGCGTCGGCCGGACCGGCAACAACGGTCACCACGGAGCACACGGAGCACGCGGAGAACGGCAGGAGACTGATGCCGGAGATGGCCCTGCGGGCGCACGGCAACGGCAGGTTCACTACAGAGCACACGGAAAACATCCTGATGCAGGGGGAAATGCCGGACTCCCGATTACCCGTTTCAGGAGTGACAACCAAAGACGAGACCGCCGCGGAAACTTCACAAGACAAGATCGTCATTCCCGAAATGTATAATCGGGAGTCCAGTGCCGTGAAGCGAAACCTTACTGCAGAGCACGCGGAGCGTCAGCGGTGTGCCGGTGTCACTGCTGCTGGAACGTTCGCTGGTACATGCCTGCCGGGCCCGGTAGCTGTCCGCTCCGGTGCATCCCTCCGTGCACTCCGTGTGCTGTGGTCAAACAAGTGCCTTTCTCAGTGTGATGAGGGGGATGAGGGGATGAGGGGATGAGGGGGACGGAGCTCAAGTTATTAAGTTATTGCGGGTGTGTTCTGCTGCTGGGCTGTCTGCTGGCGGCGGGCTGCAGCCCGGGCATCGCCCCGGAACGTACCGTGACCGTAGCGCCGCAGCGGGTCATCTCGCTGGCGCCATCGCTGACGGAGATGGTCTACGAACTGGGCGAGGATACGCGCCTGGTCGGGGTGACCGACTACTGCACTGCCTACCACGCCCGCGAAACGAAGGAGCGCGTCGGCACGCTGTTGCAGCCGAACGCGGAGAAAATCATCGCCCTGCGCCCCGACCGTATCCTCGCCAACAACACGACCAACCGCGCGCGGACGCTGGAACAGTTGCGCGGCGTCGGGTTGCACATCGAGGAGTTCGGGCTCGACACCGGCTGGGTGTCCATCCGGGAGAAATACCTGCGCCTGGGCAAACTGCTCGGCGTGACGGAACGCGCCGCGGCGCAGGTGGCGGAGGTTGACCGTGCCATCGATCGCACGCACGCGGCGGTGGCGCCTTTCCCGCGCGTGCGTGTGCTCTGCCAGGTGGGAACGGATCCGCTGGTGGCGGTGGGAAGCGGGTCGTTCCTCAACGAATTGATCAGCGATGCGGGCGGTGAGAACCTGACCGCGGGGAACGCGGAGGCCTACCCGCGCTACAGCCGCGAGGAGGCGCTACGCCTCAATCCCGACCTCATCCTCATGGTCGACATGGGGAACATGTCGCCGGCGGAGGCGGAGCGCTGGCGGCAGGTGCCGTCGCTGGCAGCGGTGCGGGCCAACCGGTTGCCGCTGCTGCGCGCGCAGGAAATCTGCATCCCGACCCCGCAGCATTATGCGGCGAGCGTGCGACTGCTGGCGAAACTCTTTCATCCGGCGGCGGTGTTGCCGTGAAAATTGCGGCCCTGCTGCCGGTGCTGGCCTTGGGAGCGACGCTGCTGGCGCTGTCGGTCGGCGTACTCAGCCCGGCGGAATGCCGGCAGGGGTTGCTGGCGGGACCGCAGGGGACAGCCCCGGAAGCGGCGATTATCTGGCAGGTGCGCCTGCCGCGCGTGCTGACGGCGCTGCTCGTCGGGGCGGGGCTCGCGGTCGGCGGCGTCGTGTTCCAGGGCCTGCTGCGCAACCCGCTGGCGGAGCCCTACACGCTCGGGGTCTCGGGGGGCGCGGTGCTCGGGGCGGCGCTCGCGGTCATCGCGGGGAGCGGCGCCAGCGGCGTGCCGGGCGCGGCGTTCAGCGGCGCGCTGCTGGCCGCGCTCTGGGTCGGGCGGCGCGCCGCGCGCCGCGGGTTCTCTGTCGCCATGCTCATCCTCGCCGGGGTGATGCTCAATTTTCTGCTCAGCGCGGTGGTGCTCTTCATTTTCGCGCTGGCCACCGCGCAGGAACTGCACGGCGTCTTCCTCTGGCTGATGGGGGATTTGTCGGCGGTGACGCGCGAACTGCTGCTGACGGGGAGCATCCTCGTCGCCGCGGGCCAGCTGGTGGTGCGGCGGCGCGCGGCGGGACTCGACCGGCGGACGCGGGGGGGCGGGAAGGCGCGGCTGCGCGGGGTGGAGGCAGTGCGGGTGCGGCGCGAACTCTTCCTTGCCGCTTCATTAGTGACGGGTGCCTGTGTCGGAGTGGCGGGGATGATCGGTTTCGTCGGGCTGCTCATCCCGCACCTGCTGCGCCGCTGGTGCGGACCCGGGCACCGCGTGCTGCTTCCCGCCGCGGCGCTGGCGGGGGGAACCTTCCTCGTGCTGGCTGATACGCTGGCGCGGACGCTGGTGGCGCCGACAGAGCTCCCTGTCGGGGTGCTCACCGGGCTGGTGGGCGGCACCTTTTTCATCATCTATCTCATGCGTGTACGCGAATGGAAACTCTTCTGACCCCGCTGCTCGCGGCGCGCGGCCTGACCTGCGGCTACGGGGAGCGGGCCGTGCTGTGCGACGTGTCACTGACGGTACGGGCGGGGGAGATGGTCGGCGTGGCGGGGCCGAACGGCTGCGGCAAGACGACGCTGGTGCGGGCGCTGACCGGGCTGCTGCCGGCGACGGCGGGAACGGTGCTGCTCGACGGAGAGACCCTGGACGCGCTGGACTGGCGGCGACGGGCGCGGCGCGTGGCGGTGCTGCCGCAGCAGGCGGAACGCAGCTTCCCGTTCAGCGTGCGGGAATTCGTGCGCATGGGCCGCTACCCGCACGCGGGGACGGACGCGGCGGCGCACGATGCGGCGGCGGTGGCGGAGGCGCTGGCGTTGACCGACACGGAACATCTCGCGGCGCGTGCGGTGAATGAACTGTCGGGGGGGGAAGCGCAGCGCGTCCACCTCGCGCAGGCGCTCGCGCAGCAGCCGGCGCTGCTTATCCTTGACGAGCCGACTGCGCACCTCGACATCAGCCATCAGACCGACATCCTCGACCGGCTGCGGCGGCTCAATGCCAACGGGCTGGCGGTGCTGATGATCCTGCATGACCTCAACCTGGTGGCGGACTACTGTGACCGCGCCGTGCTGCTGCACGAGGGGAAGGTCTATGGTGACGGCACGCCCGTGGACGTGCTCACCTATGCAAACATCGAGGCGGTCTATCGCACGGTGGTGGTGGTGGGCGAACATCCGGTGACGAAGCGCCCGCATATCTATCCCGTCGCGCGGCGCCTGCTGGAACGGGAGCAGCGGTGAAACTCGGGACGGCGGCAACACTGAGCGTGCTGGCGCATGCTGCGGTTTGTGTGCTGCTTCCGGGCGGTGTGGCGGTTGCACCGCAGGCGCCGCCGCCGGAACTGGTGGTCTGGTGCACGCTGGCGGAGGAACCTGCATCCGCGACAGCAGCTGCTGAACGCCGCCATGCGCCCGTCAGGGAACTGACCGAACCGGAACCTGTGCCGACGGCAGCTTCGGCAGCGGCAGTCGAGCCGCCACCCGCGGCACTGCCCGCCCCGGTGCTGACGGCGGCAGCTGCGGTACCCGCCCCGGAGTTCACCGCACCGGCAGCAGTCATGCCGCCGGTACTCCCGTCACGTCTGGCGACGCCGGCAGCGGCGGCACCGGCGTCGCCCGCTGCTGCCGGTGAAGCCGGCGGCATGGTGACGGTTTCGCAAATGCACTATCGCAGCGCCCCGCCGCCCGAGTATCCCGCGCTGGCGCAGCGGCGCGGCTACGAGGGGACCGTGCGCGTGCAGGTGGAAGTCGATATTCGCGGCCGGGTCACTACCGCATCGCTGGTGCGGAGTTCAGGGTATGACGTGCTCGATGCGGCTGCCCTGCACGCGGTGCGCGGCTGGACCTTTGCCCCGGTCACGGTCGACGGCATGCCGCGCGAGGCCCGCGGCATCGTTCCTGTCCGTTTCGCCCTGCGCTGAAGGCAATGGGGACGGGTGTTGACAAATTGACAAACTTGCAAATATAGCATATTGCGAATATTGGTTGATAAATAGGCGGAAAGGCGTATAGGTGACGTATACGGGCTTTATAGCCAAAAGTTTGTCAATTTGTCAACACCCGTCCCCGATTTTTTTACATGCGGGAGAGTTCGCGCAGTTTGGTGCTGTGGGCGAGGGCTTCGTTCTTCACCGTGTCGAGCAGGTTGGCATATTCAGTCAGGTCGGTGCGCACGGCATCGTAGAGTTTCGCGTCGAGCAACGATTTCTCCGCGTCGGCCATGAAAGTGTAGGCATAACGGGCGACCAGTTTCCCATCGCGGAGCTGAGGCGTCGAGGCGCGCATCTCGTCGAGCAGGTGTTTCGCCACCTGCTCCGTGAAGGGATGCTGTACCCAGCGGCCCGGGTTCTCCGTGGCCGCCGTTCTGACTTTCGTGTAGGCGAGCTGATGGCTTTCGCAGTCGGTTTCGAACATCAGCCAGATGCGTTTCTGCTCCGGTAATGCCACGGCGGCAGCGCGGTAGAGTTCGAGTTGTGCCTGTTTCACCTGCAGGATGAGGTCACATACCGCAGCAAGGTCCATGTCGTCCCCCTATGAGAAAAGCAATAGCATGAGCGGCAGGCAGAGCGCAATCAGCAGGAGCGCGAGCGCGTGGATGACCAGCCGGTTCACCCCCAGAATATCGTTCGCGTGCAGCGCGCGTGTGGCATTGCCGAAACGCGGGTAGTCGACCGCGATACCGTCATAGAAATTCATGCCGCCGAGTTGCACGCCGAGCGCCGCCGCGGCGGCGGTCTCGGGCCAGCCGGCGTTCGGGCTCGGGTGCCGCGGGGCATCGCGCCGGACGATGGTGAGCATGGCTGACAGTGGCGGACGCGGCCGCGGCGCCGCGAGGAGCATGAGCAGCGCGGTGAGGCGGGCGGGAACGTACATGACAAGATCGTCGAGGCGCGCGGCCGCCCAGCCGAAATACCGGTAGCGGTCGTCCTTGTGCCCGAGCATCGAGTCGAGGGTGTTGACGGCGCGGCAGAAGAGCGCGCCGAGCGGGGCGTACACGGCAACGTGCCAGGCGGTGCTGCCGGGATGCAGTGCCGCCCACGCAGCGAGCGGCAGGGCGAATGCTGCTGCCCAGCAGAGCGGGGCGATGATGCCGTCGCAGGCGCTCTCGGCAACGGTTTCGACGGCGGCCCGCACAACCTCCGGCTCATCGAGCGTAGCGGTATCGCGCCCGACGATGCGCGCCACCTGCGCACGCGCGGCGGGCAGGTTGTTGCGTTGCAGGTGCGTCAGCACGGCACTGCTTTCGCGCAGCAGGTCGCGCACCGCCACCGCGGCCCAGACGAGCAGCGCCGGCAGCATGATGCCGATATGATCGACGAGCAGCCAGAGCAGGCAGCCGGCGACGGCGACCGTGCCGCCGACCACCAGCAGCACGGCGACCATGCCGGCGAGACGCTGCGCGGTGGGAGAAGCGGCCGGACGGCGCAGGACGCGCTCCGCCGCGGTGATGGCGGCGCCGATGAGGCGCACGGGATGCAGGCGAAACTGCGGGTCACCGACAATGACATCGAGCATCAGCCCGCAGAGCAGGATGGCAACTACCTGTCCCCACACCAGCAGGAATGTCTCCATCATACGTGACTGTCTCCGCGGCACACTGACCGGCTACGGAGAAAACCGGAAACATGTTCACCGCAGAGCACACAGAGTTCGCCGAGAAAAGACACTGCTTTACCACGGAGCACACGGAGCACACGGAGCATACGGAGCATACGGAGCACACGGAGCGCACGGAGAACGGCACGGAACTGTTCACCGCAGAGCACGCAGAGTTCGCCGAGAAAAGACACTGCTTTACCACGGGGCACACGGAGCGCACGGAAAAATACGGAAGAAGGGGAGCAGGGCCGGCCCTGCGGGCAGGTTCCATGTGTCATTCCCGAAATGGGTAATCGGGAATCCATACCTGTTGCAGATCGTGTGCGCTCTGCGTGCTCCGTGTGCTCCGTGGTGAGAGCCGTTGAGAGTTGCTGCGAAGGGTGGCAGAACGGACCTGCTTTACCACGGAGCACACGGAGTGCACGGAGAAACATGGAAGAAGGGGAACAGGTAAGGCCCTGTGGGCAAAAGGCGGTAGTGGTGAAAACAGAGAAACCTGTGAACAATCGCAGCCGCTCCGCGTGCTCTGCGTGCTCTGTGGTGAAAGCCGTTGAGAGTTGCAGTATTGGTCGGGAATACATGTTTACTGCGGAGCGTGTGTGCTCCGTGGTGAAAGCCGTGCAGTACATCAGGAGAGGCCGGCGTCGAGGATGCGGTAGATGGCGGGCATATCGAGCGCGGCGCGCACGGTGGCGGCGAGACGCTCGAACGGCGCATCGGTGTCATACGGGGTGATGGTGGTGCGCGGAGCGAGCCCCTTGCGTACGCGCAACGCGTCGAGAAAATTGCGGCGGAAGGCGTCGGCATCGAACACGCCGTGCAGGTAGGTCCCCGCCGCGCGCCCGTCCGCAGTGATGCTACCGAGCGTTCGCCCGTCCGCAGTGCGGAAGAGAGGACTGTCCGCCGCATCCGACACGCCCATGTGGATTTCATAACCCGCCACGGGAAGTCCTGACGGCAGGTGTGCTCCTGCCACCTGGCGCAATTGCTTTTCCGTGCCGAACTCGGTGGCGTGCGCGAGCAGGCCGAGCCCGTCAGCAGTGGCATGGCCTTCCGCACCGACACGGTCGGTGATGCGCTGTCCGAGCATCTGGTAGCCGCCGCAGATGCCGAAAACGGGTGTGCCTGCGGCATGCAGGCGCAGCAGCGCGTCCGCGGTGCCCGAGGCGCGCAGCACCTGCAGGTCGCCAAGCGTGTTCTTGGTGCCCGGAATGATGACGAGATCGGGCCCGCCCAGCGGTTCGCCGCAGGCCACATAGCGCAGGGCCACGTCGGGTTCGCAGCGCAGCGCGTCGAAATCAGTGAAGTTGGAGGTATGCGGCAGGCGGATAACGGCGATGTTGACGGTGTCTGCCCCCCACGGCCGCGCGGCGGGGAGTTCCTCGAACTCGACGGAGTCCTCGGCCGGCAGCCCGAGGTCATGGAGATACGGTACGACGCCGAGCACGGGAATATGCGTATGCTGACGGAACATGGGAAACGCGGGCTCGAGCAGCGTGCGGTCGCCGCGGAAGCGGTTGATGATGAACCCGCGCACGTAGCGTTTCTCATCCTCTGTGAGCAGCGCCACGGTGCCGTAGAGCGCGGCGAAGACACCGCCGCGGTCGATGTCACCGGCAAGGAGCACCGGCGCCTGCGCGAGGCGCGCGGCCGCCATGTTGACGATATCGTTGTCGCGCAGGTTGATCTCCGCCGGACTCCCCGCCCCCTCGATGACGACGATATCCGCGTCGGCACGCAATTCATCGAGCGCGGCGCTAACGTGTCCGAGCAGTTCCGCCTTGCGCGTGTGGTAGTCGCGCGCGGAGAGGTTGGCCCACGGTGTGCCGTTGACCACCACCTGCGCGGCGCAATCCGCGGTCGGCTTGATGAGGACGGGATTCATCGCCACGCGCGGCGGGACGCGGCAGGCCTGCGCCTGCACCGCCTGCGCCCGCCCGAGTTCGCCGCCGTCCGGAGTGACGAAGGAATTCAACGCCATGTTCTGCGCCTTGAAGGGCAGTACGCGGTGCCCGTCCTGCGTGAAGATGCGGCAGAGCGCCGCGACCAGCACGCTCTTGCCGACGTGGGAGCCGGTCCCCTGCACCATCAGGCAGCGTGCGGGGCGGGTCATAGTGCCGCCCGCAAGGCGTCGAGCAGTTGCGCGTTGTCGTCCGGGGTGCGCACCGCGACACGCAGGTACGCATCATCAAGCCCGGCAAAGTTCGTGCAGGTGCGGATGAGGATACCCTGCCGCCCGAGCGTATCAGCCAGCGCGGCGACGCTGCCGCCATCGGCGCGCCGAACGAGCAGGAAATTCGCCTGCGAAGGGAAGACCCGCAGCGGCAGCGCGGCCAGACCGCGGGCGAGTTCTGCGCGTGCCGCGGTGTTGGCAGCAACTGCCGCGTCCACCCACGTGCGCGTCAGCAGCGTATCGACGGCGACCTCCGCGCAGACATTGATATTCCACGGCGGGAGCAGTTCGCGCAGGCGGGCAGCCAGCGCGGGTGCAGTAGTGAGAAAGCCGACGCGCAGACCGGGGATAGCGAGTATTTTGGTCAGTGCGCGCAGCACGATGAGGGTGTCATCCGCCTGCCCGACGAGCGAGGGCGTGTCCGTATAATCGACAAACGCCTCATCGAGCACGAGCATGGCGCGACGCTTACGGCAGAGCGCGCGCACGTCAGCGAGTTCCGCTTCCGCCAGGCAGGTGCCGGTCGGGTTATCGGGTTGTCCGAGGAAGAGCAGGTCTCCTTCCTGCAGGCACCCGGCCAGCGCTGCCGCGGGCAGGGCAAACCCGTCAGCCGCGGTACGCGGGACGCTCAGGTGCGGCCGGCTGGCGGCGTGTGCGGCCTGCGCATACTCGGTGAAGGTCGGGTCGCAGGTGACAACACGCGATGCAGGAAACGCGCGCAGCAGCGCGAACACAAGTTCCGCGGTGCCGTTGCCGATGACGATGGTCCCGGGGTCGCAACCGTAGATGGCGGCGAGGCGCGCGGTGAGCGCGCGATGTTCCGGAGCGGGATACTCGCGCAGGCGCGGCAGCGTTTCCGCCAGGCGCTGCGCGAGCGCGGATGGATACGGCAGCGGGCAGATATTCGCGCTGAAATCGAGGAAGGACTCCGCCGGGCGGCCATAGCGCTCGGCCGCCGCGCGCCGGTTCCCGCCGTGCGGTTCGTTCATCCGTCTCTCCGTCGTCGATGAAAGGATTGTATCTGTCCGGGGCAGTGCCGTCAAGGTTGACACCTGTTGGTGGAAGGCGGTATGATTTGTGTGGAGGCGGGGAATGCGCTTTATCTGGAACAAGGCAAAAGCCGGGAGCAACCTGAAGAAGCATGGTGTTGCTTTTGAGGAGGCGCTTACCGTGTTTTGCGACCCGCTTGCGGCAACGTTTGCTGATCCGGATCATTCGACTGGAGAAGACCGGTTTATAACGGTTGGCTGGTCAATCAGGAAACGGTTGTTGCTGGTGGCCTATACCGAACAGGAGGACAAGGTGCGGATTATCAGCGCGCGGTGCGCGACAGCAGCGGAAAGGCAACGCCATGAAAACGCGTAAAGCAGAGATGCGACGGGAATATCTGTTCGATTACCGGACGGCGGTGCGGGGCAAACACGTGGGTCGAATTCTGGCCGAAGGGGCGAATGTGGTGGTTCTTGATGTTGATGTGGCGGAACAGTTTCCGGATTCGGCTGCGGTCAATGCCGCGTTGCGTTCGCTCATCAAACGGACCGCTCCGGTACGGCGGCAGGTCAGGAAGACCAACGGCAGGAAGAAACACGCCGCGTAGCAATCAGACACACACAATCCAGGAATCACCGGGAGATACGTATGGCGCCGCGGCGCATTGTGCTCTGCACGGGGGACGGCAAGGGGAAGACGACGGCGGCGCTGGGCATGGCCGCCCGCGCGCTCGGCAACGGGCAGCAGGTGCTCATCCTCGGTTTCGTCAAGGGGCAGGATACCGGCGAAGAACGCTTTTTTGCCATGCAGCAAGGAGCTGTGTACGTGCAGACGGGGCTCGGGTTTCTGCCGGAGGAGAGCAGCCCGCGCTTTGCGGCACACCGCGACGTGGCGCAGGCGGCGCTGCGGCGCGCGGAACAGGAACTGGCGGGCGGGGCGTGGGACCTCGTCATTCTCGATGAAATCTGTGTCGCGGTTGCCCGCGGTCTGCTCGACGCTGAGGCGGTGGCAGCGGCAGTGCGGGGAACGCATGCGCGCAGCGCGGTGGTACTGACCGGGCGCGGTGCGACCCTTGAACTCATCGCGCTGGCCGACACGGTGTCGGAAGT
>CAZWUZ010000014.1:0-29275 GCA_964637655.1 uncultured bacterium | reverse complement strand
CTCCCCGGGGAGAGGGCGACGCGCAGCGTCGCGGGGTTCCGTCTGCCGTGTCCGCCCTCACCAGCCGCTCCGCGGCTGCCTCTCCCGTCGGGAGAGGACAACAAGGAACCAGCTGAACCGATACCCTGATTCAGGGGAGCGGCTGCGGCCTGCGGCCGGTTCAGGCCGCGGCCGCCAGCGGCGGAACAGGAATATCGAGCGCCGCCGCGATGGCACGCAGCAGTTCCAGTTCGTCCGCCTGCAGTTCACCGTCTGCCAGCGCCACCGCCGCCAGCGCGGCGAGCAGGGTACGCCTGCCTTCCGGATTGACCGTTGCCAGCGCGTCGAGCGCCGCATCAACTTCACCCAGGCCGCAGGCGTCCGGGGCGCACAGCGTGCAGCGCGTCCCCGCCATGCCCAGCGCCTGCCGCCCGCGCAGGAAGGCGTCACTCACCTGCTGCGGCACGTCGCTTCCCGCGCGCGCCAGCGCCGAGAGCAGAATCCCCGCTTCACGCGTCGCCCCTGCCAGTGAACGATTGGCCGGGGCAGCACGCCGCGGGACGAAGGTTGCCAGCAGGCGCTGGCGAATAACCCGCACCAGCGCATACTCAAAGAGCGAGAGCGACCGGTCCCATTCCGCGAGGTGCTGCACCAGGCGCATGAATGATTCGTACTGCGCCGCTGACAGGCAGCGCAGCGCACCGACCGCCAGTTCCGCCAGCGGCAGTCGCGCCGCCGCGCCCGCCTGCCGCACCCGCGGCAGCAGGTTGTGCACCGCGCTGGCCAGCGCCGGCGGTTCCTGCTGCGCCAGCCAGGTGAACTGCTTGTCACGCTCCCGGGCGTCGCCATCGAGCAGCAGGGTGCAGACGACCGCAGTCGCCCCGAACGGTTCTCCCGCCGCCTGCCGCAGAGTCGGCGGCAGCGACGCGAGCAGCTGCTGCGCATAGTGCAGGTGGTCCACCGAGGGCTGGCCAACGCTTTCCGTCACCGTCGTGCGCGGCTTTGCCGCCGACGCTGTCCCGCCGCCGGCAAAGCCCGCCGCCGCGGCGGGCGCCACGCGCTGTACCGCCGCCACCGGCGCCCCCACGGCCGTTTCCGGGGCGCGGCCGCGGATGCGGCGGATGCGTTCCGCCAGCGGCGGGTGGGTGTCAAACAACCCGAAAAACCGCGCCCCGATCCCCTGTCCGAAGAAGAAATGGCTTGCCTCCGAGGCATGCGCCGCGTCGAGCACCGCCGAGCCGCGCCCGATTTTCTCCAGCGCGCCGGCGATACCCCCGGGGTTGCGCGTGAACTGCACCGCGGCCGCGTCGGCCAGAAACTCGCGCTGACGCGACACCGCGGCCTTGATCAGGTTGCCGAAAAAGACCCCGATATAACCGATGAGGAAGAGCAGCAGGCCGAAGAGCAGCACCGCGCCGGCCCCGTCCCCCTTGCCGCTGCGCGAGCTCGTCCGCACGCGCGAGCGCCCGCTGCCGCGCAGGATAACTTCGCCGATGATGCCGATGACGAGAATGCCGAAGAGTACCCCCATCAGCCGGATATTGAGCTGCATATCGCTGTTGAGGATGTGGCTGAACTCGTGGGCGATGACCCCCTGCAGTTCGTCACGGGTCAGCGCCTGCAGGCAGCCGCGCGTGACTGCCACCACGGCATTGTCGAGCGACGTCCCCGCGGCGAAGGCGTTGATCCCCTCCTCGTCCTCGAGAATATAGATCCCGGGGACCGGAATGCCCGCGGCGATGGCCATTTCCTCGACAACATTGCACAACTGCTGCTCGCGTTCGTCGGCGCCGCCGTGCACCACCTGACGCCCGCCGAGCAGCTGCGCCACCGCGGCACCGCCGCCACCCGACAGCGAGACGATGCGGTAGGTACTCCCCGCGGCGACCACCAGCACAGTGAGTCCAGCCACCGCGAGAAACACCAGCGGGTCGAAGGCCGCACCGCCGAAAGCGATGGCCACCGCCCCATAGACCGCGACGATGATAGCCGCCACCGCGCACAGAAAAAGGAAGACCAGCAGTCCCGTGCGCCGCTTCGCGCGTTCCTGATGCTCGAAGAAATCCACGTCAGAGTGTGCCCACCTGCGGCACGGCACGCTCTGCCGCGTCCGGCAGTTCAAAGAACGCGGCCGGGCGGAAGCCGAGCGGGCGGGCAAGCACCACCGCGGGGAAGGACTCGCAGGCGGTATTATGCACCATCACCGCGTCGTTGTACGCCTGCCGGGCGAAGCCGACGCGGTTTTCCGTCGAGGCAAGTTCCTCCATCAGGCGCAGCACCGTGCTGTTCGCCTTCAGGTCGGGATAGTTTTCCACCGTCAGCGCCAGGCGCCCGAGCGTGCCGGTCAGCGCCGCCTCCGCCGCGGCCAGGGTGTGCAGCGCGGCGCCGTCGCCCGGTTGCGCCACCGCCGCCTGCGCCGCCGCGGTCGCCTGCGCGCGCGCCGCGGTCACCGCTTCGAGCAGTCCGCGCTCATGCTGCATATACTGCCGCACGGTCTCCACCAGGTTGGGAATCAGGTCGTGGCGGCGCTTGAGCTGCACGTCGATCTGCGCGTAGGCGTTGGCATAACGGTTGCGCGTCGTAACCAGCCGGTTATAGACCAGCGCCACGCCCAACAGCGTGCCCGCCACCGCGACTGCCAACAATACCACACTCCCGATGAGAAGCCCCGTCACACGTCACCTCCGACCGCTGCCTGCGACAAGTATATCTCGCCATCGACAGTCGTGCAAGATGCGTCCGGAAAAGTATCACCGTGGATTCCAGCCGGCACGTATGCTACGATTGCCATGTGCACACCATCCTCTTGGATCAGCGTTTTGCATTGCCAGTATCCGCCGTAGCGCACGAGTCGGGCGTCCTCCGGCCCATGGAGCTCCGGTGACAGCGACTCCGCCCCGGCGCTGGCTATCCGCCTGGCGCACCGTTTTCGCCATCGGCTCCGGCACCGGCATCATTATGTTCTCCGGTATGGGGCTCGTCACCAGCAGCAGCCCGTTCGGTGTGGCCATGTTCTTGTGTCTGGTGCTGTGCGGCTGCCGACTCATGCTGCTGCCGTGGCGGCAGCGCCTGCCCCGCACGGGACGCCTGCTGGGGTTGTTCATCCTGGCGACTGTGCCGCTACTGGTCATCGTTGCCTGGTTGCAGGCGCCTGACCCGCGCCTCCTTGGCGGCTACGCTGTACGCCCCCCCTGCTGGTCACCACTCTACCATCTGCCGGAACGCGATGTCGTTATGCTCGCCACCCGGCTACTGCCGCTGGTTGATCCCGGCATCGACGCTGCCACCGGCGCCCGGTTGCGCGGGTGGAGCGACGCTATCTACGTTGCGATGGATGCCGACCCTGCATTCAACCGCAGCGCCCCGGCACTGCATGCCGCCGTCGCCGACCTGCTCGGCAGCAACGGCACCGGTCACCGCTACCGCTACGCGCCGCCCGCAGCGCAGTCCACCATCCTCTTCGCACACGGCAGCGGCGGCAATCTTGCCGCATACCTGAAGGTGTGGAAAGGCATCGCTGACCGGTTGCCCTGCACCGTCATCGCCCCAACTTTCGGTTGCGGCAACTGGCATCATCCGGGCGGCATCACCACGCTCGCCGCCGCCGCGCCCGATGACACCCCGCTGGTCGTCGCCGGCCTGTCCAACGGCGGCATCGGCGCGACCCGTTTTGTCTATGCCTGTCCCGGTCGGGCGCGCGCGGTGGTACTCATTTCGCCGGTCATCGAGACCGGTATTGCCGACGGGTGGGAAGGTGCCGCCGCCTGGCAGGGCATGCCAGTACTCATCCTGCACGGGGAGCGTGACAACCGGGTAGCCATCACCCGCATCCGCGGGCATGCCGCCGCCCTGCGCCATGCCGGGGCACAGGTACAACTCGTTGTCTGGCCGGACGCCGATCATTTTCTCTGGTTTTCCCACCCGACGGCAGCGGGTGAAACGATTCGTGCCTGGTTGCAGCCGCTGCTGGCACAGGCCCGGGCGGAGCCGACATGACCGCCTCAGCGGCAACCGGCACTCCGGCGGGCAACGAGCATCACCGACGGCACAAAACTGCCGCGGTGTTCCTCGTGCAGTTCGACCGCGAACCCCAGGCTTTCGAGCAGACGCTGCCACTCGGGGATGGGGCGGTAGGTCAGTTTGTCCTTCGGGTAGAACACCGCCTCGAAGAGCAAGGTGGCCCAGTATTTCCAGCGCGGGCGGTCGGCAAACTCCTTGATCACCACCACCCCCTGCGGCGAGAGGATGCGCGGCAGCTGGGCCAGCACCTCCTCCTGCAGGGCAAACGGGATATGGTGCAGGAAATCGATCATGGTGACGCCGTCCGCGGGAGGGAGCGCGGCGGTGCGGATGTCGGCGCAGATAAAGCGCAGGTGCTCATCCCCCGCCTGCACGGTGGCCTGCGCCTTGGCGATGCGATAGGCGGAGAGGTCGACCCCGAAGACCGTGCGCTCCGTACCGCCCATCAGGCGGATGACATTGGCCATCAGGCCGTAGCCGCAGCCGATATCGACAATCGTCCCCGTCCGCGGCAGGTGCTGTTCGATAAAGAAGAACGGGCAGAGCGCCTCGCGCACGGCGGCATAGAACGAGCCGTAGCCGAGCCCGGCATAGAGTGCGCGCAGGCGCGCGCGTGCGACAGTTACGGTTTCTTCGCGAGACATACGAGTGATACCCCCAGCGGCAGAGTGGCGCCGCGCAGCCAGAAGCGTTCCGCGGCGAAGAGGTGTGTCAGCAGCGCATTGACCGGCGCCGGCGGCAGATGCATGTCGTGCTTCGCCTCGAGCGTGCGGGCGCGCAGTTTCTGCAGCGCGCGCACCGCGACGACCGCGGGGAGCAGCACGGTGTTGAAGTGGCTCAGTTGTATCAGCGTCAGTCCCGCCCCGCGCACCACCGCCGCCAGCTGCGCCGCGCGGTAGCGCCGGCGGTGCTGGTTGATGACGTCGTGGTGGCTCCAGAGCGCGGGGAGCGCCGGCACGGTCAGCAGCAGCGTTCCGCCCGGCACCAGCACGCGCGCGCATTCCGCCACGGCCGCCGCGTCATCGGCAACGTGCTCGATGACGTCGAGCGAAGTGACGATGTCCTGCGACGCGTCGGGCACTCCCGTCGCCGTCGCGCTCCCGTCGCGCACGCACGCCGCCCCCCGCTGCCGGCAGAAGTCGAGGGCCACCGGCGAACTGTCCAGCCCCGTCACGGCGCCCCAGCGCTGCAGGTCGGGGAGGATGATGCCGGTGCCGCAGCCGATGTCGAGCACGCGCCTGCTGCCGTCGGGCGGCACCGCCCGCGCCAGCAGGTCGAGCAGGATGCGCCGGCGCGCGATGAAGTACCAGTGGCGTTCCTCGTAGTAGTAGTACTCCGCGTAGTAGTTTGTTTCCATCACGCCGCCGCCAGCGTCTGCTGCAGGCCGTCATGCCAGTCAGTCGTTGCCCGCCAGCCAAGCAGCCGCTCCGCCCGCGCCACGGTCACCGCGTAGCGCATCACCTCGTGCGCGCGGTACGGCAGGTCGCGCCGCCAGGGCGCCGTGTGACCCGCCAGCCGCCGCAGTTCCGCGACGATTTCCGCCACGGTCACCGTCGTCCCGCTGCCGAGGTTGCAGACCGGGCAGGCGGGCGACGCGGCCGCCGCGGCCGCCATCACGCCCGCCGCGGCATCCGCGACGTAGAGCAGGTCGCGCTGCTGTTCTCCGGGCGTGGTCAGCAGTTCCTCGTGGCGCCGCACCCGGCCGGCCATCTCGGGGATGAGCATGTGCGGTGCCTGCCCGGGCCCGTAGATGACCGTCGGGCGGACGACGGCCGCAGCCCGGCCGCGGTCAGCCGCCAGCACCAGCAGCTGCTCCGCGGCCAGTTTGCTGATGCCGTACGCGCTGCGCGGTTGCGGCACTGCGGTCTCGTCGTATGGCAGCGGCGCGTCGCCGTACACTTCCGCGCTGCTCACCAGCACCACCGGGGCGGGATTGTCCCCCAGCGCCGCCAGCAGGTTGGCCGTGCCGGTGACATTAGCCGCCCAGGCCCGCGCCTCGTCCCCGGGTCGTACGCGGGTCACCGCGGCGAGATGGAACACATATTCCGGGCACGCGGCCGGCACGGCCAGCCGCACCGCCTCGGGCTGCGCCAGGTCAAGCGCGAAATCAGCGGCGGCCGACGGGGCATCGAGCGTCTGCACCAGCGCCCCGAGCGCGCGCAGCCGCGCGACCAGCGCGCGGCCCAGAAAACCGCCCCCCCCCGTAACGAGGCAGCGCCGCCCGGCCAGCGTCATGGTCAGTGCGCCGCCAGCCAGTCGCGATACCAGACGATGGTGCGCCGCAACCCCTCGTCGAGAGCGACCTGCGGCTGCCAGCCGAGCAGGCGCTTCGCTTTCGCCGCCGACAGGTGCTGCTCGCGGATCTCGCCCGACGCCTCGTTGCGGATCTCCGGCTGCAGGTCAGTGCGCCCGACCAGCCGGGTGATATGCTCCGTCAGCGCGAGCACCGTCTGGGGCTGTTCGTAGCTGAGATTGAACGCCTGGCCCGCCACGTCCGGGCGGGACATCTGTTCGGCGATGGTCAGGTAGCCCGCCGCCGCGTCCTCGACGTAGATGTAGTCGCGCAGGAATTTACCGTCGCTGCGGATCACCGGGCGTTCGCCGTCAAGCAGCGAGCGGATGGTCCCCGGCACGATGCGGTTGAAGTTGAGGTCGCCGCCGCCGAACAGGTTGCCGCAGCGGGTCACGCAGACCGGCAGCCCGTACGTCGTGACATAGGCCTGCGCGATGAGGTCGGCGCAGGATTTCGACACGTCGTAGGGATGCTGTCCGCGCAGCGGGGTCTGCTCGTCGTAGGGGAGCACATCGGCGGTGCCGTAGGCCTTGTCACTCGACGCCACGAGCACGCGCTGCACCAGTTTGCCGTTGCGCCGCGCCGCCTCGAGCAGGTTCCACGTCCCCGCCACGTTGGCGCGGAAGGTGCCGAGCGGGTTGCGGTTCGCCGTCTGCACGATGGTCTGCGCCCCGAGATGGAAAACCGTGTCAGTCTCGTACTCGTTGAGCGCGCGCTCGAGCAGGTCGTAGTCCTCGAGGTCGCCATGCACCGTGTTCACCCGGTCAACCAGACCGAGGCGCTGCAGGTTGCTGGCCGGCACGCGGTCGCGCACCAGCACCGTCACCTCCGCCGCCTGTTCGAGCAGCGCTTTCGTCAGCCAGCCGCCCAGCAGCCCGGTGGCCCCGGTAACGAAGACCCGGCGGTTCTTCCAGAATGCGCTCATCGCGTTCCTCCCTTGAGCCACGGCGCGTCGCCGCGCGCGTACTGTTCGTTGAGCGACTGCCAGTCGCGGTAGGTATCCATGCAGCGCCAGAACCCGTCATGCCGGAAAAAGGCGAGTTGCCGGTCCTGCGCCAGCCGTTCGAGCGGCTGGCGTTCGAGCATCACGCCCGCCTGCAGGTAGTGCGTGAAAAATTTCCGTTCGAAGACGAAGAAGCCGCCGTTGATCCACCCGTCATCCACCTGCGGCTTCTCCGAAAACGTGGTGACGACATTGCCGTTGAGTTGCAGTTCGCCGAAGCGCGACACGGGATGCACCCCGGTGACCGTCCCCAGCCGCCCCTGCGCCCGGTGAAACTTCACCAGCGCCTTGAGGTCGACATCCGCCACCCCGTCGCCGTAGGTGACCATCGCCCGCGGCCCCTTCACATACGGCAGCACCCGCATCAGCCGTTCCGCCGTCTGCGTCTCCGGGCCGGTATCGACCAGCGTGACGTTCCAGTTTTCGCGGTGCGGGCGGAGCATGCGCCGCTGCTGGGTTTTGAGGCTGATGGTGAAATCGCTGTTCATCTCGTCGTAGTGCAGGAAGTAATCCTTGATCATATGCCCGAGATAGCCGAGGCAGAGGATGAAATCGGAGTACCCGGCCGCGGCATACCCCTGCATGATATGCCAGAGAATGGGCTTGCCGCCGATCTCGACCAGCGGCTTGGGGCGGGTGCCCGTTTCCTCGTGCAGCCGCGTTCCCTTCCCTCCGCAGAGAATGATCACTTGCATTGCGCTCGCTCCTTTGCCCACGCCCGCAGCGGCCCGCCGCAGCGGTAGCGCAGCAGATTCACCAGAAATTCGCGGATTGTCGCCAGGCGCACATGCGATGCGCCCGCCGGCCGCGTCAGGAAATGCACATCCACCGTCACTAAGCGCAACCCGAGGCGCGCCGCCTTGATCATCAGTTCCGTATCGATGAACCAGTCGTCGGCGACCAGCCGCAGGTCGCGCAGCAGGCGGGTATGGAAGAATTTCGGCTTGGCATTGAGATCGAACGACTCGATGCCGAACAGCCAGCGGAACATGATGTTGAAGACCTGGGAAACGAAGCGCCGCGTGCGCGTGTCGCCCCGCGTCATGCGCCGCGCCTTGGCGATGTCCGCGTCCCCCTGCCCGAGCGCGCGCCAGACCCGCAGCACGTCGTCCGGCGCCACCTGCCCGTCACCGTCGAGCCAGCCGGCAACCGGCGCGGTGCAGGCATCAAGCCCGGCCCGGATGCCGTGCCCGTAGCCGCGGTTGACCGGCACGGTCACCACCCGCAGCCGCGGGTTGGCCGCCGCGAGGCGGGCAAGCAGGGTGCCCGTGCCGTCACGCGATCCGTTGTCGACCAGCACCAGGTGGTAGTCGGCGCCGGCGGCGGCCAGCGCGGTCGCCAGCGCCGTCACCGTCTCCTCCGCGCCCGCCGCCTCGTTGTAGAACGGCAGCACCAGGTCGAACCCGGTGGCCGCCGCTGCAGTCATCGTCATGGCTACCGCTGCCGCAGGTAGTCCGTGCCGATGACCACCAGCACGTCATAGGGATAGCGGTTGTCATTGTCGGGATTCTGCGTCACCCGCCCGAGCCCGAGCGCCCGTTGGACGGTCTGCGTCGCCTCCATGCGGTAATGCTTGTCGTAGACGACCGTTTCCACCGACGCGCCGGCGTGCGTGCCGACGGAAATGACGCGGATGTTCGGGTTCGCCTGTTCCAGCTTGCGTTCCAGTTCCGCCGCCAGCCCGTCCACGCCCGTCGCATTGAGGATTTTCACCGTGATGGTGCCGCTGCTGCGCGGCGCCGGCGTCGGGGCAACGGGTGCCGGCCGCACCGCCGGTGCCGGGGCGGGCGGTGCAGCCGCTGGCGCCGGTGATGGAGTCGGGGTCGGGCGCGCGGGTGCAGCCGCCGGGGCCGGCGGACGCACCGGTGCCGCCGGAGTGCGCACAACAGCCGTTTCCGGGCGCACCGCGGCAACGGTCTGTCCGGCCAGCGGCACCGGCAGGACGGCAGGCGAATCGGCCGTACCGGCAGCCACCGTGGCCGGCGTTTCCGCACTGCTCCCGAAGAAGTAATTGAACGCCGCGGCAACGATAATCAGCCCGACAATCAGCACCACGACCCCCAGCCAGAGCGGCTGATGCCCGGCAGTGCCGGCCGGGACGTCCTCTTCCTCACCGCTCTCCCCGGCAGCAGCGACCGGTTCAGCTTCCGGTTCCGGTTCGACTTCGGGTTCCGGTTCCGGCGCGGGGGGCGGCACCTCGCGCAGCGGCGGGCGCTCCGCCGCCGCCGGCACCACCAGCAGTGCCCCGCACTCGGGGCACTTGCCCTTCTGTCCCGGGCGGTACCCGGAGACATCCAGTTCCGTGCCGCACTGTTCACAGGCGATAAACATGGTCCCCTCCCTCACAGCAGCGCGCGGATGGCGCGCACTTCCTCGAGTATGGCCTGCAGTTCACCGCGGTCAGCGACTGCCGGCGGCTGCTGCAGCATCTTTTTCGCCCCGGCAATGGTGAACCCGTCCTCGTAGAGCAGGCGCCGCACCTGCAGGAACCGCTCGATATTGTGCCGGCGGTAGACCCGCTGCCCCGTCTCACTCTTGTCGGGCGCCAGTTCCGGAAACATCTTTTCCCAGTAGCGCAGCACATGCGGTTCCACCGCGCACAGCTGCGCCGCTTCCTTGATGGTGAAAAACAGTTTGTCGGGCAGCACCGGGTCGCTCATCACGCACCTCCGGAACCATTGAAGGTCTTCTTCAGTTCGCGGCTGACCTGAAAGGTCACCACCCGCTTGGCCGGGACGCTGACCGCCACGCCGGTTTTCGGATTGTGCGCGCGCCGCGCGCGCCGCGCCACAACACGGAACGTGCCGAAGCCGCTGATGACCACCTTGCCGGAACGTGCCAGTTCCGCGGCGATTTCGTCGAGCAGCCAGCCGACGATGTCCTGCGCCCGCGCTTCGTGCAGGCCCAGCCGCACCAGCGCGCGCTGCAAATCGCGCCGCGTCAGCGCCGGGCCCGGGAGGTCATTCATCAGCCAGCGTCCTTCGCATCAGATTTTCCACCGCCGCCCGCGGCGGTTGCCCGTCATACAGAATGCCGTGTACTTCGGCCGTCACCGGCAGCGTGAGACCGCGCGCCCCGGCCAGCGCGTGCACTGCCGCGCAGGTGCGCACCCCTTCCGCCACCATGCCGAGTTCCGCTGCGGCTGCCGCCAGTGGCAGGCCGCGCCCGAGCAGCTCACCCAGACGGCGGTTGCGCGAGTGCCGGCTGGTGCAGGTGACGATGAGGTCGCCCATCCCCGACAACCCGGCAAAGGTTTCCGCCCGCGCCCCGAGCGCGGTCCCCAGACGCACCATCTCGCGCAGGCCGCGGGTCATCAGGGCCGCGCGGGCATTGTCACCGCAGCCAAGCCCGTCGGCAATCCCCGAGGCGATGGCGATCACGTTTTTGAGTGCGCCCCCGAATTCCGCCCCGGCCAGGTCATCCGCGGCATAGACGCGGAAACGCGGCGTGCTGAGCACTTCCTGCACCGTGCGCGCCAGCACCAGCGCGGAAAACGCCGCCACCACCGAGGTGGGCTGGTCGGCCGCCACCTCCTCCGCGTGGCTCGGCCCCGTCAGCGCCCCGACGCGCGCCGCGTCAACGCCCGCCCCCTGCACGATGACTTCGCTCATGCGGCAGAAGGTCTGCTCTTCGACGCCCTTGGCCGCGCTCACGGTCCACGGCGCCGCGGCGATGGCGGCGGCAAAGAGCGTGGCGGTCACGCGCACCGTATGCGACGGCACCGCCACCACCACCCCGGCCGCGTCGGCTATCGGTCCATCGAGCAGCGTCACCGTCTCCGGCAGGCGCAGGGCACCCAGCGCGCGATGCCCGCGCGTGCGCCGCAGTTCCGCGCGCCGCGCCGCGTCGTATTCCCAGAGCGCCACCGCGTGACCGCGGGCGGCAAGCAGGGCCGCCAGCGCGGTGCCCCAGCTGCCGCCCCCCAGCACCAGCAACGGTGCCATCAGCAGAGTTGCCTCTCCGTGCCGCGCAGCCTGCGGGTTCCAGCAGGCGGCGCAGCGCTTTCCGGTGCCATCAAGAGCCGCCTCTCCGTGCCGCGCAGCCTGCGGGTTCCAGCAGGCGGCGCAGCGCTTTCCGGTACCATCAGAAGATCCGCTTCTCCGTACCGCGCAGCAGGCGCCCGATATTGGCGCGATGCCGCACGATGACGAGGATGCCCGCCAGGGCCACGAAGAGCAACACGGGCGGACGCAGGCGCAGGTACGCCGCCGCCAGCGGCAGCACCACCGCCGCGGCAATGGACGAGAGTGAGATGATGTGCGACACCCCGAAACAGATGAGGAAGGCCAGCAGGGCGATGCCCGCCCCCTTCGGGGCGAGGCAGGTCAGCACGCCCAGCGACGTGGCCACGCCCTTGCCCCCCTTGAAGCCGAGGAAAACCGTCCAGTTGTGCCCGACGATGACCGCCAGCGCCGCCGCCACCTGCGCGTACTCCGCCCACCTGCCCGGGGCCAGCAGCTGCACCAGCAGCACGGCGAGGTACCCCTTGCCGAAATCAAGCAGGAACGCCGCGGCAAAGGCCGCGCCCCCCCACGGCCTGCCCACCACCCGCGCGAGATTGGTTGCCCCGATATTCTGGCTTCCCTGCGTGCGGATATCGACATGCCACACGTAGCGCCCGAGCAGGTAGCCGCACGGCACCGCCCCGAGCAGATAGGCAATCCCGAGCAGCGCCGCGCCGGTCAGCATGGCGGCCCCGCGTTGATCCGCTGCTGCAATTCGCGCCCGGCGCGAAACGCCACGGTCCGGTGGGCGCGAATGCGCAGTTCGCCGCCGGTGTTGATATCGCGCGTGCGCCGTTCCGCCCGCTGCTTGACGCTGAACACACCGAAGCCGCGCAGTTCCGCGCGCCGCCCCGTCCGCAACCCGCCCGCCAGCGTCGCGATGACCTCATCGAGCATGCGCGCCGCCTCGGTCGCGGTCCAGCCGCCGCGCGCCGCGAGGCGCGCGACCAGGTCGCTCCGTTTCACCGTTCACCCGCCGGCCGCGTCCCGGCAAACAGCGTCGACAGCGACGCCCCGGAGTGGATGCGCATGACCGCGTCCGCCAGCAGCGGCGCCACCGACAGCTGCGCGATGTTGGCCGGCAGCGCTTCGTGCCGCAGCGTGTTGGTGGTCACCACCTTCTGCAGGCACGACCCGCCGATCCGTTCGAGCGCCGGGCCCGAGAAGACCCCGTGCGAGCAGCAGGCGTAGACCTCGACCGCGCCCGCCGCCTTGAGCGCAGCCGCCGCGTGCACGATGGTCCCCGCCGTGTCAATGATGTCGTCCACCAGCACCGCGCGCTTCCCCCTGACATCGCCGATGATATTCATCACCTCGGCGACATTGGCGCGCGGGCGGCGCTTGTCGATGATCGCCAGCGGCGCCTCGTCGAGGATTTTGGCGAAGGCGCGGGCACGCTGCACCCCGCCGGCGTCGGGCGAAACCACCACGAGGTTGTCGAAACCGCGGAAGTACTGCGCCAGCACCGGCGCCCCGTAGAGGTGGTCGACCGGGATGTCAAAGAACCCCTGGATCTGCCCCGCGTGCAGGTCGAGGGTCAGCAGGCGATGCACCCCCGCCGTGGTGAGCAGGTTGGCAACGAGTTTGGCGGTGATCGACACGCGCGGTTCGTCCTTGCGATCCTGCCGCGCGTAGCCGAAGTAGGGAATGACCGCGGTCACCCGCGAGGCCGACGCACGCACCGCCGCGTCGATCATGATCAGCAGTTCCATAAGGTGGTCGCTGACCGGTTTGCAGGTCGGCTGGATGATGAAGACGTCGCCGGCGCGGATGCTCTGCGGGTAGCGCACCTTGATCTCGCCGTCGCTGAAATGGACGATGCTCGCCTCGCCCAGCGTCGTGCCGCAGCCGTTGGCCACCTCCTCCGCCAGCGCGCGGTTCGCGTTGCCCGAGAAGATATACATCTGTTCCGCCACCTTACGCTCTTCCATTGCCATCCTCCTGACGGCGCTGCCGCCGCTTCGCCGCATAATCCGCCTTGTGCACCTGCGGGGTGCGGGTCAGCGCGAGGGCCCCCGCCGGCACATCCTGCGTCACCGTCGTGCCCGCCGCGATCACCGCGTCATCACCCACCGTAACGGGGGCCACCAGCTGCGTGTCGCTGCCGACAAAGACGCGGTCGCCGATCACCGTCGGGTGCTTGGCAAACCCGTCGTAGTTGCAGGTGATGGTCCCCGCGCCGATGTTGACGTCGCGCCCGAGCGTGGCGTCACCGAGGTAGGCGAGGTGTGACATTTTGCTCCCCGTGCCTGCGGTCAATTGCTTGGTCTCGACGAAGTTGCCGACGCGGTTGCGCCCCGCCAGCACCGTTCCCGCACGCAGGTGGGCGAAGGGGCCGACCGTGGTATCGTCGCCGACCTGCGCGCCGCTGATGACCGACGCTTCGATGCGGCAGCGGTCGCCGACAACGCTGTCGTGGATGCGCGTCGGACCGTGAATGACGCAGCCGCTGCCGATGACGGTGCCGCCCGTCAGCACCGTCTGCGGCCAGATGACCGTGTCGCTGCCGACGCGCACGTCCGCCGCGATGTAGGTCGACGCGGGATCGATCAGCGTCACCCCGGCATGCATCAGCGCCGTGTTGATGCGCCCGCGCAGCACCGTCTCGATCTGCGCGAGGTGAGCGCGGTGGTTGATGCCCGTCACCTCGAGCGGGTCGTCGGCGATGACCGCGCCGACCGCGCTCCCCTCCCGCAGCAGCAGTTCGATGATGTCGGTCAGGTAGTACTCACCCTGCTCGTTGTCGCAGGTCAGCGCCTGCAGCAGGCGGGCGAGCGGGGCCGCGGCGAAGACGTAGGTGCCGGTGTTGATCTCGGTGATGGCGCGCTCGTGCGGCAGCGCGTCGGTTTCCTCGACGATGCGCTGCACCCGCCCGTCGCGATCGCGCACGATGCGCCCGAGACCATGCGGATCAGTAACGCGCACGGTCAGCACCGTGCCGCCGTTGCGTTCCTGGCGGTGCACATCAAGCAGTTTGCGCAGCGTCTCGACGCTCACCAGCGGCACATCACCGCAGAGGATGAGCACGTCCCCGGCATAGTCACCGAGCGCGCGCAGCGCGGTCGCCGCCGCGTGTCCCGTCCCCCGCTGTTCCGCCTGCACCACCGCCTCGAAGCCCGGCGGCAGCAGCGCCGTCACCGTTTCCTTCCCGTGCCCGACCACCACCACCCGCCGCTGCAGGTCGAGCTGCTGCAGCGTATCGGTGAGGTAGTTGAGCAGGGGGCGTCCCGCCAGCGGGTGCGCCACCTTGGGCAGGGTCGATTTGAACCGCGACGACTCGCCCGCGGCAAGCACGATTGCCGCACATGCCTGTATCATCGGCCGCTCCTTTTCCTGCACTGGCTGGGGCGGGAGGATTCGAACCTCCAGAATGCCGGCTCCAAAGGCCGGTGCCTTACCATTTGGCGACGCCCCAATCGTTCGTTCATGTCAGTTGTACTGCCGGCCGCGCGCCGGTCTCCGTCACCAGCACGGTGCCGTGCACCTGCAGGCCGGCCGCCGCCCGCTGCGCCGCGCCCGCGTCGGGGAACAGCCCGAACAACGCCGAGCCCGACCCGGTCAGGTGCGCCGCGCACGCCCCGGCCGCGCGCAGCTGTGCGACCGCGTCCGCCGCATCCGGATGCGCGGCAAAAACCCCCGGCGCGAAATCGTTGGCGCACAGGTGCGGCAGCAGGTCGTTGCCCCCCGCCCACAGCGCGCGGGCCGCCGCCCCGTCGAGGTGCACCCGCGTCAAGGCGCGCAGGCCCGCGTACGCCGCCGCCGTGGCGATGCCGTACGGCGGTTTGACGACAACGACGCCCAGTCCCGGGCGCGGCGGCAGTTCCGTCAGCCGTTCCCCGCGCCCCTCCGCCCACGCGCAGCCGCCGGTGAGAAAGAACGGCACGTCGGAACCGAGCGCCGCCGCTGCCTGCGTCCAGCGCGGGTCAGTCGCGTCAGTCCCCGTCAGGGCGGCCAGGCAGCGCAGCACTGCCGCCGCATCCGACGAGCCGCCGCCCAGCCCGGCCCCGTGCGGCACGCGCTTGACCAGCGTGACATGCGCGCCGCGGGCGTCGCCGGACGCCTGCTGCCAGGCGCGCACCGCGCGCACCGCAAGGTTCTGTTCCGCCGCGCCGAGATCGTCGCGGTCGCACTGCAGCGTCACGCTGCCATCCGCCGTCAGCGTCACCGTCACCTCGTCCGCCAGGGTCAGCAGGTGCAGCAGCGAGACGAGCTCATGAAACCCGTCTGCGCGCTTCGCAATCACGCGCAGGTAGAGGTTGATCTTCGCCGGCGCGGCGACCGTGGCCGTGGTCATGGAGTCGCCGCGCCGCGCACGTCCGGCAGTTCGCTCAGCCGCTGCCGCACGCGCGGGTCGTCACGCCGGGCCAGCGACCGTTCCCACGCCGCCTTCGCGTCCGCCAGCCGCCCGAGCGCGAAATACGCCTCGCCCAGATGGAAGGTGATTTCCGCGTCCGTATCGAGCACTGCCGCCCGCTCAAGATGCGCCGCCGCCGCCGCGTAGTTGCCCGCGCGGAATTCCAGCCAGCCGAGCGAGTCGAGGTAGCAGGCGTTGTCGGGCACCAGCGCCACCGCGCGCGTGAGGTAGACCCGTGCCTGCGCGAGGTTTTCATTGCGCTCGACATACAGGTAGCCGAGATCGTTGAGCGCCGGCGCGTAGTCGGGATCGACCGCCAGCGCCGCGCGGTAGCCCGCTTCCGCCGCGGCAAACTGTCCGTCGCGCCAGTCGAGGCCCGCCAGCTGGTAGTAGGGGCCGGCCGCCGCCCCCGGCGCGAGCCGGATCGCCTGCTGCAGGGCGCCGCGCGCCGCCGGCGTATCGTGCAGGGCGATGTACGTCAGCCCGAGCAGTTCATGCAGGCGCGCGTTGTGCGGCTCGATGGTCAGCGCGGCGCGGAACACCTCCGCGCTCGCCGCGTGATCACCCTGCACCTGGTAGAGGTACCCGAGTTCGACGTAGGGCGTCAGCATCCCCGGGTCGAGTTCGAGACAGCGCCGCAGCGCCGCCGTCGCCAGCAGGTAATTCTGCTGCCGTGCGTACGCGAGCCCGAGTTTGAACTGCGCGCGGATGTCGTGCGGCGTCTGCTGCAGGATGAGCCGGTACTGCCGCACCGCCTCGTCATTCTCCCCGAGGTCGAGCGCGATGTCCGCCAGCAGCAGGCGGTGCGCCGTCAGCGCCGGTTCGAGTTCCACCGCACGACGGGCCAGGTCGCGGGCGCCGTGGTTGTCGCCCGCCGCCCGCCGCAACGCCGCCAGCCGCGCCAGCGCCCGCGTCGACGACGGTTCCAGTGCCAGCACGCGGGCAAAGGCCGCCGCCGCCGCGCTGTCCTCGCGCTGCTCGTCGTGCAGCACCGCCAGGTTGTACCACGCCACCGCGTCGTCGGGAATCAGCGCCAGGTAGCGCGCGTAGGCCGCCGTCGCCGCCGGGTAGTCGCCGCGCATCGTATTGGTCACCGCGACGTAGAACTGTGCTTTCCCCTCGCGCCGGTCCTGCGTGTCCGCCGCCGCGCGGGTGAAACAGCGCAGCGCATCCGCATGCCGCGCCAGCGCCAGGTGCGCGCTCCCCGCCCGCAGCAGAACGGCATAGTTGTCCGGGTCCTGCGCCAGCACCTCGGCATATGCCGCCAGCGCCTCGCGCGGGCGGCCCAGCTGCAGGTAGAGCGAACCGAGTTCCTCGTAGATGCCGGCCGCGGCGGTGTCGTAGCGCAGCGCGCGGGTGAGATGGTCGACTGCCGCCGGATAGTTGCCCGCCAGTTCCGCCTGCACGCCGAGCGAAAACTGGTAATACCCCTCCTCGCTTGTCGCCGTCGTCAGCGGCGCTGCCGGTGCCGGCACGGTGCCGGCCGTCGTCGACACACACCCCGCCCCACCCAATATAATGGACAGGCCCAGCGCACAGCGCAGCAGGTCAATCACACACCGCATCAGCTTATCCTTCGTTACTGCAAGAATATTGGGAGTATACTCTGCCGGCAGGAAGAAGTCAATCGCTGTACATCATCGCACTGAGCCCGGCTTTGGCTCCGTCGGTCTGCTGCTCGCTGACCGTGCTGTTATACACTTCCTTGAACGACGGATAGAGCGAGATGATGACCACCGTCGCCACGATCGCAATAAGACCGACGATCAACCCGTACTCGACCATCCCCTGACCGCGCGCTTTCACCATGGCAGGTTCACCATCCCCCGGTGGATTGACAACCAGCTCACTATCGCGCCCGCCGCGATGGCGAACGCGTACGGATACTTCTGCCCGGTACCGGCGCTGCTCAGCGTGCCGGTGTCCAGCGTGTGCGTCGCCAGTCCGAACCCGAGACGCTGCAGCGTGCGCAGCAACCGCCCCTGCAACAGCAGCACGAGCAGCGAGAAGAGCGCCCCCGCGGCCAGCGTGAAGGCGATGCTCCAGAAGGCGAAGCGCAGGCCGCCGAACGCTCCGACCACGCCCATCAGTTTCGCGTCGCCGCCGGCGAACTTGTCGAGGTACCAGAGCGGATAGAAAAACCCGATGCCGAGCAGCGCGCCGGCCAGCCCGTCCCACCATACGCTCCCGTCGAAGCCGCTCCAGACCACGCCCGCCGCCAGCGCCGGGAAAGTCAGCAGGTTTCTGATAACCCCGTAGCGCACGTCCGTGTAGACCGCGTAGAGCAGGATAAACCCGAGCACCGCGAATTTCACCATGGCTCCATTATACACAAAAAGCCCCGCTCTTGCGAGCGGGGCTGAAAAGTCAGGGTTCACCCCGGACTTAGTGATGAAAATTAGTTGGAACCGCCGTACATCATCGCGCTCAGGCCGGCTTTCGCGTCGTCCGTCGCACTGCTGTCAACCGCGTTGGTGAACATGTTCTTGATCTGCGGACCAAGGGCCACGAACACCGCGATGACGATAATCGCGATCAGGCCGATGATCAGGCCGTACTCGACCATGCCCTGCCCGCGCTCGTCCTTCAGGAAGCTCTTCATCATTTTCAGTCACCTCCCTCTCTCGTTTAGTAGCGTCGTGTTGCACCGCCCCATTTATACCACAGGCGGGACTCTTTGTCAAGACCTTTTCCAAGGGTGTATCTTTTATTACCGCCGCGATTACCACCGCCACGGATGTTTTTTAATAACTTCTTTCACCGAAATGAGTTCTGACATATCCCATATCACGGTCATCGACCGTGCCGTCCCCATTGACATCGGCAGCAGCAAGCCCTGACTTGACCATGCAGGCATCGAGGATGTCGATAGCCCGGTCGGCATTGGCATCGCCGGCCGGCAGGGCGACAACCGCAAAGTGGTCGCTGCCCGTCCCCAGCGCGAGGTCGCCACTCACCCCGGCAAGGAATCCCGCCTTCTCCGCGGTCAGACGCCAGGTGCCGCTGCCCAGCCGGTCGAAGGCGAAGCGCCCCATGCCATCGGTCAGCACGGTGCGCGTTTCACTATGATCGGCGCGGAACAGCGTGACGGTCACGCCGGTGTCGCCAGTACGGCCTTCCAGGTCGACCCTTCCTGCCACGGACGGGCTGTCAAAATACGCCACGACCCGCCTGAGGACTTCGCGCCGCGCCGTGGTGTCGTTGATGCAGGCGGCATCGAACATGAAGAACACGAGTTTGCTGAGCGCGGTCCCCGCCTCCTGCGCGGCCCCGCTGTCGTATTCGATGCCGAAGCCGCCGGTATACTCGACGCCCGCCACCCAGCCCGAGGTATACTTCACCGTGGTCCGCCCGCCATGCAGGGTGGTCAGTCCGTCCATGACCGAGCGGTCGGGCCCCTCGATCAGGTACGACGCCGTGCCCAGCGAGTCGCTGAGCGTGGTGTTGGCGGCAATGTACCAGTCGCCCATCCCCCAGAGGATGCCGGGCGTATCGGGGCGCAAGGTGTAGCGGTTGGAATTCGAGTACCCGTACAGCGTCTTGAGGTAGCGTTCGAGGAAATCGCGGTCGGCGCTGTAGAGGTCGCGGGCCACGTCGTTGCCCGAGAGGAACAGGTCGCCGCCGCCATCGAGATAGTTTTTGAGCGCCAGCCGCTCCTCCTCCGTCAGCGAGCCGCCCTGGTCCGTGGAGTCGTTGCCGCAGGACCAGATAGCCGCGCCGTACGCCGCCAGGTCGACCGTGCCGTCCGTCACCAGCGCTGACCGGATGCTGTCGAACCCGCGCCCCGCCGCGTTGAGCCCGTCGGCGAACGTCCACAACCGCAGGTAGCCGGCGGTCGTCGTGTCATCCTCGACGAGCAGCAGGGTGTTCGCCGTGTCCGCGGTGCGCACCGCCAGCATCACCGAGTACGAGTCGCTCCCCGTGTCGGCGCTGTTGAAGGTCCGCAGGCGGAAGCCGTACACCGTGTTGTTCGCCAGCCCGGTCACCGTCGTGCCTGACGCCGGCGCGGCGACCGTGTCGGTCGCGGTGAACGTCCTGCCGTCCGTGGTGCGGTAGACGATGTAGCGGTAGGCCGCGGGGTCCTCCGTCCACTGCAGGGTCACCGCGGTGCCCGGCGGTTCGCTGACCGCGCGCAGCAGGCCGGGCAACCCCGGTTTCGCCAGGGAGGCGACGGTCACCACCACCGTCACCGTGTCCCAGTTGCCGTCGCTGTCACGCACCCCGACGCTGAAGGTGTCGGTGCCGGCGGTGTTCTTCGCCGCCAGGGTCAGCGTGTCGGCACCCGCGCCCTCCGTCACCGTCACGCTGTTCCACAGCGCCGGGTCGGTATCCGCAACGTGCCAGGTCAATCCCGCGGCGGTGTCGCGGTCGTCTGTCGCGGTCAGCGCCACGCTCAGCGTGCCGCCCGGATCGACCCGCAGCGCGCGCGCAACGGTGTTCACCGGGCGGGTATCCGCCGCCGCCACGTCGAAGAACGCGAGCACCTGCCGCATGACGCCGGTGCGCCCGCCCGCGGTCTTGATACACTCAAAGGGGAAGGCGAGGTAGACCATGGCCGCGGTGTCGCTGCCGCCGCTGTACGTCCCCTTGAAACTCACTCCGCCCGCGCTGTTCGTCCCGTAGGTGCAGATGGTGTCGGCCGTCGTGCGGACCACGTCGGGCCAGCGCGCGTCATACGCGCCGCCGTCGTCGATCAGGCCGTTGTCCTCGTCGAGTTCAAACGACTCCCCGTTGAGCAGCCCGCCGGCCGTGCCCGTGAGCGTCACGTTGCTGCCCGCATCGTCCGCGACATACGCCGCCTTGAGGTATGTTCCCAGCCAGGCGTTGTCCAGTCCCTTGTACCCGAGGTCGTAGGCGATTTCCTGCCCGCTGAGCAGCAGGTTGCCACCCGCCAGCAGATACGTTTGCAGTTTCGTCCGTTCCGCCGACGCCAGCGAGGTGTCCGCCGGGGTGCCCGTCGACGACCCGCGCCCGCAGGCCCAGGCCACCGCCCAGTAGTCCGCCAGCGCCACCGTGTCACCGGTCACCGCCTCCGCGCTGCACACGTCGTAAGTATACCCCGCCGCGGTCAGCGCCTGCCCGTGATACGGCATCAGCGCGTGCGGGCCGTAGCGCTTCTCGTCATCCACCAGCAGCACCGGGGCGTTGCCGGCGCCCGAATCAACCCGCACGATATAGTCGCACGAATAGAGTCCCTCACGACCGGCCGCCGTGGCAAACGTTGCATTGAGGTAGTACGTCGTCCCCGCGGTCAGGCCCGTGACCACCGTGCTGCACGACGCCGCGCTGACCGTATCGTGCGCCGCGTAGGTTGTCCCGTCGGTAGACAGGTAGAGTTTCAGGTCCTGCACCGTGGTGTCCGCCGGTTTCCGCCAGCGCACCAGCAGGTCGTCGCCCGTCGTGTTGGTGACACTCACCAGCACGGGCGCTTCCACCTCAACCATGTTCTTGTAGCGCAGTGGGGTATAGGACGCCAGCGCGCTGGCGGTATAGTTGCGCGTCATCACCCGCCAGTACGTCCCCATCGCCTCGATCATCGTGTAGGTGCCGTTCTCCTCCTTCTTCCAGAAGAGGCGCACGTGACTCCCCGCGTAGTTGACGATGTCACCGGTACGCATATCGTCAAACGAGGCCAGCGTCGTGCTGAGGGACGGCAGCGTCGAGGTGCCGTACTTGGACGCCAGGCGCCAGCAGCGCGACACGAACCCCGAGCAGTCCACCCCGACACAGTAATTGTCGCTCCACGACACGTCACTGGTGTAGTCCGACCCGGTGGGTACGCCCGTCAGCTGTTTCGCAGAAAAGGTCTCCAGCGAAGAGAAGCCGCCCCACTTGTAGGGGACGCTGGTCCGCGCCTGCCCCGCGGGGGCCACCCAGTCGGGCGTGCGGATGATATGCCCGTCCGCGCACACGTAGGTGTCCGCCGTGATATTCCCCGCCTGCGACGTCCAGGCAAAGTCGCGGTAGGCCTCGGCGATGACCAGCGCCTCGCTGCGCGTCACATTCGCCGCCGACGTCGTCGGGCGTACGATGCTGCGGTCGCGCTCCGCCGCCGGTTCCGCCAGCAGGTGGTCATTGTAATGATATGGTGTCGTCGCCGGCAGGGACAGCGCACCGTTGCTGCGCCGGGCGTCGTACTGCAGGCGAATGAGGTGCACCCCGTCCGGGGCGCATTGCATGAAGAGCAGGTCACCGTCCGGCAGCAGCATGGTTTCGCGCTCGACCGCCGCCGCGTAGACCGCGGGAATATCCAGGCGTGCGCGCTCTGTGCCGTCAGGCGCATAACGCCGCAGGGTGCGCGCCACGCCGCCGGGCGCCGCGGCATCGGCGCACTCCACACTCACCCAGCAGTCGCCATCCGGGACGACGCCGAGCAGCACGAACGTCAGCAGATTGCCGGCCGGAAAAACGACATCCGCCGTGCGCACGTCCCCGCCATTGCCGTCAAGAAAGCGCAGCCGCGCCAGTGCCCGGTCGACCCGCTGCGTCGCCCCTGCACCGCCGGGTGCCGGCAGTCCCTCGCGCGCCCCGGCCAGTTGCGCCGCCGCGTCGAGTGCCACCCCGTCGCGCAGTACGGGATAGCACCAGCCCGACGGGGTGGTCACGTAGACCGTCGTTGCCGCCGCCAGCAGGCCGCTGGCCAGGCACAGCGCCGGGGCCAGCGCGATATCGGACAGTGATGCTCCGTCGGCAGCGAACCTGACAATGCCGCGGTCGACGTGCAACAGACAGAACGTCCCGTCAGCCGCCGTGGCTCCGTCGAGGAAAAGGGCATCGGGGAGGGTCTGCACGATGCGCACGCCGCCGGTGACCGGGTCGATGGTCTGCACCCGGCGGTTGACCCGGTCGAGCAGGCCGATACTGCCGTCCGGCAGCACCCACGTCGCCGCCGGGCCGGTAATGCGGTCGGCGCCTGCCTGTTTACCCGCTGCCGCGCTATCCGTGCCCCACAGGAGCGTGCAGACCGTTTCCGGCACAACGTTGGCGGCGGCGGCAGGCGTCACCGTCAGCAGCAGGCAGAGGCAGATTCCCGAAACCAGGCGCATGGCCGCAGTGTACCTGCCCACCCGCACGACGTCAAGGTTTCCTCACAGCGGAGAAATATGCTATACGTATTGTATTGTTCTGTCTTTCGGCGCCTCGTGTTCCGGACTGCAGGACTGCGGCCGCGTGTGCGGCCGTCATCGTGGCGGTACGGGAGCGGTAATGGCACGGCCGAATTACAACGGGAAGAAACGGCAGCGGGAATTGACGAAACAGAAACGGCGGGAAGAGAAGGAACTGCGCAAGCAGGAACGCAAGCGCCTGGCCGCCATGGGCGAAAGCGCCCCGCCCAGCGAAGGGTTTGACTTCGACGAAATCTGACACTCCCGGAGGATACCAATGGAACGCACCGGACTGGTAACGTTCAAGGGCGGGCCGCTGACGCTCATCGGCACCGACCTCAAGGTCGGGGAGAGCGCCCCCGAGTTCACCGCGACCGGCAAAACGATGCAGCCGGTGAAACTCTCGGATTTCCGCGGGCAGGTGGTCGTTATCAGCAGCGTGCCGTCGCTCGACACCCCCGTCTGCCAGGTGCAGACGCAGAAGTTCAACCAGGAAGCGCAGGCCCTGCAGGCGACAATCATCACCATCTCCTGCGACCTGCCGTTCGCCCACGCGCGCTTCTGCGACTCGTTCAGCGTCAGCAATCTCGTCATGCTCTCCGATTACCGCGAGCGCGAGTTCGGCATGAAGTACGGGCTGGTGCTCAAGGAACTGGCGCTGCTCGCACGCGCGGTGCTGGTTATCGGGAAAGACGGGAAGGTGCTGTACCGGCAGCTGGTTCCGGAAGTGTCGGCGGAACCCGACTATGCGCCGGTACTCGCCGCGGCGAAAGCCGCCGGCGCCTGAGGCGCATACTTATTCGGCCGCGATTTCCTCGTCGCGAACGATGCCGCCGACCCCGGTAACGGCACCCGTACCATCGCGCAACGGAAACTGGACGGTATGCAGGCGGACAGTTTTCCCGCCAACGTTCACCGTACGCACCGCACTGACCGATTCACCGGCATAACAGCGTTCATCCACCGCGCCGATGGTTGCCGCGGTTTCCGCATCGTATACTTCCTCCGGCGTCCTGCCGAGCACGTCCGCCGCCGTCTTCTGCAGCAGCCGCAGCATGTAGGGGTTGACAAAGGTATAGCACCGGCCGCGGTCCTTGCAGAAGATCGCGTCCCGGGCCGCATCCGTCAGCGCACGGAAGCGGGCTTCCGATTCCTGCAGCGCGCGCAGCGCCTGCTGATGGCGCTGTTCGCTCTCCAGCGCCGCTTTGAGGGTTTCGTGCACGGGACGGGCCTCGCGCAGCAGGCGTTCACACACCGTCCGCAGACGCTGCACCTCAACCAGCAGTTCCTCCCGATTCATGCGCGTGACATCCATCAGGCACCGTCTCCCTGCGCCGACCTTACCACGCTGTGCCGACATCGTCAATACCGCGACGGGTGGCGCGACGGCGGCGGCACGGAGGACTGTACAGAACGGCAGCAGGAGCGTGCAGCGGTTTGCCTGGCGGTCACCGTACTGTGCGACGGCGGTTGCGCGTCATGCGGCGCATGACGACAGCAGGAGTGTGCGGCGGCTTGCATGGCCTTTACCGTGCTGCACGACTGCGGTTGACCGTCCGCAGGCGTTGCACGTGCACCGGGGGCGTACAGAAAACCGGGGCGACGGATATCCGTCGCCCCGGCGGGTGTCTGAGAGAGAGAATCGCGTCGTCAGCCGGCATGGCGTCCGGCTGACGCGGTACTGCTACTGCAGGAAGCGGCGCGCCAGGTCCAGTTCGCGCACGGAGGAGGCGTAATCCCCCAGCGCGTAGAAGGCACAGGCCAGCGCGTAATGCGCCTCGAAATTCTCAAACCGTACTTCGTTGGCCGCCATCAGCACGATGACGGCATCAGCGTAATCACCGGCCGCGAGGCGCTGCCGCCCGAGGCGGTACAGCGCCGCGTACGACGCCGGCAGGTTGCGCTGCTGCTGCACCCGGCCGGCCGCATCCGCCGCCTGCTCCGTTTCCACTGCCGGCGGTACCGGCAGCGGCGTTGCTGCCGGCGGGGCCGGCGGCGCGGCCGGTTCCACCGTCACCGGGATGCGCGGTGCCGGCGGTTGCGGAACGGTCAGGACCGGTGCTGTCTGCACCGGTTCCGGCGCTGGTGCCGGCCGCGTCGGCGGGGCGGGTACGGTGACGCGCGGCGGCGCGGTTTCCCGCTGCACCGGTACCGTCGACGCCGGTGCGGGCACCGCCTGCGGCTGCGGTGCAACCGGCGGCATATACGCCGCTTCCGGCAGCAGCATCGGGTTGTCGCGCGTTCCCAGTCCGTCGAAGGCGATTTTCAGCCCGACGCGATGCACGTTGCCGAGTTCCGCCCGCGGGACAAAGGCGTAGTCGACGTTCATCGCCTGCCAGTTGAAGGCCAGCCCGGCACTCAGGGCGTCAAGCCCGTGAAAATCCGTGCCGACCTCGTACCCGGCCCGCAGGGCGAGACGCTCGTTCCACGCGTATTCCGCCCCGACGGTCAGGTACTCGTCGCCGTCGTTGGGGAAAACCACGTCGGTGGCCAGCAGCAGCGATGGCGACCACTGATGCGCGAGGCCCAGCCGCACCACCGTCGGCAGGTCGTCTCCCTGCCGCTCGAAGGTGATCTCCGGCCCGGCATTGAGCATCGCCACGCCGAACGACCAGTCACGCTGCGGACGGTAGAGGATGCCGAGGTCCGCCGCCCAGCCGCGGGCACGTGACGTCGCCAGTTCCTGATCGAGCCAGCGCAGCGTCGCCCCGAAGGCCAGTTGCGGCTGCACCAGGTAGGAGGCACTGATTCCAAGCGCGAGGTCGCGGTTGGTGAAGGCCGCCCCGTCGGTCAGTTCCGTGCGGTAGTTGTCATCCGCCTGCATCGCCAGCAGGTCGGCCCCGAAGGTGAGTTTCTGCCCGTAGGGAAAAGCCACCGCGAGGTACTGATGCGTGATGTCCCCGAACTGGTTGAGATGCTGCGCCGCCGCCTGTGCCGTCGTCAGCTGCGCGAGACCCGCGGGATTCCAGTGCGTGGCGTAGACGTCGTCGGCGATGCCCGTGTAGGTGCCACCGAGCGCCGCCGCCCGCGCGCCCGCCCCGAGCCGCAGGAACTGCGCCCCGGCCGTGCCGTCGCTTTCCGCCCATGCCGCCGTGGTGCCCGCCAGTACCGCGACGAGTGCCACTGCCAGCAGGCGGGTCAGTTGTCGGTTGCCGCGTCTATGCTGTGTCATCTGCCGCCTCCTACCTGATCACGGTCAGCTTGCGTACGACCGTGCCTGCGCCACACCGCACCACGTAGACGTAGGTTCCGCTCGCCACCATGCTGCCTGACCCGCTGCGCCCGTCCCACCGCGCCGTATTCTCCTGCGGGGTGACGGTTATTTCCGCGCCGACGCGCAGCGTCTTCACCAGCTGTGCGTTGACGTTGTAGATTTCCACCGTCATGTTCTGGTCCGACGGCAGGTTATGGATGACGATCTCCCGGTCCTGTTCGGGCCGGAACGGGTTCGGCCACGACCGCACGCGGTCGAGGTCCTGGATGAGCAGCGCCAGCCACGACGCCTGCGCCGTCACTGCCGGCGCCGGGCCATTCCCATCGGGGTCATACGTCACGGTCAGGTTGGTGCCGCTGCGCACGCTGATGGCGTCCGCCCGCGACAGCCCTTCCGTGAAGTTGAGCGTGCCGGCGAAGACGCCGGTCGCCAGCCCCGTCTCCGTCAGGGCCACCGTCACCCCGCGCGGATTCTGGTCCGACACCACCTGCGCCTGAACGCTGTTGACGATGCCCGGCGTGTCCTGCTGGCTGTCCCAGACCGTGATGCGGAGCAGGTCAGTCAGTCCCTGATAGGCCGCCTTGTCGAGCGCGATGCGGTAGTTGGCCACCCTGAGGGCCACCGTCTCCGCCACCGCCCCGACGCGCACGACCAGGTAGACCGTGTCACGTGCCCCGTCCATGGTCAGCGTCCCCGTCCACACCCCGCCTATCCAGGTGCCCGCCACCAGCGTGTCCGGTGTCACCGTGCCGGTATCGACGGTGACTGCCACATTCGTGTCGAACGTGGCCATGACGTGCCCGCTGCTGTCGTCAAACGCGCTGATGACCACGCTGAACGGCACCCCCGGATAGACCGCCGCCGGGGCGACGATGCCGAAGCCGTACAACTGACCCCGCAGGTAGACCGAAGCGGACGCGGAATCAGTGGCCTGCGCATCGCTGTGCGACGTCATGCCGACCGAAACGGAATCGCTGCCGCCGCTGCCGCTGCGGAAGACCGCGACGCGGAAGGCCAGTGCCTGCTGTGCGAGCAGCACGTGCTGCGCCGCCAGCGGAGCCGTGCCGCCACTGGTCCACAGCGACACCGCCCAGCCCGCACGCGAAACCGCCGCGAGGGTGAAGGTATCACTGCGTCCCGCCAGGTTGGTTGCGGTGAACAACAGCCAGACCGTGTCGCCCACCGTGCCGTACGCCGCTGTGTCCGGTCCGAGTGCCGCCCAGTTGGCAACCACGGTGTCGAATGGCGCGCTGCGATAGACCGCAGGGACCGGTGCCCCGACGGTGAGTGTGCAGGTGCTGGAAATCAGCGTGCCCACCGGCGTCAGCGCGCGGGCAGACGTCGCCCCGCCCAGTGCCAGCAGGCACACGAGGAGTGTGCCGAGCAGCAGTCGCGTCAGCAGCCCGCTATGCCGCGGCATACACCGCTCCCGTCGTCATTCCGTGCCTCGCCTCATCGTCCGTCCCCCGTCTGCGCTACGCGCATACGACCTCCATGGTCTCAGCCATCCGACACGTTCCCCGCATGGACTTCAACCGTCATCACGTTCAAGCACTCCCGTGCTCCGTCATCCGGATACACCTCACCCGTCGGTTTCCGGCACGGAACGTGACGCCTGTACCTCGAATCATGGATGAAATACACGCTGCCTGAACGTCTGACCATGCGGGCTACACTCTGCCCACTGGTATGTACACGTTCGGCACTGCTGCGGCACTGCTCAGAACCATAACAGACAGTTTTGGTGTTCTTATGTATGCGCTACACTACCTTTCGCATAGCATCAGATTACACCTCTTACTGTCAGCAATCGCGCGGCCTCCGGAGAAGCATCACGGTTGTCGGTCCTGACGCCGCATCAGACATTCATCCTGACTGCGTCACTCCCCGTACCGTCATGCCCTCCTTAGTTTACCGTCACGTAGAAGTAGATCGACCGCGACTCACCTGCCGCAACCGACGCATTACGGAAACGGACCCATTTCACCGTTCCCTCATTGCCACCCACGCCGGCCGCCGCTGTCCAACCCGCCGCGCCATAGGCAAAATCGTTTTGATGTGCCGGTGCCCATTCCGCCGTCCAACCGCCGCTGTCCGAGGCGAAGGCCTTGAGCGTCGTCACCGACGTGTCGATCATGTCGTAGATGACAATCTGGCTGCCCGCGCCCGAGCCGGTGTTGGTATAGGTCAGCGTGTAGCCGATGGTCGCACCAGGCCGTGCCGGTGACAGCGCGCCGCCGATGGTGCAGGTGCCGGTCTTCGCCATCGTGAACACCGCGCCCGCGATGGTGACCGTGTCGACCGACGAAGTATTCGACCCGCCGTTCGGCGTCGCTTCCGCGTAGGTGATGCCGTTGTCACCCGTGTAGGCAGTGGTGACCGCATTGACCCGGCCGATGTTGAAAAATACGCTGATGGAGTCGCCGTTTCCGGTGGTGCCGATTGCCGCGCTCGGGATGCCGACGTTGATGATGAATCTGCCGATACCATCTTCCCCGATCGGGCCAACCCAGACGCTGTCGCCCGTGCTCCACACCGCCGCGGTGGTGGTATGCGTATCGTCAACCCCGTTGCCGACGACGATGACAAACCCTGAGTCCGTCCCGTTGTAACGCAGGATCGGCATGACGAAGATGCTGTCCGAGATATTGCCGGTGTTGTGCACGGTGTACATGAACGTTGCCGTTTCGCCGAAATTGGCGTTGGCGGTTTCCGTCGGTTTGTGCAGCGTGTCGCCATAGATGGTCTGCACGGCCGTCCCCGTCGCCGACGCGGTGACCGCGGTGACCGTTGCCGCCGCGACCGTGCAGGTGTTGTTGATTGGCGTCCCGCTCAAGGCATCCTGCGTGGTGGCGAACACCGCCGACGGGATGCACAGCGCTGCCAGCAAAGCCAGCAGTATCCAGTATGTGTTACGTGCCATGTTTCTCTCTCTCTGTACAGATGTCATTGTCGACAGGCCAAGGGCCCGCCATGTGCCGCGTGCGGTCAGTGCGGCCGCCTGTGCCGGTATGCTGCCGGCCTCAGCGGGTATCGCTGCCTACAGCAGGGCGGTACGCCCCGCCTGCCTTTGGCTCACCCGGATTGTGTGCATCACCTCCTTGCGCGGCGCACGCCGCACGGGTTATTCGTCCGCAAAGACCTTGACTTCCGCCAAGGTCACAAAACGCCATTCAGGATGTTTCACATAGAAACGGCTGCCGCGGGTCAGCAGGACCTTCACATAACGGGCCCGCACGCCTTCTGCCGCCTGCGTGTGCGTCAGGATGGGATCGCCGCGCCGCGAGTAGCCCGCGTCGCCG
>CAZWUZ010000013.1:14817-30186 GCA_964637655.1 uncultured bacterium | reverse complement strand
CGCGCAGGTCGGGCAGGCGATCACCTCGGGCAGGTCGCGACGCAGCCCGAGGAAATTGAGGATCTGCCGCGCCACCAGCGGCTCGTCGTCAGGCGGGCCCGCGAGCGACACGCGCAGCGTGTCACCCAGTCCTTCCGCCAGCAGGATGCCCAGTCCGAGCGCCGACTTGACGCTCCCCGCCAGCCGCGTCCCCGCCTCGGTGATGCCGATATGCAGCGGGTAGTCACTGCGCGATGCCAGCAGGCGGTAGGCCATGACCGTGACGGGCACTGACGACGCCTTGAGCGAGATTTTGATCTGCGTCAGGCCTTCGGCCTCGAGCAGGGCGGCCTGTGCCAGCGCGCTTTCCACCAGCGCCTGCGCCAGCAGCGCGTCATGCGCCCCGCGCGGCGCGACGTCGATGGCCTGCTGGCGCGCTTTTTCCAGCGAGCCGGCATTCACCCCGATGCGGATGGGTACGCCCGCTGCTTTTGCCGCCTGCGCCACCACGCGCACCTTCTCCTCCCCGCCGATATTGCCGGGATTGAGCCGCAGGGCATGGATGCCCGCGTCGATTGACGCCAGGGCCAGCCGGTAGTCGAAATGGATGTCGGCGATGAGCGGGACGGGGCTGTCGCGCAGGATGGCAGGGAGCGCCGCCGCCGCGTCCGCGTCGGGCCCCGCCAGCCGCACCAGGTCGCAGCCGCCCGCCGCCAGCAGCGCGATCTGCGCGCGCGTCGCCGCACTATCCGCGGTCGGCGTGTTGGTCATCGACTGCACGCTTACCGGGGCACCGCCGCCAATGGCGACACCACCGATGTGCAGCGTCCGCGTCACGCGCCGCGGGCTCAGAAATTCCGGACGACCGTTTCCGTCAGCCAGTACCATAGTCCGAACCGCTCCGCATCGTTATAGAGCACCACCGCGAACAGCGCGAGCAGGAAGGTCACGCCCGCGATCTGTATCCACTCGTTGACTGTGCCCGACAGCCGCCGCCCGCGCAGTTTTTCGAGCATGGTAAACATGATATGCCCACCGTCAGTGATGGGGAGCGGAGCGAGGTTCATAATCCCCAGCGAGATGCTGATGAAACAGGTAAAGAGCAGCAGCTCGATCCACCCGACCTCCGCCACCGCCGCCGCCCCGGCAAAAATCATCACCGGACCGCCCATCGCCTTGATGCTCAGCTGCCCGGTCACCAGTTTGTACAGCGAGGCGACCATCTGCACGCTCACCTCACCCACCTTGCGTGCCCCCTGCCAGAGGCAGGCGGGGAAGGCGAACCGTCGGATGGTCGTGTCGGTGTAAAGCGCGATGCCGATCATTGTCGCACGCTGCTGCGGGCTGTAGCGCGGGGTGAGCACCGTGGTGCAGGTCACGCGGTCGCGCTCGTAGACGATGCGCACCGGCTGGCGCCCCGTCGAACGGATCGCCTGCTGCAGTTCCGTCCACGCCGCCACCGGAGTATCGCCCACCGCGAGGATGCGGTCCCCCGCGCGCAGTCCCGCCAGCGCCGCCGGGTAGCTGTCGCTCACCGCCCCGACCACCGTGGTAAACCGCGGCCAGATGCCGATGATCCCCGGGTGCTCCTCGATGTTCTCCGGCAGCGCCACGGGCAGCGTCAGCGTCTGCGTGTCACGCTGCACCGTCAGCAGCGCCGCGGGGGCCGCCGTGCTGGTCAGCAGCAGCGGGATATCCGCCCATTCGCGCACCGGCTGCCCGTCGATGGCGCGGATGTCGTCACCGACGCGCAGACCCGCCACCGCCGCCGCCGAACTGTCGCTTACCACCCCGACCGTCGTCGGCCAGACCGCCTCGGGATAGCCGTACCAGAGCAGCCCGGCGAAACAGAGCCACGCAAACAGGAAATTGCCGCCGCCGCCCGCGGCAAAAACCAGGATGCGCTGCCACGCGGGACGCCCGAAGAGGTCGTCCGTTTTCGGCACCGCCCCCTCTTCCGGGAATTCGCCCGCCAGTTTGACGTAGCCGCCCAGCGGCAGCAGGGAAACCCGGTAGTCGGTGTTGCCGCGCCGGAAGCCGAAGAGCCGGTTGCCGAACCCGATGGAAAAAACGTCAACCCGCACCCCGCAGAGGCGCGCGACAATAAAGTGCCCCAGTTCGTGCACGAAAACCGCCACGCCGAGGACGAAGAGTGCCGCCAGCACGCTCAGCATGACGCACGCTCACGCGCCAGCCACTCGCGCGCCGCTGCGCGGCCCGCCGCATCCGCCGCCGCCACCGCGTCCCAGTCCGCCGCCGCCTGCGCCGTCACCATGCCCAGCGCCTGCTCGACCAGCCGCGGAATCCCCGGGAAGGTGAGTGTCCCGTCCATGAACGCCTGCACCGCCACTTCGTTGGCCGCGTTGAGGATGGCGGGCGCCGTCCCCCCTGCCTTGACTGCGTCAAAGGCCAGGCGCAGGCAGGGAAACCGCTCCGCATCAGCGCGCCGGAAGGTCAGCTGTTCGAGGTCGACAAGTTTCAGTTTCGGGAAGGGGTTGGCCACCCGCTCCGGATAGTGCAGCGCGTAAGCGATGGGTAGCCGCATGTCCGTCACCCCGAGTTGCGCCTTGAGGTTGCCGTCGACGAATTCGACCAGCGAGTGGACGATACTCTGCGGGTGGACCACCACCGAGAGTTGCGCCGGGGCGAACCCGAACAGGTGATGCGCCTCAATCACTTCGAGGCCCTTGTTCATCAGCGTTGAGGAGTCGATGGTCACCTTGGCCCCCATGCTCCATTTGGGGTGCGCCAGCGCGTCAGCGAGCGTGATGTCGCGCAGGTCGCCGGCGAAGTTCAGAAAGGGGCCGCCCGAGGCGGTGAGAATCAGCCGCGCGACTTCCGCGGCGCGTTCACCTTCGAGGCACTGGAAGAGCGCGCTGTGCTCGCTGTCGATGGGGAGGATGCGGGCGCCCGAGGCGCGGGCCGCGCGCATCACCGTCTCCCCCGCCATCACCAGCGTCTCCTTGTTGGCCAGTCCGACGCTGATGCCCGCCTGCAGTGCCGCGAGCACGGGGCGCGCCCCCGCTGCCCCGACCATCGCCCCGACGACGAAATCCGTGCCGGGCGCCGTCGCCAGCGCGATGACGTCGTCTATGCCGCACCCCACCTGCCAGTCGGGGTGCCGCCGTTGCAGTTGTTCCGCGCCCGCCGGGTCGTCGACCACCACGCGCGTGACGCCGTGCGCCAGCGCCTGCTGTTCGAGTTTTTCCCAGCGTTTGCCCGCTGCCAGCCCGGTCAGGCGCAGCCGGTCAGGCGCCGCCCGCACCACGTCGCAGGTGCTCTCGCCGATGGATCCCGTGCTGCCCAGAAGCACAATGTTTCTTGCTGTCATCTCTGCCTCGCCTGCGCCGGCACACACCCTGCACGCCGACAGGTGAGTATAGCACAAAACACGCTACAGTGTCAGCAGGTACAGGTAGGCCAGCGGGGCATTGAAGAGAATGGCGTCGAAGCGGTCGAGCACGCCCCCGTGCCCGGGAATAAGGCCGCCCGAATCCTTGCACTGCATCTCGCGCTTGACCAGCGACTCGATGAGGTCGCCCAGCGTCCCGCCCAGCGCCATGAGCACGCCGAAGAGCAGCGCCTGTCCGACGGTGACCGGCACGCGCCCGCCGGCGAACTGCGCAAGCAGCACCGCGGCCAGCACGGAGGCACACATCCCGCCCCAGAAGCCCGCAATGGTCTTTTTCGGGCTGATGGCCGGGGCGAGTTTCGTGCGGCCGAGGAACCTCCCGGCGAAATAGCCGCCGGTATCGGCCATCCACGTGCACAGAAAGAGCAGGAGCACGCACCACGCACCCTGTCGCAGGCGCCAGAGCAGGGCGAGAAACGACGCGGGGAGCGCCAGTCCTGCCACCGCGAGCAGCGCCTGCCCGGCATCACCGACGCTGCCGGGGATCGTCCCCGACCCGACGCGCAGCGCACCGACCGCCAGCAGCGCGGTCAACAGCATCAGCACCAGCCATTCCGCCGGCGTGATGAGACCCGTCCAGTTGCCGCGATGCGGCAATGCCGTATCGATACTGCCGAAACTACCGCAGACCGCCGCCAGCGCGAGCAGCAGGTAAAGCAGCCGCCGCGGCCGGCTGGCGCTGCCGCCGGCCAGCAGCGAGTTCAGTTCACTCGCCCCCGCGACAGTAATCAGCAGCGGCAGCAGAAAAAACAGGAAGCCGCCGCCCGGGAGCGGGTCGCGGTGGAACATGGCGAACAGGACCAGCGGCACCCCGATAAGTGCGGTCAGCACCCGCACCATAAGGTTGCTCATGCTGCTCCTCCCGCCGGCATCGGTCCCATACGGAAAGCAGATACTTTTTCACCGCAGAGCACGCAGAGCACACAGAGAGCGGAATGAATTTTACCACGGAGCACACGGAGTTCACGGAGAAATGCACGACTGCTCAACGGGAGTTGGCCCTGCGGGCATGAACCGGCAGGAGCCGACACAGAACTGACACCGGCAGACCGCAGGCGCTCCGCGTGCTCTGTGTGCTCTGCGGTGAAAGCCGTTGTGGTCTGTCCTGAGGACACAGCAGCATGACCGCCGGCAGACCGCAGGCGTTCCGTGTGCTCCGTGGTGAACGCCGTCATGGTTTCGTGCATCACGATGTCGGCGCAGCGACGGCGCCGAAGCGGCGCTCGCGCTGCTGGAAGTCGAGCAGCGCCTGCAGAAAGTCGCACCGCGAGAAGTCGGGCCAGAGCACCGGGGTGACGACCATCTCGGCGTAGGCCATCTCCCAAAGCAGGAAATTCGAGAGGCGCAGTTCGCCGCTGGTGCGGATGAGCAGGTCGAGCGGCGGCAGGAACGACGTTTCCAGCGCCTGCGCGACATGCTCCGGCGTGATGGCCGCCGGGGCGAGGTGCCCGTCACGCGCCTGCTGCGCGAGCGTCCGCGCGGCATCGGTCAGCGAGCGGTGCGCCCCGTAGTTGAGCGCGAGGTTGAGGATGAATTTTGTATTGTTCGCGGTGCGCTGTTTCGTCGTCTCGAGTTCGTCGCGCGCCTCTGCCGGCAGTTCTTCGACATGCCCGATGGTCGTCAGGCGAATGTCGTTTTTCAGCATCTCGGCAAGTTCGATGCGCAGGTAGGTCTTCAGCAGCTGCATCAGTCCGCCGATTTCGTCCTTGGGCCGCGTCCAGTTCTCCGTCGAAAAAGCGTACAACGTCAGCGCCCTGATGCCCTTGAGGTCGCCACACAGTTCGACCGTGCGCCGCACCGTCCTGACCCCCTGCTGATGGCCCGCCAGGCGCGGCAGGCCGCGCTGTTTCGCCCAGCGCCCGTTGCCGTCCATGATGACCGCCACGTGCCGCGGGAGGCGCGCCGCCTCCAGTTGTTCCCAGAGCGCGCGTTCAGTCGTGTCGGTTATGCTGTCAGGTGCCTGCACTGCGACCTCCGTCCGTGCCGGTACCCGTGCGCGACCCCGGCGGCGCGAATAAAAAAACCGGGTGCGCACCCGCAAAGAAACGCACCCGGCATGGCATGTGCTGTCGCGCTTACGCGCCCGGCTTGATCGCTTCCACCGGGCACTGCTCGACGCAGGCGCCGCAGTCGATGCACTTGTCCGCGGCGATGGCGTACTTGCCGCCGCTCTCCGCGATTGCCTGTACGGGGCAGCTGTCGACGCAGCTCCCGCAGGCGATGCATGCTTCATTGATCGTGTGTGCCATTGTTCAGACCTCCATGATTTCCTTTTCTTTTTTCGCCAGGATGTCGTCCACCTGGCGTATGTAGCTGTCGAGTTGCTCCTGCACCTTCTTCTCCCCCTTCTTGGCCATATCCTCGGGGAGGGTGCCGTCCTTCTTCGCCTGCTGCAGTTCGTTGATGGCGTCGCGCCGGATATTGCGCAGCGCCACCTTGCTCTCTTCGCCCTTCTTCTTGAGCACCTTGACCAGGTCGCGGCGCCGTTCCTCGGAGAGGGGCGGCACGCTGATGCGGATGACCGCGCCATCGGCCGACGGGTTGAACCCGAGATTCGCCGCCTGGATGGCCTTGACGATGGCCTGGTTCGCCGACTGGTCGTAGGGCTTGACCACCAGCAGCCGCGGTTCGGGTGCCGCCACCGCGGCGATATCCGTCAGTTTCGTCTGCGTGCCGTAGTAGTCGACCGTCACCCCCTGCAGCAGCGCCGCCGAGGCGCGCCCGGTGCGCATCGTCGCCGCGTCCTCGCGGCACGTCTGCAGCGTCTTGTCCAGGCGGCCGGTCATCCCCTTGATGATCGCGTCCATGTCATTCCTCCACGATGGTGCCGAGGTTGGGCCCCGTCACCGCGGCGAAGATCGAGCCCGGTTCGGTCATGGCGAAGACCATCACCTTCATCCTGTTCTCGCGACAGAGGGTAATGGCGGTGATGTCCATGACGCCAAGTTGTCTGGCGATGACCTCGGCATAGGTGATGCGGTCGTACTTCGTCGCGGTCGGGTCCTTCTTCGGGTCGGCGGAATAGACCCCGTCGACCTTGGTCGCTTTCATCATCACGTCCGCGGATATCTCGATGGCGCGCAGCGCCGCCCCGGTATCGGTGGTGAAGAACGGGTTGCCCGTACCGGCGGCGAAAATGACCACCGTCCCCTGGTCGAGCAGCTGCACCGCCTCGCGGCGGTTGAAGATGCGGGTGACCCCGAGGATGGGGAACGCGGTCATCACTTCCGCGCGCTGCCCGAGTTTCTCGAACGTCGCGCGCAGTGCCAGGGCGTTGATTACCGTCGCCAGCATCCCCATGTGGTCGCCCGTGGTGCGCTCGAAGCCCCCCTTGACCCCGGTCAGGCCGCGGAAGATGTTGCCGCCCCCGACCACCATGCCGATCTGGCAGCCGAGGTCGGCAATGCGCTTGACCTCGCTGCAGACCGCGTCGAGGATGCCCCCGTCGAGCGACTGCCCCGTCGCCGAGAGCGCCTCGCCGCTGATCTTGAGCAGAATACGCTGGAACCGCGGTTTCGCCTCAGGCATGTTTGGCCAGCTCCTTGGCGACCTCCGCGGCGAGGTCCTGCGACTTCTTCTCGATCCCCTCGCCGAGCACGAAGAGCGCCATGGTCGTGACCGCCACGCCCGCGCCCTTCAGCACGTCGCCCACTTTCTGCTTGTCGTCGTGGATAAACGGCTGTTCGAGCAGGCAGACCTGCTCGTAGTACTTGTTGAGTTTCCCCTCGACGATTTTCTCTTTGACCGCGTCGGGCTTGCCCGCCATCTTCTCGTCCTGCGCGAGCTGCGCGCGGTAGACGTCCTTCTCCGCCGCCGCCTGCTCCGCGCTCACCCCGCTGCGGTCGAGACACTGCGGCTGCGAGGCGGCAACGTGCATCGCCACCTGGCGCAGCGTTTCCGCCGCCGCCGCCGGGCCGCTGGCGGCCAGCAGCACGCCGATCTTGCCGTTGAAGTGCCGGTAGTCGACGAGCAACCCGCCCGCCGGCGCCGTCACCTTCTCGAAGCGCCGCAGCGTAACCTTCTCGCCGATCTTCGCCGACAGCTGCTTGACCTCTTCGCCCAGCGGCGACGCCTCCGCGTCCGCCACCGTGGCAAAACTTCCCGCCAGCAGTTTCGCCGCAAAGGCGTCCGCCGCGCCGGTGAAGTTTTCGTTGTTGGCCGCAAAGTCGGTTTCGCAGTTCAGTTCAAGCAGCAGCCCCTGCGTCCGGTCGGCGTTCACCGCGATGACCACCTTGCCTTCCGCGGCGATGCGCGCCTGCTTCTTGGCCGCATCCGCCAGTCCCTTTTCGCGCAGCAGCTTCGTCGCCGCCGCCATGTCGCCGTTGGACTCCTGCAGCGCCGCCTTGCACGCCATCATCCCCGCGCCCGTTGCCTCGCGCAGGGTCTTCACATCGCTTGCCTTGATCTCCATGTCGTCCTCTCCTTACTGGGCCGTCGCGCCGTCGCCGGTCTCCGCGACCTTTTCCGCCAGCGCGTCCGCCTGTGCTCCCTCGACCGCCGCGCGTTCCGCCTGCGCCTCGAGTTCCTCCTGCTGCCGCGCCCGGTACTCCTGCCCCTCGAGCACCGCGTCCGCGATAATCGCGCAGAAAAGCGCGATGGCGCGGATAGCGTCATCGTTGGCGGGAATCGGGTAGGTGATCTCTTCCGGGTCGCAGTTGGTGTCGACCAGCGCCACCACCGGGATATTCAGCCGGCGGGCTTCCGCCACCGCCAGCGTGTCCTTGCGCGTGTCAACGACGAAGAGGATGTCCGGCAGCCCCTGCATATCGCGGATGCCGCCGAGGTTCGCCTGCAGTTTCTCCTTGCGCCGCGTCAGCGACATGCGCTCTTTGACCGGGCGCTGTGCCAGCCCGCCCGACGTTTCCAGTCCCTCGATTTCCAGCATCAGGTTGAGCGAGCGGCGCACCGTCGCGTAGTTGGTGAGCATGCCGCCCAGCCAGCGGTTGTTGACGTAGGGCATGCCGCAACGCGCCGCCTGCTCGGCAATCGCCTTCTTCGCCTGCTTCTTGGTGCCGACGAAGAGCACCGTCTTCCCCTCGGTTACCGACGTGGTGATGAACTCCGCCGCCTTGTTGGCCAGCGCCACCGTCTTCTGCAGGTCGAGAATGTGGATATTCTTGCGCGTCGAGAAGATGTACGGCTTCATCTTCGGGTTCCAGCGCCGTGTCTGGTGCCCGAAGTGCACCCCTGCTTCCAGCAACTCCTTCATCTGAATACGACTCATACACCTGCCTCCTTCGTGGTTTCCCTCCGGCGCCTTTACCTTCAGGGCGAAATTCCCGCCACGCGGGAACACCACGCCCGGCGGCGCCGTGTGAAATGTGCGACGCTACACTATAGCAGATTTCGCAACCTCTGGCAAGTCCATAGCACCGGCAAAACACCTTCTGCTCCCTTTCACTTGACAGGCGCCCGGAAATGTGTCAAACTTACCACCATCCTGATTATGGTGAGGTGCCGATATGGCTGACGAAGTGCAGGTACAGGGACCGGACGAAGAACTCAAGGATACCGGGATCAAACCGGACGGGACCCCCTACAAGGTGCTCATCACCGACGACTCCGCCTTCATTCTCAAGCAGCTTGCGCGGGTACTCACCAGCGCCGGCTACGAGGTGCTGGGCGAGGCGCTGAACGGCAAGCAGGCGGTGGAGTTCCACAAGGCGCGCGGCGCGGAGATCGACATCACCACCATGGACATCACCATGCCGGAAATGAACGGCATCGAAGCGGTGGAAGCGATCATGGCGCTCAACCCGGCAGCAAAGATCGTCATGGTTTCCGCGCTGGGGCATGAGGCGCTGGTCAAACAGGCGATTTTGCGCGGCGCCAAGCATTTCATTGTCAAGCCGTTCCAGCGGGAACAGGTGCTGAAAGTCCTCAAGGGCGTCCTCGCCAAATAGGAGCGTGTCATGAAAGTCGAATACATCAACCCGTTCATCGAGGGCGCCTACTCGCTGCTCAAGGAACTGCTCAACAGCGACGTCGAGCGCGGTAAACTCTCGCTCATCACCACGCCCATCAACACCAAGGGGATCGCCGCGCTCATCGGCATCGCCGGCGAAGTCGAGGGGCGCGTCGTCTACGACATGGACCAGGCGACGGGGATCCGCATCGCCTCGGCGATGAACGGTGAGGAACTCAAGGAATTCGACGAACTGGCCAAGTCGACCATCAGCGAACTGGCCAACATGATCACCGGGCGCGCCGTCTCCGCGCTCAACAGCAAGGGGTTCAACTTCGACATCACCCCGCCGTCGCTCTTCACCGGCGACAACATGAAGATCTCCAACTTGATGCTCGAGACGCTGGTCATCCCGCTCAAGACCACCTGCGGCGAGGTCATTGTCAACGTCGCCATGCGCCAGCGCTCACGCATCTGATCCGCCGCAACCTGTACTGACACAACAACCCCGCCGGGAGTGCCCGGCGGGGTTTTCTGTTCTTGCGGCGGAGCGGACTACTGTTGCGGACGACTCTCCGGGTGACGCTCGTAGACGATGTCGAGATTGGCCTGCGCCGCGCTGTTGCCCGGTTCGCGCCGCAGCACTTCTTCCCACGCGCGCGCCGCCCCCGCAAAATCCTTCACCTTGTAGAGCGCACTGCCGTGGTTGTTGATGGCCGCCACACTCTCCGGATCGAGCTGGCGCGCGATACCCAGCGCCGCCGCGGCCGCCGCATACTCATGGATGCTGTAGGCTGCCGTCCCCAGGCCGAAATAGGCCGCGAACGAGCGCGGCTCGGCCTGCAGCGCCTGCTGGTACTGCGCGATGGCGCCGCGCTGGTCGCCCGCCTGCTGCAATTCGTTGCCGCGCGCGATGAACACGTCAGCGGGTGACGGTGCCGGAGAGAACGTCACGGGCGGTGCTGTCGTGGACGCTGACGCCGCCGGAGCCGGCGTTGCGGCCGGCACGCCCGTGCGCACCGCCGGCGCGGGAACACTCAGTGGAGCGGGGGCCGTGCGCGGCTGCGGCACCGGCGCACTGATAACCGGTGCTACCGGCACAGGCGCCGCTGCGGCCGGCGCGGGTGCCGTCACCGGCGGCGGTGTCACTGTCGTGCCGGCCGGCGGCGGCTGGCGGTCACCCGGACCGATCGGCTTCACTTCCGGATGCTTGCGATAGACGATCTCGAGGTTGCGCTGCGCCTGCGCGTTCTGCGCGTCCTGCTGCAGCACCTGCTCCCACATGCGCGCCGCCGCGGCAAAGTCGCCAAGCCGGTAATGCGCGCTGCCGAGGTTGACCATCGCCTCGATCATCCCCGGGCGCAACTGCAGCGCGTAGGTGTACGCATCGCGCGCCGCTACGTAATCCTTGAGCGCGAAGGCCGCGTTGCCCGTGTTGTAGTAGGCCGCGAATGAGCGCGGGTCATACTGCAGCGCCGACAGGTATGACGCCACCGCGGCGCGCAGGTCGCCCGCCGCCTGCAAGCGGTTGCCCTCCGCCACCAGCGCCGCTGCCTGCTGCGCCGCGTCGCTCAGCGGCGGCACCGGTGCCGGGGTCGGACGCGGGGTCGGGGCGGGTGTCGGCACGGGTGTCGGCGTCGGAAGCGGTGCCGGTGCCGGCGCCTCTTCGCGCACGGGTGCCCCGAACGTGAAGACGCTGTCGATGCGGTGCGTGTTACCCAGGTCACCGTAGGGCACATACGCGTAATTTATTTCGAGGTCGTCGAGGTTGATGCCGAAGCCGCACCCCCAGCCGTTGTCCGCATCGTTCGCCGAATTGTACCCCGCGCGAATGTCGATCAGGCGGTTGAAGGTGTACTCCGCCCCGAGGCGGAATGACGACTGGTCGCCGCGCAGCAGCACGAGGTCTGACGCAAAGGTCAGCGGCACATCCTGCAGGCGGTACGCCGCCCCCGCCTTGAACATCAGCGGCAACTGCTCCTTGCGCTCGTCGAATTTCGCCGCGGTCCCGAGGTTGAGCAGCGCCGCGCCAAGCGTCAGTCCCTGATACGGCGTGCGGTAGAGCACGCCGCCATCGACCGCAAAACTCGTCGCCGACGCGTCATCGATCTCCTGACGGATCAGCTTCGCCGTGACGCCCCAGTCGATGTCGCTGCGGTATGACGCCGCATAACTGACGCTCCCGGCGAAATCCTGCGCCTCGTAACTTCCCAGCCCGGCGCCGAACGGGTTGCTGTAGGTCGTGCGCGGGATGTCACCCTTGTCGAGGTAGGTGAGCGAGCCGCCCACCGTGCCGCCGCGCTCCAGCGGGTGCGCGTAGCCAAGGTACTCGTAGTTGATGTTGCCGAACCATTCGTTGTGCTGGAAGATAAACTGCCGGCGGTTCGCTGCCGCCATCCCCGCGGGATTCCAGTAGGTGGCGCTGGCATCGTCAGCGATGGCGGTATACGCTTCGCCCATCCCCGCCGCGCGCGCCCCGACCCCGATTTTGAGGAATGACGCGGTCGTCGACCGCGCCGCCAGCGCGGGTGTCACCGCCATCCCGATAATCAGCACTATGCAGCAGAACCGTATCATGACCACTCCCTACCGGATGATGTGCAGGCGGCCCGTACGCACACGGTTGCCGCCGTCCCTGATAACCCAGATATAGAGACCCGCCGCCAGCGGGCTGCCGTCCTCGTCACTCGCATCCCATTGCAGGTTGCGACTGGCATTGCCCGGCTGCAACCGCGCCACGCGCCGCCCGTCCGCCGCGAACACCTCGATGGTGACCTGCGCGCTCAGGTTGGCGAAAATCACCCCCGAGTTCGGGTTCCCCGCGGCATACGGGATGCCGTTCTCCACCGCCCCGTCATCGGGACGGAACGGGTTCGGATAGACCGTGACGCTGTCGAGGTCAGCCGCCGGCGCCAGCCCGAAGACCGTGAACGCCGCCCACGCCGTCGCCGGCACCAGCAGCTCCGCTGCCGCCAGCATCAGTTTCCTCCGCATGCTCTGCTCCTACCTGATAATGCCCAGTTTGCCGACACGCTTCTTCCCGTCCGCGCCGGTGATGACGTAAAGATAGATGCCGCTCGCCACGTCGCTGCCGTCCTCATCGCAGGCGTCCCACTGCACGTTGCGGCTGAGGTTGTCCGGCTGCAGGCGCGCCACGCGCCGCCCGCTGAGGTCGTAGATCTCGATCACCACGCGCGCGCTCAGGTTGCCGAAGATGATCCCCGAGTTCTGGTTCCCCGGCTGGTACGGGATGCCGTCATCCGCGCTGTTGTTGTTCGGGCGGAACGGGTTGGGGAACACCGTGACCAGGTCGAGGTTCGCCGCCGCCGCCGGCCCGAAGACCGCGTACGTGCTGAAGTGTGTCAGCCGCGCGTGGATGTAGTTCTCCGCCGTGTTGATCGTCTGGCCGGGCACCACTTCCCAGGTCTGCGTGCGGTCGTTGTACCAGTAGAGTTTGAGTTCCGTCTCGAACAGGATCTGCCCGTCGACGACACCGTCGTTGTTGGCGTCAGCATACGGGAACCAGAGTTCGACTTCGCGTCCCGCGGCGAATTGCGTGTCACCGTTGGTGAAGGTGAACGTGCGGAACTCGCCAAGATTCGTGAATTCGCCCGCCGCGAGCGAATCGCTGTAACGGTTCGGGTCGTCGTACTGCTCGATGCGCAGGAACGTCTGCGAATCGCTGATTGCCCCGGCCGGCACGCGCAGTTGCAGCAGCAGGTCGTCGCGTTCGTCGCCGAGGTAGACGTCCGTCGCCACGTTCTGCCACACGCGCTGCTGCTTGCAGTGCAGCACGCCCGTGTCCTCTTCGCGGATATCAGGCGCAATCGTGTCGCCGAACGAAATCGTCTTATAGACCGGCTGTTCGACCACGCTCCCGGTGCGGTACGTGACGAGCGTGCGCAGGATGTAGATGCCGCTCTGCACCCCGAGCGTACCGTTGACGTCCCAGTGCACGTAGTAGGGCCAGGTCGGGTCGGGATTCGGCATCTCGCTGCTGCTGACGATGTCGCTCCACATGCTGTCGCCCGTGCGCCGGTACTGGAAGGTGACATGCGCCACCCCGTCAGCGTCGATATCGACCAGGTCGGCGGCCACCGTCACCGCGGTGCCGCGCACCGACTGGCCGCTGTTCGGCGTCATGATGTAGGCGGTGCCGGTATCGTTGGCGCCCGCAGTCACGGCCGGCACGTAGATGCTTGCCTGCACGTTCTGGTTCTGTTCCTCGGTCGTCGTGTCCGCCGCGCGCAGGGCGAAGACGTAGCGCGTGTCCGCGGTGAGCAGGAAGGGCGAACGCCAGGTGGTGTCGGGCACGCTGATATACGTGTCGCTTACCGTCGTGTCGCCGTGTACCAGCGTGTCGCTGCCGTCCGCATCAACCTCGTAGTAGAGGTGGTAGCGCGTCGCCCGCGTGTCCGGGGTTGCGGTCCATTCGAGGCGCACCGTGTAGCGCCCGCCGCCCGCCGCCTCGAGTGCCGGGGTCAGCGCGAACGGCGGCGTGAAATTGGTCGACGGGATGCGCAGCGAGCGCTGCACCGCGCTGCTCACGTTCCCCGCGCTGTCGACCGCGGTCACACGCCAGTACCAGGTGTCGCTGGTCAGCGCCGTCGCCGGCGTCCAGGTCGTCAGGGTCGTCGTCTCATTCGCCGTAACCGCCGTCCAGACCGCGTCGGTGTCGAGTTCGACGCGGAAGTAGGCCAGCCCCGCGCCCGTGTCCGCGGTCGCCGTCCAGCCGAACAGCGGGGTTGCCACCGTGGTCTCCGCGAGGTCCGCGGGGGTTACCAGCGTCACTGCCGGGCAGTAGTTGTCGACCGCGAACACGTACGCGACCGTGTCGGTCTTGCCGGAGACGTCGGTCACCGTGATGATGACTGTGGTATCAGCCGCCAGCCCGGCCGGAACGATGTACGCGACCGTCCAGCCGCCCGCCGCCTGCGTGTCCGCCGGCGTCTGCCCGAAGTTCGTGCTTCCGGTAACCGCCAGCGGCGACGGCTCGACAAACGCCACCGTGAAGGTGCAGGTGAACCCCGCCACCGGGTTGACCCAGATGGTATCCGCGGCCGCGCTGAGCGGCGTATCGTAGTCGACCACGCTGTCGCTGCTGAACAGTGCCGCCACCCCGGTGATGACCGGGGCGCCGGTGTCGTAGTAGAGTACCGCCACCGCGCGCGTCTCGTTGCCCAGCGCGTCGCTGCACGTCGCCATGACAGTGTTGACGCCGACCGCGAGGTTCGCCGCCGTGCTCCAGCGTCCGCCTGCCAGCGCCACCACCGACGTGCCGCTGCCGTTGACACTCACCGCCACCGCGCTCACCGCGCTGAAGCTGTCCGCCGCCGTACCGGACAGCGGCACCGCCACGCTGGCACTGGTATCCGCGCCTGACGCGAAATTCGTGATCTGCACCAGCGGGACGCCGGTATCGAGCGTCACGGTAATCGTATCGTGACCGTAGGCGCCGAACGCGTCACTGCACGAGACGCTGATGCTGCAGGCGCCCGCCGGCAGCGCCACGCTCACCGTGAAGGTGCCGTTGCTCACCGCCGTCACCGCGGTCAGCACGTTGTTGATGCGGACAATGGCGCCGCCGACCGCCGTCACGCTGTCCGCTGCCGTGCCGCGCACCGTCACCGTCTGCACGCTCGTGCCGCTGTTGTTCGCCGGCGCCGTGATGATGACCAGCGGTGCCGCCGTGTCGTAATCGACCTGCACCGTATCGAGCATCGTGTTGGTCGCCGCATCGGTGCATGACGCCGTGATGACCGTGCTCGCCGCGCTCAGCGGCACCGAGCAGGACCACGCGCCGGCAGTCACTGCCGCGCTGCCGGTCCACCCCGTCGCCGTGCGCACGTAGACCGTATCGATGCGCGCCAGCGAGTCAGCTGCCGTGCCGCCGATGATGACGTAGGGCACCGCAGTGTCGTAGCCGTCTGCCGGGTAGGCCAGGTTGAGCACCGGCGGCATCGTGTCGTAGTTGAATGAGCGCGTATCCGTCCCGGTATTGCCGGCGCTGTCCGTCGCGCTCACCGTCAGCGTCTGTGTCTCGCCCGGCACCAGCGGCACCGTGCCGCTCCAT
>CAZWUZ010000013.1:0-14807 GCA_964637655.1 uncultured bacterium | reverse complement strand
GCGCCCGCGCTCACCGTGAGCATGACCGCCGTCGCGCTCCCCGCCTGCGCCGTCACGTACAGCGGCGTATCGAAGTCATCGGTCACCGTGCCGCGCACCACCAGCACATTCGCATTCGTGTCATAGTCAGCCGCCGGCTGCAGGATGGTCACCGCGGGCACTCCCGTGTCGCGGTTGACTGTCACCGTGCAGGATCCCGCATTCCCCACGCTGTCATACGCGGTGAAGGTGCAGGTGATCGTGCCGCCGTACGGCAGTGCCACCGCGCCGCTCCACAGGCCCCCGCTCACCGGCAGCGACCCGCTCACGTTCTGCGAGGTCGCATACCAGAGTTGCGTGACGACCACGCGCGTATCAAAGGCCGCGCCCGCGCACCAGACCACCGCGCTGGAGGTGTCATAGCCCTGCGCCGGCTGTGCCAGCGTCACCGCCGGTGCCACCGTGTCGTGGTAGACCGACACCGTCACCGTGCCGCTGTTGGTCGCGCTGTCTGCCGCGGTCAGCGTGATGTCCACCGTCTCGCCCGCTGCCGCGTTCAGCGGCACTGCGCCCGTGAAGATGCCCGCAGCCGGGTAGAGCCAGCCGCTCGCGCCGTCTTCGGTGACATAGCGCACCGCACCGATCGCCACGCGGCTGTCCTGCGCCGACCCGACCACCACCACGTTCCCCGCGCCCGTATCGTAACCGTGCACCGGACGCGCCAGCGCCAGCACCGGTGCCTGCGTGTCGTAGTAGACCACCGTCATTGCCGTGTCCATATTGCCCGCGCTGTCCGAGCCCGTGACATTCACCGTCAGCGTCCCCGAGGCGTACAGCGTCGCGACCTTTTCCCATGCACCCGTCACGCCGACCGCTACGTAGCCGCTGTCGAGTCCTGTCCCGAATGAGTAGTAGAGCGCCAGCGGCGTATCGAAATCGTCAGTCACCGTCCCGCCCAGCACCACCGTCGCCACATTGGTATCGTACGGGCTGACTGACGGGCGCGCGATGACCACGTCCGGCGCGCCCGTGTCGCGGTTGACCGTCACCGTGCAGGAGCCGGCATTCCCTGCACTGTCATATGCTGTGAAGGTGCAGGTGATGGTGCCGCCGAAGGGCAGCGCCACCGCACCGCTCCACAGGCCGCTGCTCACCGGCAGCGAGCCCGAAACGTTCTGCGTCGTCGCGTACCAGAGTTGCGTGATGACCACGCGCGTATCAAAGGCCGCGCCCGCACACCAGACCACCGCGCTCGACGTGTCGTAGCCCTGCGCCGGCCGCGCCAGCGACACGCGCGGCGCCACCGTGTCGTGGTAGACCGACACCGTCACCGTGCCACTGTTGGTCGCACTGTCCGCCGCGGTCAGCGTGATGTCCACCGTCTCGCCCGCCGCTGCGTTCAGCGGCACCGCGCCGGTGAAGATGCCCGCCGCCGGGTAGAGCCAGCCGCTCGCGCCGTCTTCGGTGACATAGCGCACCGCGCCGATCGCCACGCGACTGTCGTAGGCCGCACCGGCGACAATCACCGTGTCGGTCGCCGTGTCGTAGGCATGCGCCGGCTGTGCCAGCGTCAGCACCGGCGCCTGCGTGTCGTAGTAGACCACCGTCGTAGCAGTGTCCGCGTTCCCCGCGCTGTCCGAGCCCGTGACGTTCACCGTCAGCGTCCCCGAGGCGTACAGCGTCGCCACCTTTTCCCATGCCCCCGTCACGCCGACCGCGACATACCCGCTGTCGAGCCCCGTCCCGAACGTGTAGTAAAGCGCCAGCGGCGTGTCGCTGTTATCCGTCACCGTGCCGCCCAGCACCACCACCGCGACGTTGGTATCGTACGGGCTGACGGCCGGGCGGGCAATGACCACGTCCGGTGCGCCCGTGTCGCGGTTGAATGACAGCACCACGCTGCCGGTATTGGTCGCGCTGTCGACCGCGGTAAAGGTGCAGGTGATACTCCCCGCCAGCGGGGCCGGTATCACGCCGCTGAACACCCCGCCGCTCACCGGCAGCGTGCCGGTCTGTCCCTGCGAGGTGGTAAAGGCAACGTAGACCACCGCCACGCGCGTATCGACTGCTGTCCCCTCGCACCAGACCAGCGCAGCGCTCGTATCCGTGCCTGCCGCCGGGCGCGTGATGCCCAGCACCGGCGAATCCTGGTCGAAATAGAGGGCACTGGTTGCCGTGTCCCAGTTGGTCGCGCTGTCCTGCGCCCCGACACTTACCGTCACTGTTCCCGAAAGCACCGCGCTGTGCGCGACCGCGCCGCTCCACAAGCCGCCCGCCACCGCCAGCACGCCGCTGCCGCCTGTATCGGTGCTGTAGCGCACCTGCGGGATGACTGTGCGCGAATCGTATGCCGCGCCTGCCAGCCAGACGGTATGCGCGTTGGTATCAGTCAGGGCCGGCGGGACAATGGTGACATCTGGCAGTTTGGTGTCGAAGAATACCGCGCGCGCTGCGCTGACCGCGTTGGTCGCGCTATCCGACGCCCGGAGCGTGTAGTTCGTTGTGTCCGGACCCGTCAGATTGAGCGTGCCACCCCACGTTCCCGTTGCCGAAACCGCGAAGGTGACGGTCTCCGTGCCATTGCCGCAGTAGATCACCACCGGGGTATCGCTGTTGTCGGTGACGGTGCCGGCAATCACCACCGGGCTGCACGAAGTATCGTACGGGGTCGCCGGGTAGGTGACCGTCAGCACCGGGGTATCGCGGTCGAAATTCACCGGCCAGAGGACGCTGGTGTCAGAACGCCCGATGTTGTTGACCGCCACCGCCGATAACGTGTACGTGCCGCTTACCGCCCCGAGGTAGACCTGCACCGACCAGGTGGTCGCCACGCCCAGCGCCAGCGAACAGGCCTGCACGTTGTCGCGGTAGATGAAGATGGTGTCCCCGCCTTCCGCGGTCGTGCCGGTCACCGTGATGGTCGCGACGTTGGTGTCATGGTACCGTGCCGGGAAAGTGATTGCCGGGGTATCGGGGATGGTCTGGTCGATAAGGAACGACCAGACATAGGTCTGTACGTTCCCCGCCTTGTCCGCCACCACGCCCGTGCAGGTGACGATAAACGTGTCCGGGTTGCCAAGCCCGGCCGAGGGAGTGTAGCCGAGTCCGACCGCACTGATGCTGCAGGCACCCGGCGCAATGGCAACCATCCCCGCGCCGGTGTCGAGGTAGAGGCGCGCCGTCGTCGTGTCGATGCCGGACAGGATGCCGGCATCGGTGAAATTGAACCCGAACGACGTACGGCTGTCCGAGGTGGTGCTGCCGCTGTCCGGCGTCGGGTTGTAGATGACTGGTGTGTCATGGTCGACCGTGAAGTGCGAATCCGCACTCACTGCCGCCAGCCCGACGCTGTCGTACGCCGTCACCCGCCACGTATAGTTCGTGTCCGCCAGCCCGTACAGCGAGATGGCCGTCCCCGGCGTATCGACCGCGAACTCGTAGCCCGCGGTCGCCGCGCTGGTGTCGACTTCGACCCGGTACCGCGCCACCCCGCTCTGCGTGTCGCTGCTCGCCGCCCAGGTGAGCAGCAGCGTGCGCACGTACGTGTCATATCCTTCCGCCGGCGTCTGCAACTGCGGTACCGTCGGCGGCGTCGTATCGCTGCGGAAATTGACCGTCAGCGCCGCCGTGTCAGTATTGCCCGCCGCGTCATGCAGCGTGATACTCACCACCGTGTCGCTGCTGCCGCGTACCGTGTAGGACAGCGTCCAGCTGTCCGTGGTGTCCTGCGGAGCGCTGCCGAACGCCTGGCTCCCGGCGACATACGCCGGAGAATCCAAGTGCAGGTCGCTCCAGAGCACGGTGAAGGTGCAGGTCTGCACCCCCAGTCCGTTGAACCAGACGGTGTCTTCTCCTGCTGCCGCGATGGCGCCGTCCGGGCTGAAGAAGCCGCTGGCACTGTCGCTGGCCAGCGTCACGCTGTTCAGGTACGGCATGATGCGGTCGACGGTGAACCACCACGACAGCGTGGTGGTGTTGCCGGAACGGTCGGAAACCGCCAGCGTGACCGTGCAACCGAAGTGGCCGGAGTCGCTGTGCCCGGCCGGCGGCGTGTACCAGATGCCCGTCTCGCTGACCGTAGCGGCCACCGCACGCGCGCCGGTGCCGGTATCCACCGTCAGCGTCACTAACGGCGTATCGATACCCGCCAGCGCGTCGCTGTAGAGCGCGTAGACCTGCGCGTACGAATCATTCGTCAGCGAGCCCGAATCGGGCTTGACCAGCGTCACCGCGGGTGCAGTATGGTCGACGGTCAGCGTCCGCGACGCCACCGTCACGGTGTTGCCGACATTGTCGTACGCGACGACCCGCCACGCGTAGACGGTATCAGCCGTCAGCAGCACGCCCGTCAGGCAGGTGTCGGTCGTGTCGGTGCTGTACTCGTAGCCGGCCGTCACCGCCGAGGTGTCAAGTTCGAAGCGGTAGCGGGCAAATCCGCTCCCCGTGTCTGTCGCCGCGCTCCACGCGAACGGCACCGTGGTTGCCGTCGTGCCCGAGGCGTCGGCCGGGTAGAGCAGTGCCAGCGCGGTGGGCGGGTGCGTATCGTTGATGAAGTTGACCGTCACCGAGTCGTGGTTGCCGATCATGTCGTAGACATGGACGACAACCTGCGTGTCGGCGTTGCCCGTCACGTTCGGGTAGGACAGCAGCCAGCCCCCCGTAATGTCCCAGTCGGACGGCGCGCTGCCGAAGTTCTGCGAGCCCTGCACATGCGTCGGCGAATCGGTGCGCACGTCGCTGAACAGCACGGTGAAGGTGCAGTTCTGCACCTGCGCGCCGTTGAACCAGACCGTGTCCTGCACCGTGTTCGTGTCGACGCTCAACGCCGCCGGGTAGCGGTAGGCCGGACTGTCGCTGGCCAGGGTCAGCCCGTAGAGCACCGGTGGCCCGTCCACGTAGAAAGCGTGTGGCGCCGTCACGGCACTGTCAATGCCGCTGCCGCTGACCGCGGTAGTCACGCTGTCACTGCGCACCCGCGCGAGGAACGAATCGCCGTCCGCCACCCCCGCGGTCTTGACCTGCACCGCCACGGTGAAACTGTCGCCATTCAGCAGCGTCAGCGGCCAGGCGCCCGTCCATTCCCACGCCGTGGTCGCCGCGTTCCACACCAGGTCACCCACCGGGGCTTCCGTGCCGGCGTCGTAGCGGCTGTTGCTGTCCACCCAGAGCGACACCCGGGTGAGTTGCGCGTTGGTCAGGTTGCCCAGCGTCGTCACCGCGAATGCCGTCAGGGTATCCTGCACCACCGCGCCCTTGATGCGCACGGCAAGCGCCGTCCCCGTGTCACCCGGGGCGGCATACGAGGTGTCGGAAGGAATCGGCTGGTCGACCATGAGGCGGTAGACGTCACGCGGCTGCTGCGGCCGGATGTAGTAGTGCTGGTCGCGCGGGTCGGCTCCGTCATCCTGCCAGAAGAACCCGGTGACGCTCACCGTGTCGCCGACTGCCACCGCATCGGAGAACCAGGTGAACCCGTCGCGGATGAGCAGTTCGCCGCTGCCGTCATTGATGCCGATGGCACGGTTGGCCAGGTCCCAGCTGGAAACCCGCATGTTGCTGTAGCGCACGTACAACCCTTCGAGCATTTCGCCATCCGACCAGACACCATTCTCGTACGGGTACTCGCCGGTGGTGAAGGTGCGCGGCGCCGGGGCCGGGAGCGAACCGAGTTTTACCGCCGCGCTGCTCAGCGGCGCGTAGAGGGTCAGTTCCGTCCAGCCGCGGTACTCGGTCGGTTTGCCGGTGAACAGGAAGACGTCGCCCGGCTGCAGCGGCCCGGCCAGCGACAGGTTCGGTGACGAGTAGATGGCGACACCGTAGCCGCTCGAGTCGGTGATACAGGCGATGCGCGTGTCGTAGTCGCCATCGACTGCCGTCTTGAGCGTGCGCGTGTCCACCGTCACCGTGCCGATGACCCGCACGTACTTGTTGCTGACCAGCGGGATGAAGTTCGGCCCGTAGCGGAATGGTATTGCCTGGATTTCGCGCAGCCAGGTCAGCGACAGGTGGCTGGCCAGCGCCGTGTCTCCCGCGTAGTCGGCGTCCGTGTAGCGCGCGTAGAACGTGTCGAGCTCGACCGTATCCTCAATGATCCCGTTGTACGGCGTCGGCACCGTCAGCGCCGAATCGACGCGGATGTTGCCGTGGAAGATGATGGTGTCAGTGCCCGCCTCGGTGAGCACGACCGTTTCCGTGTCGCCGCGCTCCGTCGTCCACAAGGTCACCGTCACCGTCTCCGCGGCCAGCGGGTCGCGATTGGCATCAAAATCGACCACGCGCACGTAGAGCGTGTCACCCGGATAATAGCCGTACGTAGCCGCCTGGTTGGCGCCGAGCAGCGCAATCTGCGCGGGCGAATCGAACCATGCCTGCGCGCTGCCGCTGTCGCTGCCGTAGCCGGTGTAGGTCACGCGCACCGTGTCGCCGCCGATACCCTCGATGCTGCCGTTGGCCGCTGTCACCGCCGGTTGCGACGACGACAGGTACTGGCCGCGGAAGGTGTCGCTGCTCACCGAGATTTCGGTCAGCGTGACGAATTCGCTGTCGCCGCGCGTTGTCTCGAGTATGACGTAGGCGTATTCGACCGCCGCCAGGTTGAGATTGCGGTCCGGGTCGACCAGTTCGACATAGACCGTGTCGCCCGCGCGGTAGGACGTTGCCGCCGCCGTGTAGGTACTGTTGGTGAAGCGCAACGTGGACGCCTGCGGCGCAACCACCCGGGCGCTGGCACTGCTGCTGTCGGCAGCCGTGTCGTTGTCGACGTAATACGCCCAGACCGTGTCCTGCAGCGCACTGCTCTGGAAGACACTGTCTCCCGGACTCGCCGCCGCCACCGCCGACAGGATCTGCCCGGAGAACGTCTCAGTGTCATTGCCCGCCTCGGTGAGGATGACCGTTTCCGTGTCCGCGCCGTTGCCGAGCGTGGCAATCACCTGCTGTACGGTCGCCGGGTCGCTGTTTTCGTCGCCGTCACGCACCACAATGTAGATGGTGTCGCCCAGTACGTAGCCGGACACCGACACCATGCTGCTGCCGGTCAGCAGGGTGTAGCTCTGCGTGACATTGGCGACGGCCGCCGTATCGAGTACGCTGTCAGTGACGCTGTCCGCATCGGTGTAGTAGACCGAAAGCGAATCGCCCAGCGACGGCTGGAAGGTGGCGTTTGCCGTGTCGGGTCCGCCACTCACCGTCAGCACCTGCCCGACGAACGTGTCGCTGTTCAGCCCGTTTTCGGTCAACATCACCCATAACGTCTCGCCGTTCTCCGCCACCAGCAGCACCGTCACTGTCTCCGCCCGGTCGAGGTGGATATTCTGGTCACGGTCGAACAGGGTGATATAGACCGTATCGCCCAGCGTATAGGTGGGTTGTTCCATGCCCGCGCTGTTGGCCAGCACGATGCGCGCCGGCCCGTCACCCACCAGGCGCACCGGGTAGGCACGCTCCGTGTCGGCCCCGTCGTTGCTGTCCACGTAAGTCACGGTCAGCGTGTCACCCGCCGCCGCGGCCGAAAGGATGCCGTTGCCTACCCCCGCCGCCAGCGTGTCCGTCAGGATGCTGTTGCGGAAGGTGTCCGCCGCGTTGGCAGTGCCAAAGAGCGCGAGCACCTCGGTATCATCCGCCACCTCGGTGTGCAGCACGACATACACGATGTTGACGGCGGCCGGGAGCGTGTCCTCATCGGCATCGCTGATCTCGATGAAGATGCTGTCGCCGGCCAGGAAGCCCGTCACCGCCGTCCACGTCGCATCCGCCACCAGCAGCACCGCCGCCGTGCGCAGGTCGAAGGTGTCGGTCTGCAGCGCGACATCCGCCGCCGTGTCCGGATCCTCGTAGCGCAGCGTCACCGTGTCACCCGGACGCACATCCAGCAGGCCGTTGCCGACCAGCGCCGCCGGCCAGACCCGCGACAGAATGCTGCCGTAGAAGTACATGGTGTCGGCCGTGCCTTCCGTGAGCACGATGGTCTCCGTGTCGCCGCGCATGAGCACATTCAGGGTCACCGTGACGGTGTCGATGCGCGTGCGGTAGCGGTTGGCGTCGTCGTCGGTCAAACGCACATACAGCGTGTCGCCCGCCAGATGCGTGTCGATGACCACCCCGCTCACCGACGCCGCGGTCAGGCAGGTGATGGCCGACGCCGTTTCCACCGGCCGCACCGTCAGTGCCATGGTGCCGCTCGCCGAACTACCGCTGACCGTGTGGGAACCGAGGTAGCCGGCCTCGTCCTGGTTGTACTGCGTCCAGTCCGTCCCCAGCGTCGGGAACCCGGGGGTATTGGCGGTATTGCCGGTCAGAATATTCGCGTTGCGCACCAGGGTCTTGTTGACGGTTGTATTCGCCCCGACCGTCCAGGCGCTCCCGGGATCCTCACCGATACAACCGAAGATATCCACCGTATCCCCGCCGACCGTGAACAACGCGACAGCATCATCGCCGTTATAGTTGGCAACCGTACTCGAAATACAGGCCGCACCGCCGTAAATTACGGCCGACCCGTGCCGGACAATCAATACCGAACCGCTGGGGAGCATGCCGGACATGGTCGTGTCGGCAGTCGGGGTGGTGGCGCCGCCGTTGTACATGCGCAGGACATAATTTGCGAGGTTGACCGGCGCACCCGTGCCGTTATAAATCTCGATGTACTTGTTGAACGAACCGCCTTCGACGTACTCAGAGATGATCAGGTCGGTTGTCGCCGCGCTTCGACTTGCGGTCAGCACCACGTCGCCGCGCTCGCTGAAGGTACAGGCCTGGTTGCCAAGCACACCGGCGGTGAACGCTCCGCTCGTTGCCGGGGTCACGCTCCCCGGGGTGCAGGTCAGCGTGACGCTGCTGGTGAAACTGGTCACCGTGGCATTGGCCGTGTCCTGCGCTGTGATGGTGGTGATGGTGTAGGGCACCCCTTCAGTCGCTGTCGCCGCACCGGCCAGCGTAAAGTGGTCGAGGTTGCCCGCCGTGACCGTATCCACCTGCGTACCGTGGACGCGGATGTTGCCGACCGTATCGCTTGCCGTCAGCAGGAAGTAGTATGTCGTCCCCGCGCTCAGGCCGGTGATGGTAGTACCTGTGGTCGCCGGAGTGGACAGCGCGCCGTCGTTCGCCGGGCCCCACGACGCCGAGGCCAATGTCGCCGGCGCGCCGGCGCTGTAGTAGATCCGGTAGGCGCCGAACCCGCTCTGCGGGTCGTCCGTGGCGCTCCACTGCAGCTGCACGCTGGACGAGCCGCGCCCCACCGCGGCAAAGGAACTGAATACGCCGGGCGAATCAGCATCGACCCGCACCAGGAAGGTGTCGTTGTTGAGTGCCGATACCGTGCCGTACGCCGGCACGATGGTGAAAGTGTAGGTGTCATCCGCGCGCGTCACGCTGTCCGCGAGCACCGTGATGGCCAGCGTGCTGTGCGTGGTGTCGTAGTCCACCGTCGCCGCGTCAGCGCTTGCCACCCTGATGTCGAACGCGGTCAGGTCGGTGGGCGAAAGCGTGCTTCCTTCGTAGACCACGCGCAGGCCGCTGAAGGCGATGGTGTCGCCACCGCGCGCCCAGGTGTCTTCCGGCAGCCCGCCCTGTTTCCATACCGCCGCCAGCGTGTCCGTAAACTGCAGGTCGTTCTCATAGCGCGCGAACGAGTCGGTGAACGACCAGCCGCTGAACGGCTGATACGCGCCGCCCGCCGCCACCCCGTAGGCGATGGTGGTCGTGTCGTCGAAGTGCCAGCCCAACGCAAAAGTCCAGGTACAGGTCAGCACCGTGCCGCTCACGCCCTGGCTGACCGTGGCCGCGCCCAGCAGTGCGCCGTCACTGTCACTGCTCACCGTTGTGCCGCCCCGCGTGCAGGAGAGTGTGACGGTCCACGGTGCGTACTCCCACGCCACGCGCAGGTAGAGCGTATCGATGTCCGTGATGGTATCGGCATCGCTGTACTGCGCAACCAGCGTCTCCGGGTAGCCACCGTAGATAATGCCGGAATCCGTGCCGGTCAGGTTGGCCGCCGCCGCGATCACCGGAGCATCCGTCATCACTGCCGTGTCGGTGGCGGTGTCGCTTGCGTCGCGCGCGTCCGTATACTGTACCACGAGATAGTTGCTCCGGTCATTCTCGACGATGCCGTTGCCAACTATGGCTGCGCTCAGGGCCAGGCGGATGGTGCCGACGAAGGTATCGCCAGACGCGCTCACCTCGGTCAGGGTCACCAGTTCACTGTCGCCATAGGCACCGCTCAGCCAGACCTGCATGGTCTCCACCGCCGCGCGGTCGAGATTGGCATTGTGGTCGACCACGCGCACGTAGACGGTGTCGCCGGCGCTGTAGGCAGTGACCGGGTCACCATCGCTGTCGGTAAACTCAATCGTTGACGGCCAGCGTCCTACCGCGTACAAACCCAGCCAGCGCCAGTCACTGGTATCCCCGTCGTCCACATAGTGAATCTGCACGGTATCGGCATCAGTGTCACCGTTGAGTATGCCGTTGTATGCCGCCACGGCACCCGTATCCGTGGGCACCGCACCGCGGAAGATGCCGCTGTCCGGCCCGATTTCCGCCAGCAGGATGATTTCGCTGTCGCCAGTGGTTGCGCCGACCACCACGGTCAGATAATCGACTGCGTTGCTGTCGCAGTTGGCGTCGTAATCGATCACGGTCAGCCAGAAGGTATCACCAAGCAGCACTCCGGTCAGCGTATCAACCGCGGCTGCGGTCATTGACGGCTGCAGCAGCATACTGGGCACCGCTACCATCACCGAGTCGAGCAGCGTGTTGTAGCGGAACAGGCGGATCCGGTTCGCCGTGTCGGTAATCACCTTCAGCCGGTCGATGGCGCTGATGCTGGCCAGCGTACTCGCCGCCACCGTGCCGCGATAGTCAAGGGTGTGCAGTCCGGTTTCGCGCAGCGTGACAATGATCCCGGTGTCGCCATAGCCGCGCAGGTTCAGGGCCAGCACGTCGACCGTGTTCGGGTCGTCGTTGTCGCTCAAGGCGCGCAGGTAGAGCGAATCGCCCGGCGTGTAATGGCCGGCCAGCGTATCGGTGAAGTTGCTCTGCATGAACGCGGCGACCACATCACCCGGCATCACGCCATACCCGGCATTCGCTACGCCTTCCGTGTACCGCCCGGCCACGTGAATGCCCCAGTCGTCCGCAAGATTCGAGTCGCCGCCGTCAACGAACCGGTAGACCGGGCAATCGGGCATCGCCGAGAAACCCTGCACCCACGAATCGTTTTCCCAGATACCTGCCGCCACCGCGTCGCTGTCACGTTCCCGGCCGCGGTTGTTATTATTGCCCCACGCGACAAAATCGATGATCGTCGTGCTGTCCAACGTCGTGCTGTTGTACAGGCCGAGCACGTCGCCGTAGTTCAGTCCGCCGTCGTTGGTGTCGAGGTAGTCCTCCGGCGGTGCGCCCCGGGTATAGAGATGGGCCACGCTGTCGCTGAAATCGGTCTCGTCCACGCCGGCGCCCGCCGGGCTGAAATGCACGACAACGAGCTTCAGCGGCGGCACGTTGACCGCCGGGAAGGTGTAGTGGTTCCCCGAGTAGTTGGTCAGCACCCAGCCGCCCAGGTCAACCGCCGCCATGGTGTCGCTGTTATAGAGTTCCACCCACTCGTCACGGTAGGCGGACTGGCTGACGATTTCGTTGAGTTTGATGTTGCGGCTGTCCCCCTGCGCCAGCACCGCGACGTCGAACGAGCGGCTGTCACCGGCCCGGACATCCATGTACCAGAGTGTCACCGTGTCGTCAATACCCACCTGCAGCACGGCGTCTGGTGCGGCCGCGGCAAACTGCGACGCCACGCCGGCGGTGAAGATGCCGCTGTGGCTGTCCGTTTCATTCAGGGTCAGTGTCACCGAATCGCCGGTCAGCAGCGAGGTGAGACGCACGGTCACCGTCTCAGACATGCTCACCGGGTTGAGGTTGCGGTCCCAGTCGTACACCCGCGGGTAGAAGGTGTTGCCGATCAGGTACTGCGTCACCGGCGCCCCGGCGCTGGTGGTAAACGACAGTACGGACGGGGTATCCCCCACGGTCCAGAGTTGCTGCGTGCGCAGTTCGCCGTCAAACGGATCAAGGTAGCGCACGTAGACCGTGTCGCCTGCCGCCACCCCGTTGAGGATGCTGTTGCCGGCGGCCGCCCCGTTCGTATCGGTAGCCAGCCAGCCGCGGAAGGTCCCGCTGTTGCTGTCGGTTTCGGTCAGGGTGATGGTTTCCGTGTCGGTCAGCGACGCATTCCACACGAGCACCGTCAGCACATCCGCCACCGTGGAGTCGTTATTCATGCCGTGGTCAGTCAGCATTATGGTAACACTGTCGCCCAGGCGCAGGCCGGCGATGACGCTGGTGGTTGTGCTGTCCAGCAGGGCGTACGTTTCCGAGGCCAGCGTCACGCGCACGCTCAGCACGCTGGTATCCGTGGTGCTGTGCGTCGGGTCGGTGTAGACCACGTAGACCGTATCGCCGGCATACACCTGCACGAGATTGTCACCGGCAGTCGGGGTCCCGGACATCAGTCGCACCGCAGTGAGTGCCGCAACAAAGGTTTCGCTCCCGGTATGCGACGCGGTGAGTGTCACCAGTTCGCTGTCGCTGCGGGTCGTGAACAGGTACGCCTGCAGGGTCGCTGACCAGCCGGCCTCGTCCGCATCCTGCACCTGCACGAAGATGGTGTCGCCCGCGGTGAGCACTGTTGCCACCGTCGCGTAGGTCGTATCACGGAAGGTCACCGCCGAGACGGAGGCCGCCGCGATGGACGCCGTATCATACGTTGCATCAGCCGCACTGTCGTTATCGGCATACCACGCGCTCAGCGAATCGCCATGCGCGGGCTGGAACTGCGCGTAGAGCGTGTCCGTCCCGTAGTACTGCGTCAGCACCTGGCCGGTGAAGGTGTCGGCGTTTGCCGCCACCTCGGTCAGGGTGACCGTCACGCTTTCGCCGTTCTGCGCGGTGATGAGCACCGTCACCGTCTCGACATCGGTCAGCGACAGGTTCTCGTCGCGGTCGAACAGGACCACGTGGATGGTGTCACCCAGCGTGTAGGTGTCCTTCTCCGCCCCCGCCGCATCGGTCATGCGGATCACGGCCGGGCCGTCCGCGACCAGGCGCCGCGTCAGCGCTTCCGTATCCGTCGCGTCGTCGTTGTCGGTGTAGGTGACGTAGAGCACATCGCCCGCCGCCAGCGCCCAGAGGATCCCGTCATTGGCGGTGGCCGCCCCGGTGCTGATTTGTGAAGCCAGCGCCCCGACATAGGTATCCGCCACATTGCTCAACGCGGTCAGGATCACCGTCTCCGTATCGTTGGCCAGCAGTGAGTAGACCGTGATGGTGATGGCGTCGATGGCGCCCGCCTGTGTATCTTCATCGATGTCGGTCACCTCAAAGAACAGCGTGTCGCCAATCAGGTAGCCGGTCACATTCAGCGCGAAGGTCGTATCGGTGACACGCAGCACCGCCGCCGTGAACGCGTTGAACGTGTCTGTCACTGCCGCCGTAGCGCTGTTCACCGGGTCGAGATAGTGCAGGGTGACCGTCTCACCCAGCGCCGCCTCGATGCTGCCGTTGCCGGTCACCGCCGCCGCGCGCCGCGACCCGATGCTGCCGGTAAAGAGTGAACTGTCGATGGCCGCCCCGGTCAGTCCCTCGTGCAGCACCACCGTCTCGGAATCGCCGCCCGAGGTGCGCACATTGACCGTCAGTGTCTCGTGCGCCGTGCGCGACCGGTTGCGGTCGTCATCCACCACCTTCAGGTAGAGCGTGTCGCCGACATCGTAAGTGTCGACCGCGACCAGTGCGCTGCTGGTGAACGCCGCGGCCGCGGCCGTCGGGGCCGGCAGCACGGTGAGCGTCAGCGTGCCCGTGCAGGGGGTGCCGATGGTCATCGTATGCGCCCCGAGGTTCGACGTGTCATCCTGCGCCAGCCCGGTCCACTCCGCGTCGATGGTCGGGAAGCCGCTGTCCGGGTTGGTGCTCACCCCCATGACCACCGCCGCCTTGCGTACCAGCGACATTTCCGCCGTCGTGTTGGCTCCATAGGTCCAGACCGTACCCGGATCCTCGTCGATGCACCCGATGATATCGACGTAAGCGCCGCCCTTGAGCAACGCGATGGCATCGTCGCCATTGAAGTTGCAGACCGAGGTGGTCGTCACCGTCAGCGGCGTGTGGATTACCGCAGAACTGTTCGCGTAGATCTTCGTCGCACCATCAGCCAGCGTGCCGGTCAAGGCCAGCGAGGCGGTGGCGACCGGGCTGCCGTTGCCGTACAATGCAAGGGTATAGGCCGTCAGGTCGACCGTGTCGCCCGTGCCGTTGTAGATCTCGAGGTACTTGTTGTTGCTCGTCCCCTCGATATACTCGGAGATAATCAGGTCAGTCGGGGTGCCGCCATAGCGCGCGGTCAGTGTCGTGCTGCCGCGCTCGCTGAAGGTCAGATTCTGACCGGCCAGCAGGCCGGCGGTGAACGCACCGGAAACGGACGGCGACACGCTCCCCGGGGTACAGGTCAGCGCCACCGCCGAGGTGAACGAGGTGACGCGCAGATCCGTACTGTCCATCGCCGTGATGGAACTGAGCGTGTAGGCCTGTCCCGCGGTGGCCGTCGCCGGGCCCACCAGTGCAAAGTGGTCGACCGTGCTCAGCGGGCTGGGTGCCGCGGCGATGGTCACCGCGTAGGCATTGGTGATGACCGCGGTGTCCGGAGCGGAATCGCCGAGCATGGCGCTGACGATACCATCCAGCGGCAGTCGCCCGATAAGGGAGGTGCCGTCCGTCACGCCGGCCGGGACGTCGACCGTAACCACGAGGTTGGCCGAGCCCGAAATGAACCAGTA
>CAZWUZ010000012.1:8680-30732 GCA_964637655.1 uncultured bacterium | reverse complement strand
GCCGTCCCTTCCTCTGTCCGCGTGCATTGGCGTGCCTTCATCCAGGATCCGCATCTGGCAGCGTTGATCGACGATGCCCTGGCAAATAATCGCGACATTGCTGTTGCGGCAGCCCGCGTGGCGGAAGCGGCACGTCTGGCAGAGATCGCCCGCGTGGCGGAAGCGGCCAGAATGGCGAAAGTAAACGCCGCGCTGACTGCCGGTGCTGCCGCCCGGACGCAGGGTGACTATCCCGCCGCCATCGCCCAGTATCGCGCGGCGGTGGCCACGGCCCCGGAATCATATGAGGCCAGGTTCCAACTGGCGCGTACGCTCGCCCAGGCGGATCAGCGCGAGGAGGCAATCCAACTGTATACCGGACTGCTGACGACGAGTCCGCACAACTCCGATCTGCTGCTCGCCCGCGGCCGCACCTACACCTGGATGGACCGCAACGCCGAGGCCGTAGTCGACCTGCGCTCAGTCACTAACCGCTCGCCCGGCAATGGCGATGCCTGGTCGGCGCTGGGCGACCTGTACCTGTGGAGCGACCGTCCGGATTCAGCTGCTTTCGCGTATGGCCAGTGGACCGTTGCGCAGCCGGCCGAACCGCGTGCGTACCTGGCGCTGGCCAAAGCGCACCGCGCGGCGGGGAAACGCGAGGAAGCCATCGCCGACCTGAATGCCGCCAGCGCGCATGGCGCTGATGCCGCCGAAGTGGCGCGGTTCCGCGCTTCGCTTGATCCCCGCAGCGAACCTGACGCGGTGGTCAGCGAAGAGTTTCCCTGGTCGGCGAAACTGGGCTACGGGATCAGTACGTTCACACCGGAGCGCGACAATTGGCACGAATACAGCGCCTCCATCCGCCGTAAATTTGTCCCCGGCTCGCTCGCCTTCGAGTATCTCGCGGCGAACCGTTTCAACAAGAACGACAATGCTGTCGCGCTTGATGCCTATGTCGATGCGTGGGACCGCGCCTATGCCAACCTGCGCTTCCAGTATTCACCCGATGCCACGCTCTACCCGGACTATGCGTATCGCGTGGAACTCTTTCAGGGTGTGGGGCAGGGGTGGGAACTGTCAGCCAGTTATGACCACATGGATTTCGGCAGCACCAGCAATGTCGATATGTTCGGGGTCGGGGTCGGCAAATACCTCGGCAACTGGTACCTGCGCTGGCGCACCCTGTTCATTCCGGCCACCGCCCAAATGAGCGTGTCGAATCGCGCCATCGCCCGGTATTACTGGGCCGGGACCGCGGATGACTATGTCGAATTGAACGGCGGGTTCAGCAACGGCGGCGAATACGTCCGCAAGAGCACGGTGGTCACGGCCACGCGCAGCTGGTCGATGGGCGCGGCGGCGCAGCACTACTTTACCCCGCAATGGGGTGGCAAACTTTCGCTCGGCTACAGTGACGATAAGGACGCTTACGCGGAGCGCAGCGGCTCAGTCGGCCTGCTGTACCGCTGGTGAACCGGGAACGTGGCGGACCCGGTCTCAGGATGATGTACGGCATGGACGGGTGGAATCCTGCTGCGCGAAGGAGTGTGGCGGATGGCCATAGTGGCCGCGGGTTCACGCTGCCCTGGGGAGAGGAAATCGCGCCGCGGCAGGTGAGGGGTGGGCACGGTGCGTGCCTTCATCCTGACCTCTCCCGCCGGGAGCGGGCGGGACATCGGGTTGCGCTGGAGTCGCGGTATGCATAATCACAGTACGACGGAAACGTATGCGGCCTGGCCGGACTGGCTGGGGGCGCGGCTGGTCAGGTTCGGCAACCTGTCGCTGGCCCTGCTGCTGGCCGGGTTGACCGTGCGGCTTGTGGAACTGATCGGGGTGGCGATGACCAGCCGGTTCCCGACGGAGTCAGGCAATGTGGTCGAGCAGGCATTCGGTCTCGACCTGCTGTTCTTCCTGCAATTGCTGCCGTTCCTGCTGGTGCCGTTCCTGCTCGTCCGTCTGGTGACCGGGGGGAAACGCATCGAGTTCTGGGGGTACGGGATAGTTGGCTCGCTGGCGCTGGTCGGCTACCTGATCCTGGTCAACTATTTCTTCACCACGCGCACGCTGCTGGGTGCCGACCTGCTTGGCTACTCGCCGTCGGAAATCATGACCACGACGAATGCGGGGTTCCATGTCTCGCTGCTGACGATTGTCAGTTTTGTCGTGCCCCTCACGGTCTTCTGGCTGGCCATGGCTTATTTCAACACGCACACCCCGCTCCCGTCGGCGGCAGTGGTGATTACCCTGCTGCTGGGGAGCGGCCTGGCCATTGGTGTCTCCGCCCGTTCCGCCAGCGGCACGTTCACCAGCGAGTATGCCCACTGTGTGGCCTTGAACAAGGCGGCATTTTTTGTCAGTGACGTGACCGCCTATTTCGGGGCCACGTCGGCCATGGCCGGCGGCATCACCGGCAGCAGCAGCGAGTTCAGCTACCTTGATCCGGAGTACCCGTTTCTGCGCACCGAGACGACCCCCGACGGACTGGGCAGCTACTTCACCATCGTGCCCGGGCAGCCGCCCGATATCGTGATCATTCAGGTTGAAGGGCTGGGTCGCGCCTTCAGCGGGCCGCATGCCTATCTGGGCAGTTTTACGCCGTTCCTCGACGAACTCGCCGCCAGAAGTTTGTACTGGGAGAACTTTCTCGCCGCGCAGGGACGTACCTTCGCGGTGCTGCCGTCCATTCTCGGCTCGCTGCCGTTTGCCGATCAGGGCTTCAACGAACTCGGGGCGCGCATGCCGAACCACCTGACCCTGTTCAGTATTCTCAAGCATAACGGGTATCGTACCGGCTTCTATTGCGCCGCCGATCTGGACTTCGACAATCAGCGTGCCTTCCTCGAACGGCAGCACACTGATGTCATGGTCGGGATCGACGATTTCGGGGCCGGTTACCAGCGTACGCCGAATTCCAGCTGGGGCTATCCGGACCGGGAACTGCTGCGCAAGATTCTGTCGCTGCCGCCGCCCGCGCCGGCGCAGCCATGCATCGACTACCTGCAGACCATGAGCATGCACACCTCGTATCAGATCCCCGGCCAGGCAGAATACCTCCGCCGGTTCGAGGTGCGCATGGAGCAGTTGGGATTCACAGAGGCCGAAAAGGAGCAGCACCGCCCGTACCGGGAGATCTATGCGACCATCCTCTACAGCGACGACGCCCTGCGCTACTATTTCGCGGAGCAGGCGCAGCGGCCCGCGTATCAGAATACCATCTATATTATCACGGGTGACCACCGGCTGCCGGAGATCCCGATGGCGACGAAGATCGACCGCTTCCATGTGCCGCTCATCATCTTTTCGCCGCTGCTGCAGCACCCCGCGTCATTCAAATCGATTTCCTCGCACCTGGATATTGCGCCATCGCTGCTGGCGCTGCTCAAACACAACTATGCGCTCAGCACTCCGGATACCGTTGCGTGGGTTGGTTCGGGCCTGGATTTCGCCCCGGAACTGCGCAATGTGCATCACTATCCGCTCAAACACACGAAAACCAACCTGATCAATTATCTGTCCGGGTTGTATTTCCTCGATCAGGATGACCTGTTCACCATCGGTGAAAACCTGGACCTGGAACCGCTTCAGGATGAGGACCAGTTGCAGGCAGTGCGCGCTGAATTCGCCGGCTACCGGGCGAGGAATGACCGCTTCCGGCGCGAACTGAAACTCATCCCGGACAGCGTCTATGCTGCATTCGCCACCACGCGCTAAGGCAGGTGCCGGGTGCCGGCAGCCGTTGCGCCGCTGCGGGGGACTGCTCGCGTCGCTGCTGCTGGTTGTCGCCCTGGCCGGCTGCGACTGGCAGACCCGGGGGGCGGACGCCAACCCGGCCGTACTGGCTGCGACGGTACGCGCCGACTCGACGCCGGCGGTGATGCCTGCGGTGGTGGACAGTGCGGCGGCTGGCGCGCCGCGGGCAATCTGGGTGTGGGAAACAGAGACGTTCAACCTGCTCGACCGGGAAGCCGGCTGGGCCGGCACCTTTGCCTTTCTCGACCGGCACCGGATTGCCATTCTCTACCTGTATGCCGACGAGTATCGCGGCCGGAACATCCTCGTGGCGGAACCGGAAAAGTACCGGCGCCTCATCACGGCGGTCCATCAGCGCGGCGGCAAGGTCTATGCCCTGCTCGGGTCGTACTATCTCAACACGCCGGAATACATCCTGCCGGAAAAGCGCGCGGTGGCGGTCAGGATGTTCGCGCGCGTGCTCGACTACAATGCCGCCAGCGATACCGCCGCCAGATTCGACGGGGTCAATATCGATATCGAGCCGTACCTGCTCGACGACTGGCGCGAAAAACTGGCGCTGCGCGCCGGCCAGTATCTCGAACTCTCCGCGGAATTCATGCGCCTCACGCGTGCGTCCGGCGACACGCTCGTCGTGGGACCGGCCATGCCCTTCTGGTTCGACGGGATCGAGGATATCGCATGGCGCGGCCAGCGGCGGCGGCTGAGCGAGCATGCCCAGGACATCTATGATTATGTCGCGTTGATGGACTATCGCAACTACGCGGCGGGCCGCGACAGCATCATCTCCCATGCGGCTGATGAAATCGCGTATGCCGACCGCACGGGCAAGCACGTGGTGATCGGCGTCGAGACGCTGCGCTCCGAACCGCGCAAGGTCACCTTTTACGGCATGGGCTATGCCGCGATGGAGGCGCAACTCGCCATCGCGGAAAGGGAATTTGCCCCGCATCCCGCGTTTGCCGGGTTTGCCATCCACCACCTCGGCTCCTACCTGGTGATGACTGATTCACGAACAGAGCATGTGCAACCTTAGCCGTTTCGTGCCCTGGCAATGGTTCACGCGCCGCCTCGCCCGGCGCCATGGCTTTCCTGATCCGGCTGAATTGCTCGCGCGACTGCGCCGGTTCGCGGAACCATCCGAGGTCTCCGAGCCGCTCGAACTGCTGCGTGCCGGCGCGGTTTTCCACGCGCGCGGGCTCCTGAACATGCGGGCGATCCAGCACAATCTTGACTGGGTGTGGCCGTTCTGGGCCGTACGGCAGTTCGACCCGCTGTCGGAGTCCTTTATCCCGCGTGCGTTTTCCGCCACCCACGTCAACCTGACCGGACGCAACTGGACGGCGGTGGGACTGCCGGGCTGCTTCGAGTTTCCCGTGGTCGATCCGCGCGGACTGGTGACGCCGTTTCTCTCCGGCTGGTCGCTGGATGTCTGGCTGCTTCCGGCCGATGGCGAACCCCTTGTCCCGGCCCGCCTGCCGGCGGCTGACCAGCAACTCATTATGGACCCCGGGCCGCGCGTGCGGACGGTGTCACGACGGGGCGGGCTGGCGCTCACCACCGGGACAGCAGTTGCCTGCGATGGTGAAGTCGTCTGCCGTTTGGAGGTGGACGCGGTCACGGACCGGCCCGCGGTCATTGCGGTATCGCTCCGTCCCTGCAATCCCGAGGGGGTAAGTTTGATCCATACCATCGCGATGGCAGCGGACGGAGGGAGTTGGACGGTCAACGCTACGGCCCGCGTTATCTTTTCCCGGGTTCCCGCGGGGCATCGTCTGTCGGATTACCGGTCCGGCGATGTGTTCCTCAACCCGCCCGGGTGCGGGGAGCGCAGGAAAGTCGAGTGTCCGGTCGGGCTGGCCACGGCGGTTGCCCTGTTTCCGGTAGGGCCGAACATGGGGGAGAAGATCACCGTCGAGGTGCCGCTCGGGGTGCCGCATCCCGCGCCCAACGTGAGTGCGCCGGCGCTCTGGGAAAAAGGTCTCGCGGATAGTTGTCAACTGCAGGTGCCTGACGAGCACTATATGTTCCTCTATGCCGCGGCGGTACGTACGCTGATTCTGCTGTCGCCCGGCGAGGTCTATCCCGGCCCCTCCACGTATCGCCGGTTCTGGTTTCGCGATGCGGCCTTTATCCTGCATGCCCTGCTCTGCCTTGGTCTCACGGCACGCGCGGAACCACCGCTGGAAAGATTCTTTGCCCGGCAGACCCGGGCGGGATACTTCCTTTCCCAGGAGGGTGAATGGGACGCCAATGGCGAAGTCCTGTGGCTGCTGGCACGGTTCTGCCGCCTGACCAACCGTCCACCCGCCGCCAGCTGGCTGGAACCGGTCCGCCGTGCAGCCGGGTGGCTCATCGACAAGCGACTCCCCCGAACACCGGATTCTCCGCGGGCCGGGCTCCTGCCCGCGGGCTTCAGCGCTGAACATCTGGGACTCAACGATTACTATTACTGGGATGACTTCTGGGGCGTTGCCGGGCTCCGGGCCGCCGCGTTTCTGCTGACGCAGACCGGGGAGACAGAACGGGCCGGGCGGTTCGACGCCGAGGCCGCTGACCTGCTCGCCTGTATCGACCGCAGTCTGGAGCACGCGGCGGCACGGTTGGGGAAACCGGCGATGCCAGCTGCCCCGGGTCGCCGCCTTGATGCGGGCGCCGTCGGCAACCTGGTGGCGGGCTACCCCCTTGGTCTCTACGCACCCGCTGACCGGCGCCTGCTGGCCACGACCGATTACCTCATGGAAAACTGTCTGGTGCAGGGCGGGTTCTACCAGAACATGATTCATTCGGGGATCAATCCCTATCTGACCTTGCATCTGGCCCAGGTCCTGCTGCGTGCCGGCGACCCGCGCTACCTGGCGCTGGTGGAGACCGTGGCCAAACTCGCGTCGCCGACCGGTCAGTGGCCCGAGGCGATTCTCGCCCGCACCGGCGGGGGCTGCATGGGCGACGGGCAGCATGCCTGGGCCGCTGCCGAGTGGGTGATGATGATGCGCAGTTTATTTGTCAGCGAAGAGCAGGATGCACTGGTGCTCTGCCCGGGCATTCCGGCCACGTGGCTGCACGGCAAAGGGCATATCGCTTTCGGCCCGACCGCGACGGTGTTCGGCATGATCACCGTCGAGATAACGCCCGGGCCGCCGTTAGTGGTGGCGTGGGAGGCGCGGTGGCATGGCCGGGCGCCGCGCGTGATTATCGGGCTCCCCGGCCGGCTGCCGGTTACCGCGTCACCGGGCGTCAGCAGTGTCTGCCTGAAACGGGACTGAGCATGAAGATCATGATGGTGACCAACACCTATCTCCCGCATGTCGGTGGCGTGGCCAGGTCGGTGGAATCGTTTGCCGACGAGTTCCGGCGCGGCGGGCACGACGTTCTGATTGTCGCTCCTGAATTCGACACTACGCCGGACGCTGATGCGGGGGTGGTGCGCGTCCCGGCCATGCCCAACTTCAACGGCAGCGACTTCTCCGTGCGCATCCCGGTGCCCTTCTATCTCAACGAGACGATGGCGAAATTCCGCCCTGACATCATTCATGCGCATCATCCGTTCCTGCTCGGCGACACGGCGCTCCGTCTGGCCCACGCGCATCAGTTGCCGCTGGTCTTTACCCATCACACGCGCTACGAGGACTACACGCATTATGTGCCGGGCGACTCCGCGCTCATGAAAAATTATGTGATACATCTCGCCACCGGGTATGCCAACCTGGCCGCCCAGGTCTTCGCTCCGAGCGAGAGCATTGCCGCACTCATGCAGGAGCGGGGCGTGACTTCGCCGGTGGCGGTGGTGCCGACCGGGGTCCAGCTCGCACGCTTCAAAAATGGCGACGGCCAGGCCCTGCGCCGGCGCCTGGGGATACCGGCCGACGCTTTTGTCGTCGGGCACGTCGGGCGGCTGGCCCCGGAGAAGAACCTCGACTTTCTCGCGCGGGCAGTACGCGATTTTCTGGTGCAGGACGAGCACCGCCACTTTCTGGTGGCGGGCGCGGGGGAAAGTCGCGAACAGTTGCGGGAACTCTTCCGCGCGGCCGGACTGGCCGGCAGGTATCACGAACTGGGCATCCTCACGGCCCGTGATCTGACCGACGCCTACGCCGCCATGGACGTCTTCGCATTTGCCTCGCTGACCGAGACGCAGGGGATGGTACTGACCGAGGCGATGGCGGTTGGTCTGCCGGCCGTTGCCGTGGACGCGCCGGGTGCGCGCGAGGTGGTGCGCGACCGGAGCAATGGGCGGCTGCTGCATGAGGCATCCGTTGCTGACTTCACCGCTGCCCTGGGTGACATCGCCGGTCTGCCACCGGCACAACTGCAGGCAATGCAGGCGGCGGCGCTGGCGACCGCTGAACGGTTTTCACTGGCGCATACCGCAAGGACCGCGCTGGACCTCTATCGTCAGGTCCGGGAACGGGAGTATGTCTGCGTCGATCCGGATCATGCCGATACCCTCTGGGCTACGGCCATGCGCCGGCTCGCGACGGAGTGGGAACTCTTTTCAATTTCCGCCGGCTCGGCGGTCGATGCGGTGCTGGATGAGGCCGCGGCGGAGCCGGCAGCATGATCGGCCGCATCGAACGCTACGGCAGGAAACTGCGCCGGGCGGTCAGTCGCAACGAGTGGGGGGCGCGACTGCTGCGCCTTACCCGGTCGCCGGCGCCCGGGACGCGACCCGGTCTGGTCATGATTCAAATCGACGGGCTGAGCCGTGCCCGTCTCGAACAGGCCATCGGCAGCGACCGGATGCCGTGCCTGCGCCGTCTGCTGCAGTGCGAGGGGTATCGTCTCTACAGCCACTATTCGGGACTGCCGACCAGTACTCCGGCAGTGCAGGCCGAACTGTTCTATGGCGTGCCGTGCGCGGTGCCGTCATTCAGTTTCATTGATCACCTGACCGGCAGGCAGTGCATCATGTACCAGTCGGCAGCGGCCAAGGAGATGGAACGGCGGCTGCGCCTGCAGGCGGAGGGCCTGCTGTCCGGGGGGAGTTCCTACGGCAATATCTTTGCCGGTGGCGCGGCGGAAGCACATTTCTGCGCGGTGTCGCTGGGGTGGGATACGCTCTGGAAAAAGGCCAACCTGTGGCGCCTGACGCTGCTGGTGGCCAGCAACCTGTGGACCTTTGCCGCCATCGCCGTCCTGCTGGTAGTTGAGTTATTCCTCACGGTGTCGGATTTCTTCCGCGGGGTTCTGGCGGGCGCCGACCTCAAGCAGGAACTGAAGTTTATTCCCGCGCGGCTTGCGGTCTCCATCCTGCTGCGTGATCTTGGCACGCTGGGGGCGCGGATCGACATTGCGCGGGGACTGCCGGTCATCCACCTGAATCTGTCGGGCTATGACGAGCAGGCGCACCGCCGGGGTCCCGGTTCGGCGTTCGCCCTCTGGTCGCTCAAGGGGATCGATGGCTGCATCAGGAAAATCTGGGGTGCTGCGCGCCGCGCCGCGCGGCGGGACTACGATGTCTGGATCTACTCGGACCACGGGCAGGAAAACTGCCAATCGTACCCGCAAAAACACGGCATCACCGTCGAGGAAAAGATCGCGCAACTCTATGGGGAGTTTCGCGCCGGTACCAGCGCCATAACGACCAGACACCGACATAGTGAACGCGCGACCCGCGCCCACCTCCTTGGCGGCGGATTCTGGCGCTGGTGCTGCGGGTCACGGCATGATGGCGAACCGGAAACGGCGGGTCTGCACGTCGAGGCGCTGGGGCCGCTGGGCCTGATCTATCTGCCGGACGGGATGCACGAGCAGGACAAACTCCGCTTCGCCCGACTGCTTGCCGCAAGCGGGGATATCCCGTTTATCCTGGTGCCGCTTGCCGACGGCGGGGTCACCGCGGTAACGGCGACGATGACCGGACCACTGCCGGAACTGGCGCCGGAAATACTGGGGCGTGACCATCCCCGCCTGACCGAGGTGACGGAAGATCTGGCACGGTTGTGCCGGCATCCCTCAGCCGGGGCCATGGTCTTTTCCGGATGGCGGAGCGCCGGCATATCCGACTCCTATCCGGTGGAAAGAGGGTCGCATTGCGGGCCCGGACGTGAGGAAACATCCGCGTTCGCGCTGCTGCCGCGCGATATTCCCCTGCCGCTGCCCGGGAAAGAGTATATCCGCACCGTCGAGCTCAGGGAGGCGGCCCTGGTCTTCCTGGAGCGGAAGAAACCGGCTGCTGCCGTCAGGCGCTATGCGGAGGTGGCGGACAACCGTCATATCAGGGTCATGACCTACAACATTCACGGCTGTCTGGGCATGGACGGAAAAATATCGCCGCGCCGCGTGGCGCGCGTGCTGGGCATGTACCGGCCCGACGTGGTGGCGCTGCAGGAGGTCGATATGAACCGCCCGCGCAGCGGTCGCGCTGATCAGGCGCATACCATCGCCCGCCTCCTGGAGATGAACCACTATTTCCATCCCTCCATTGAGCTGGAGGAGGAGCGGTATGGCAACGCGGTGCTCAGCCGCTTCCCCCTGCGGCTCGTGCAGCATGGCCTGCTCCCCTGTGCCCCGCCGAAGAAGAAGCAACGGGAACCGCGCAGCGCGCTCTGGGTGGAATTGCAGGTCGGAACGCAACGGGTGCAGTTCATTGGCACGCATTTCGGGCTGGGCGTGCAGGAAGGGCGGCGTCAGGCGGCAACCCTGTGCGGCCCCGCATGGCTGGGCCATCCGCACTGCACGGGTACGGTTATCCTGGCCGGTGACTTCAATGCCCGCCCGGGTTCGCGCAGTTACACGCTGCTGGCCGGGCGGTTTGGCGCGCCGCAGCAGGGGCTGTCCGCCCGCTGTCCGCCCGCCACCTTCTGCAGCCGCGTGCCGCTGTTGCGCATTGACCACATCTTCGTCAGCAGGGAGAGCACCGTCATCGACGTGCAGGTGCCGCGCACCGCACTGGCGGCGGTGGCCTCCGACCATCTCCCCCTCATCGTCGACCTGCGCCTGCCGGAGCCCCGCCGTGACCAAGCGTGATTCTCTGAAATACGGTATCTATTCAGCCCGTCTGTCCCCTCGCCCGCTGTTCATAGCGGGAGAGGAAGCCGCGCAGCGGCAGGTGAGGGGCTGCGAGGGTTGCAAGGCGCACACATTTATCAACCTCACCCCTGCCCTCTCCCACTGCAGGCAGCGGGAGGGTGATTAGTTACTGTCATGTTGTGGTTCTATTCAGCCGGGTATTCCGTGTTTTCCCTCTCCCATCGGGAGAGGAAGCCGCGCAGCGGCAGGTGAGGGGCTGCGTATCCGCTCGTACCCTGCACCCACTCCCGGGGGGAGAGGAAACTTTCGACTGCCGGCCTGATAGTTACGCAAAAGCGGCTTTGGCGACCGCCGGACGGTTTTCACTCGTCCCTACCGCCCGGACCGCACTGGAACTCTGCCGCCAGGTCCGGGAAAGGGAGATATGTCTGCGTTGACACGGCTCATGAAGATAACCCCGGGCCACTACCCTGCGCCGGCTCGCGACGGAGTGGGAACTACTATTCTGATACAGTGCCATCCACGTTTTTCGCCGTGGTCAAGAAGTCAAAGGTTATGCGGGGCGCGGGAGAACGCGCGCGAAAGTTCTGCTAACTATCCCGATGGATCATACCGCTTTTTTCAAGCGGGTCCTACGACCGCGCAGGTTGGGGAGTGATCCGTAAGCATAGAAGTTTTCGCCACAGTGAGGACAATGTTCGTGCGCCACAGCAGACAAACTGCCTTTGCGCCCGTCATCCAAGACCACGGTTACAGCGTTTTTCCGGATTACCAACCCGGGCTCACCGCACAATGGACAAATCATCTTTTTCATTTCCGCCCTCCGAGAGTATTGCGTTTAGCTGACACCAAAACGTAGAAAATATCACATTCGTCAATCCGGCGAATCACACCTTTGGTATATATAAGGTAACTATTCAGCCTCTCTGACCGCCTAAGCGGCCAACTGTCGAACCTGAAGCGAGTATAGCAAATCCAACAAATCTGCGCACCACGGCTGCCGGGAATCCGGTTGCAGCCCTCCCTTGCCCCCACATCTGGCAAAACAACAGGCGTAATTATTCACCCTCTCCCGCTATGAACCGCGGGCGAGGGTGCAGACGGGTTGAATAGTTACGGTAACATTATGCCGGTGGTGCCGCGGAATCCCGCTTCTGTGTGGTTTCGCCGGGCTGGGCGACAATATGGAAAAAGGTCGACCCGTTCCGTCTGACGCTCCTGGTCGCCAGCAACCTGGGACCGTTGCTTCGCTCGCCGCCCTCTCGCCGGGCTAATCCTCACGGTGTCGGATTTCTTCCGCGGGATCATGGCGGGCGGCGAAAAGTCGGGCCGAACTCCAGGCGCGATAGGTGCCAAAATGGTGGATGGCGATGCCGGCGAACGATGAATGGTTCTGCCATGACGCTCCCGCCAGTGCCAGTTGCTCCTCCATATAGTGCTCGTTTTCGTCGTAAAAAGTAATTTTGCGCGGGTGCTCGTTCCGGGTTTCGACGGCCACCACCACCGGCCGACCGATCAGGTCGCCATAAGCGAGCTCGTTTTGCGCATGGCTGAGGATGCTGTCCCGGCCGGCAGCCTTGTCGCGATAGGCCATGATGACAACATAATCGTATATGTCCTGAACATGCTCGCTGACCAGCTTTTCAGTTCCGCGCCACGCGAGTGGCGGCAACCCGTCATACCAGAAGGGGATCGCCGGCCCGATCGTCAGGGTAACACCCGCCTCGTTTTTGCGCTGCATCAGGGCCGCCCCGAGGTCAAGGAAAGAGCGCAGCAGCATGTCCCGCCGGGTATCCCATTCAGCCAACTGGTAGGGCTCGATGTCGAGGCTTACTCCGCTGAACTGTGACGCCGGGGGTGACGCCGCGTTGTAGGCCAGCAGGGAGTCGAACAGGGCGAGGGCGCGGTCCCGGTTCTCCGGCAAAGCCAGTTCCGCGACGCGGATCGCCCGGGAACAGAGCAATGCATGGACCGTAAATCCTTGCCTGTGCAATTGCGCGACCAGTTCCCTTGTTTCCTGCGGCGAGCGGAGGGTCAGATCATCAACGAAAAGATAGATGGTGTTTATCCCCTTGTCCTGCAGGAATGTGATCGCCCCGGCCCGGAACACCGGTTCAAACATGAGTTTATGGGTGTCGTGTTCCCAGATCCAGAGGGCGCGCCCGGCCGCCGCCTGATTGGCGATTGCCGGTAACGGGAACATCAGGATCAGGGCGAGGAGCGCACCCGCGCACCCGGAACGCAGATATATCATGACTGCTGTTCGTCCGCTGGTCTTCATCGTTTACCACCATGAGGAAAATGATACGCGGGGCGGCATCAGATCGAGCGCCTGATGCTGTCGCCGCGCCATTCTGGAACGGTTGCTGATGCTTTGTGCCAACGTTGCCATACTGCCGCAGCGCATCTGCCTTACCTGATATTTTACTGTTGCAATGCCAATGCCAAAGTGCGGGCATTTTGCCGGTTGGCGCTACTGATGACTTATCAAGGGAATGCCAGGATAAATGCGAAAATGCAGTTATTGTAATTATTGACCTCTCCGGTGGAAATTTGCTGTCATGCCATGTTTCTGGCACATTCACAACAGAAAGTGTGCTTATGTTCATCCTCTGTCCCCCGCCCGACCTGACCGACCGCCCTGCACAACGTGCCCGGGTGGAAATTGGTCAATATTGCGGCTTTCGCCAATGGTCGACCTGCAGTACAAGCCGGTTGATCAGTTCGCGCTGCGGGTGGGCTGCGATTCGCTGCAGGACGCGGGCAACGGCCTGACCACGGGTGCGGGTTTCTCATTGGCGCAGTTCGTACTCGACTATGCGTGGGTCGACGGCGGTCGCCTCGATGACGCCCACCGGGTGTCGCTGCACTGCAAGCTCGGCGGGCAAGAGGAAACATGCCTGGTAACTAATCAGGTCGGCAGTCGAAGATCACCACGCTACCCCGGAGAGTGGGTGCAGGGTAAGGGCAGATACGCAGCCCCTCACCTGCCGCTGCGCGGCTTCCTCTCCCGAAGGGAGAGGGGGAACATTGGCACCGGGTGACTATTCAGGCCGCCAAGTATCACCCACGCCCCCGCCGTGGAGAAGGTGAAGTACATGAATCGGGCTGAATAGTTGCGGAACCGGCCTGATTATTGCCATGCCTGACAGTCAGGCGGCGGGCAGGACGAAGGAAACGCGGTTGGCGGCGGCGGCGCCCGCCCATCGCCCCCTCATCGTCGACATACTTTGGCCGGAGCCCCGCTGTGAACTCGCGGGTGAGATTATTGCTAACACTTTAGCAATTTGAAGCAACATGCCCGTGAACGCGGAAATTCGGAACAATCTGAAAACGTTTGGATATGCGCCGCCGCGGGCATGATGGGTAAAAAAGCACGGCTTGACGTTATTCCGCACCTGGCAGGTTGCTTAGCCATTCATGGCGCAACCTGAACGACGTGCATCATGCACTTGTCATGTTGCTTAGCATCATGCATAAATGCGTTAGTACCGGTGGGGCGATGGATGGACGTGAGCCGTCCTCGCCACGGTAGTACTTTACGACCATTCGTATTGTCATATCGACATTAGATACAGCCGCCATTCTGGCGCGTTGACGGCGGATGGGTGGGGTGATACGATGCAGGTCAACGGCTATGGGGACACGGGGAGAAGCAATTGAATATCCTGTCGCCAGGGAGATTGAAATACGGATGGAAGAACAGGTAAGATCGAAACAGCGGGTCGCGGATCATGGTGAGGTGTTGACCGGAAGACGCGAAGTCAATGCCATGCTTGACCTCGTGAAGCAGGAAACGGAACGCATCGAATCCCGGTTCCTCGAACCGGCTTGCGGTAACGGGAACTTCCTGACCGCGATTCTGGAGCGGAAACTGGCCGTGGTCGAAAAACGCTACGGCAAATCGCAACTGGATTTCGAGCGTTACGCCATCCTGGCCGTGTCCTCGATCTATGGCATTGACATTCTGGAGGACAATGTCCGGCAATGCCGGCATCGGCTCTACGGCGTGTTCGACTGCGACTATTACTCGCGGCTTTTCAAAAACCGGGCCAAGAACAAATGCCGGGAGGCGGTCCGGTTCATCCTTGAGCACAACATCATCCGGGGCGACGCTCTGACGCTCAAAACCGTGGGCGAGAACCCGGAATATATTATTCTGTCGGAATGGTCGCTGGTCAATGGCAGCAAACTCAAGCGGCGCGATTTTACCTTTCGCGGGCTGCTGGCTCATGAGGACTGGAAGGAGTTGCCGCTTTTCTCCGATCTTGGCGACGATGTGTTTATCCCCGAGCCGAAGCGGGAGTATCCCCCGATCCACTTCCTGGAGATCGCCAATGGTTAGCGGCGGCTACAACCCCGACGTTCTCACCTGCATCGCCAACCTTAGCAGCGACGAGGTATTTACGCCGCCGCAACTGGCGAACCGGATTCTCGACCTGCTACCGGCGGACCTCTGGAGCGACAGGAACGCCACGTTCCTCGATCCCGGCTGTAAATCCGGCGTATTCTTGCGCGAGATGGCCAAGCGCCTCGATAAAGGGCTGGAAAAGCAAATTCCCGACCGCCAGCAGCGGATAAACCACATCTTCAAAAACCAGATCTACGGCCTTGCCATCACGGAGCTGACCGTACTGCTGGCCCGCCGGTCGGTGTATTGCTCCAAGACCGCGAACGGGAAGTATTCCGTCTGCGATTCGTTTGACAATCCGCAAGGCAACATCCGCTTCAAGCGCGTGGAACACACTTGGAAGAACGGGCGGTGCGTATTTTGCGGCGCAAGAAAAGGCGAGTACGACCGCGGTACAGAATTGGAAAGCCACGCCTATCAATTTATCCACGTTGAATCTGCAGAGGAGGTTTTCAAAATGAAATTTGATGTTATTATCGGCAATCCGCCGTATCAAATGGGATCGGACGGCGGCACGCGTGATATCCCCATCTACAACAAGTTCGTGGACCAGGCGAAAAAGATGAACCCGCGTTTTCTTTCCATGATCATCCCATCGCGTTGGATGGCCAGCGGACTGGGGCTGTCCGACTTTCGCCGCTCGATGCTGGAAGATCGGCGAATCCGAAAGCTGGTTGATTACGAGCGAATGGATGAAGTCTTCCCGGGAGTGGATTTTGAGGGTGGGGTCTGCTTTTTTCTATGGGACCGCGACAACGAGGGGGATTGTGAGGTTACGACGATCAGCGGGGATGATATTAGTGGTCCGGTCGCACGCAACTTGAATGAATACGACATACTCGTCCGAGACAGTCGGGCGCTGAAGATTCTCCGGAAAGTCCTGAACGCGGGAGAAAAGTCGATTATCGACATTTTGTCCGCGGACAAGGAATTCGGCTGGACCTCCAACTTCGACGGTTTCCATGAGAAGCAACGACCAAACGATGTCGCGCTGCACTACAATCGGCAAGGCAAAAGGCTGATCGGATGGATCAACCGTAAGGACGTAGAAAAGAGCCCGCAGCTAATTGACACGTGGAAGGTAATGGTCCCAGCTGCTTACGGTGAACGCGGCACTCGTCCAGCAACGGTACTCGGCCCAAGTTTCATCGCTGGCTCCCCGTCGGTATGTACGCAGACTTACTTGTTTTTTTATGTCGGCTCGAAAAAGGAGGCCGCCAGCCTCAATAGCTACCTGCGTACCAGATTCTTCCGTTTTCTTATTTCGTTGCGCAAGATCACCCAGCATGCCACCCGCTCGACGTACACTTGGGTACCGCAGCAGCAATGGGACCGCAATTGGACGGACGAGAAACTCTATAAAAAGTATAACCTGAGCAAAGGCGACATCGCCTTCATCGAGTCCATGATTCGTCCGCTGGAGGCGAGCGGTGAGTAAGAATCCGCGGATTACGCAGAGGGGCAGGAAACAGAAAGACCATTCGCGGGCATCCGCGGCGGGTGCTGTTCCCCCGCTCTTTGATCGGGTTGTTTCGATTCTTGACCAGGCGCGTGGGAACGTGGTCCGTGCGGTCAATACGAACATGGTGCTGGCGTACTGGCTGATCGGGCGTGAAATCGTGGAGGAGGTCCAGCGCGGCAAAGGGCGGGCGGAGTACGGCAAGCAGATGCTGTCAGACTTGTCCGCGCGACTGACGCAACGGTACGGAAATGGTTTTTCCGTCCCCAACCTCCAGAATTTCAGGAAGCTATATCTTGCGTACAGCGAAAGAGTTGTAATGGATCGCCGAATTCAGTACCCAGTGGGTACTAAATCTGTGGATGGGAGAATTCAGTACCCGGTGGGTACTGAATCTTCGGAGACGGCAATTCTCTCCCCAACGGGAAAAGAATTGCCGCATAAAGAAAAGGGAGTCCGGACGGGTAGTGATGCATCGGAGGGATTTTCACCGCAGCTTTCCTGGTCGCATTATCGCGTGCTGATGCGGGTGGAGAATGTGGAGGCGCGCAATTTCTACGAGCGCGAAGCCGTCGCCGGCGGCTGGGACAAGCGCACCTTGGAGCGGCAGATTCACTCGTATTACCACGAACGCATTCTGAAGAGCCGCAAGCCGGCAAAAATGCTGGCGGACGGACGGCGACTGCCGGTTCCGGTCACCCCCGCCATTGACGAACTGAAAAACCCCTACGTCCTCGAGTTTCTGGATTTGCCGGAGGTGGCCGCATTCCGGGAATCGGATCTGGAACGGGCCATCATCACGCATCTGCAGCGGTTTCTGCTGGAACTCGGCAATGGGTTCGCCTTCGTCGCCCGCCAGAAGCATATCCGCCTCGCGGAGCAGGACCGCTATATTGATCTGGTTTTCTATCATTGCCGCCTGAAGTTCTATCTGTTGATTGACCTGAAGGTGGACGAACTGACCCATGCGGATGTCGGTCAGATGGACGGCTATGTGCGGATGTATGACGATCTGTTTGTTGCGCCGGATGACAATCCGACCATTGGCTTGATCCTTTGCACGGAGAAGAACGAAACGGTGGTCAAGTATTCGGTATTGAACGACCGCAAGCGGATATTCGCCTCCAAGTATATGCTGTGCCTGCCGACGGAGGAGCGGCTGCGGTTGGAGGTCGAGAAGGAACGCCGGCTGATTGAAACCGCCCGGGAGGAGCGAGCCCATGGGTAAGGGTTTCTTCCCCGCGCGCCCGGAATCACGACCCGCGATTTACGCCTACGCTGACACGAACCCGCAGTATGACGGGTTGCTCAAGGTCGGCTATACCACGGTGGATGCAGCGAGTCGCGTGGCGCAGCAGTACCCGATCAGAAAACCCGGCAAGCCGCCCTATCGGATTGTGCTGGAGGAGCCGGCCATGCGTAGTGATGGCACCGTGTTCACGGACCATGACGTCCACCGGATGCTGCGGATCAACGGGGTTGGGAACCCGGACGGAGAATGGTTCCAGTGCACGGTTGACCAACTGAAGGCGGCGATAATTGCCGTGCGGACCGGCCAACTGAACGAGGAGAACCGGTCGCTTGATTTCAAGATGCGGCCGGAGCAGCAAGCGGCGGTCGGGAAGACGGCCGCCTACTTTGCCAGTTGGCGCAAGGAAAGAGGCAATAAGAAAAAGCCGCCGCACTTCCTGTGGAACGCCAAGATGCGATTCGGCAAGACGTTCGCCGCCTATCAACTGGCGCTGAAAATGGGGTGGCGGAAGGTGCTAGTGCTGACCTTCAAGCCGGCGGTGCAAAGCGCATGGGAAGATGACTTGAAGTGCCATGTGGATTTCAATGGCTGGCAGTTCATCAAGCCGGGCGGTCTTTCGTATGCGGCTGCCAACAAGAAAAAGCCCATTGTCTGTTTCGGGTCGTTTCAGGACTACCTGGGTCGCAACCCCGGCTCGGGCGGGATCAAGACCAAAAATGAATGGGTCCATGCGACCAACTGGGATTGTGTGATTCTGGACGAATACCATTACGGCGCCTGGCGCGAGAGCGCGAAGGAACTGTTCGAGTCCGAGGACAAGCGGGAAGCCGAATTTGCCCGGGGCGAGGGCATCGAGTACTTCGACGAAGACATCATGCCCATCACGACGAACGGCTATCTTTACCTGTCCGGCACGCCGTTCCGGGCTATTGCGTCGGGCGAGTTCATCGAGGAGCAAATATTCAACTGGACCTATGCGGACGAGCAGCGGGCGAAGCAGGAATGGAAAACCCCGGACAATCCCTACGCCGCGCTTCCGCGCATGGTGCTGATGACCTACCAGTTGCCGGATGCAATCCGGGAAATCGCCATGCAGGGCGAGTTCAATGAGTTCGATCTCAACGTATTTTTCTCGGCGGAGGGCGTCGGCGAACAGGCGAAGTTCAAGTACGGGGATGAAGTGCAAAAGTGGCTCGATTTGATTCGCGGCGCGTTTGTGCCGACCAGTGTTGACAATCTGAAACTCGGGGCGCAAAAGCCGCCTATGCCGTTCTCGGATATCCGATTGCTGAATATCGTGGCGCACACTTTTTGGTTTCTCCCGAGCGTTGCCGCGTGTCATGCCATGCGGAACCTGATGGCGAAGAAGCATAACCGCTTCTATCACGACTACCGGATTGTCGTGGCGGCGGGAAACGCCGCCGGGATCGGGGTGAATGCCCTGCCGCCCGTGCTGGAGGCCATGGATGATCCGCTCAAGACCAAATCCATAACCCTTTCCTGCGGCAAACTGACCACGGGTGTGACGGTCAAGCCGTGGACGGGGATTCTCATGCTCCGCAACTCGTCCAGTCCGGAAACCTATTTTCAAGCCGCCTTTCGGGTGCAGTCGCCATGGACCGTCCGCAACCCCGACGGCGCGTCCCCGAACGAAGAGCAGATTATCAAGGAAGAGTGTTACGTCTTTGATTTCGCACCGGATCGTGCTTTGCGGCAGATTGCTGACTACAGTTGCCGGCTGAATGTGAATGAGTCCAATCCCGAAAAGAAAGTTGAGGAGTTTATCAGTTTCCTGCCGGTTCTGGCCTATGACGGCAGTTCGATGAAGCAGATAGACGCCGCGGGCATTCTCGACATGGCGATGAGCGGGACCACCGCGACCCTGCTGGCGCGGCGCTGGGAAAGCGCTTTGCTGGTAAATGTGGATAACGACACCTTGCGCCGGCTTATGGCTGACAAGAAAGCCATGGCCGCGCTGATGAGCATTGAAGGGTTCCGGAACCTGAATCAGGACATCAAGACGATTATCAACAAGTCCGACGCCGTGACGAAGGCGCGGAAAGAGGCAAACGACAAGGAATTGTCCGCCCGGGAAAAGCAGGAACTGACCGAAGAGGAAAAGAAATATAAAAGTATGCGGAAACAGATTCAGGAGAAACTCGTCAAGTTCGCGACGCGGGTCCCGATCTTCATGTATCTGACCGACTATCGCGAACGGTGTTTGCAGGATGTCATCACCCAACTGGAACCCGGATTGTTCAAGAAAGTAACCGGCTTGACCGTCAAGGATTTTGAACTCCTCGTGAGCCTCGGCATCTTCAATAGCGCTTTAATGAACGATGCGGTCTACAAGTTCAAACGCTACGAAGATGCCAGTTTGAGTTACACCGGGATCAACAAGCACGAAGGCGAGGACGTCGGCCTCTACGACACGGTCTTGACGCGGCAGGATGCGCTCGGGGTGTTTGAGAATGTGCCGGGGTGAGCATGTGCTCGTTCACAGGCGTACGACTGGGCGCGGCTGACGGCGGGATACGCCGTAATTGTCGGGGGGGCAAAATTCTATTTGCGCACCCAAAGGCCGGGTAGCGGGCCTTTGTTTTGACAAGTTGGCTGTCGAAAAAATGTTTGTTAGTCCGTAGGAACGATTGAGACAGAACGATTGAGATACTGCGGAATCCATGGAGTGTGCTGGCATATCAGCTCGCCCGGGGACAGGGCTCAAGCTACTCTATGCAAGCGGGAAAGCAGAGGAATGCGAAACCGCACCGGCTGAAACCTGCTGAATGAAATGCCTACCAAGAAAGGATTGCTGGGTCACTGGCTCAGTGACTCTCTGGCTCTTTGGCCAGAGGGACCTGACGCTGCAACCGTAAATTTCCGCGGCTTGTCCGACGGTGACGCAGCCATTGCCCGCCTGACGCGGCGGACCACGTAACTGACGATCAGTATTTTCATGGTCAGCGCCACGGCGATAATCAGGTAATCGGCGCCGGCCAGCGTTCCGGTCAGCAAACCCTGCCGGCCAATCGAGCCGAGATAGACATAAAATATCGTTCCGGGCAGCATCGCCATGCAGGTCGCGACGGTGTACGGGATGATGGTGATCGCGGTTATCCCGTACAGGTAATTGCTGAGGCCAAGCGGGATAAAGGCAACGAGTCGCAGCAGGAAAATGATCCGCCATCCCTCCTGCTTGACCGCGCGATCGACCGCGTCGAACCGGGGGAAACGCGCGGCCAGCCGCCGGATCCGCGCCCGGGCGGTGGAACGTCCGAGCAGGAAGGCGATGACTGCCGCGGTTGTCGTGGCGCATGTAACCACGAGGGTGCCTGACCATATGCCGAACAGCAACCCGGCACCGATGGTCAGTGGCAGCACCGGCAGGCAGAGTAGCGCGGCGGCGACATAAATGATCCCGTACAGGACGAGGGCAAGGACACCATGACCCTCCACAAACAGCGAGGAACTGATAATGAATGGCGCCAGCGGCAGCGAACGGAGGGCCAGGAGCAGCAGAATAATCAGCGTACCGTACAGGCCCCACCGCAGCACCTGGCGAACGCGCACGGGGGGCACCGCTCTTCCGTGAGCCGTACTCGAGCTGCTACTCAGCCTTTCCCGGCACGGTCCAGTTTCGCCGCCGCTTCCGGCGTGGAGACCGACTTGCCCATCACCAGCAGCCGGATGATGGCCATCGCCAGCAGCCAGTAAAAGAACATGGCCAGCAGCGTCGTCCACTCAAATATGCTGCCCTGCACCCTGGTGATGTTGAAAACGCTCAGGAAGGGCGCGGCCAGGACGGCGCTGAGGCCATAGATGAAACTGGTGAACGCGGCTTCCGTGTTAGCGCCCAGCAGTTTCAACACGAAACGCAGTGCCAGCAGCGCTTCCGCAAAGTAGAGCAGATACCAGGCGATTTGCGTGCCGCGATACAGCGGGGTGGTCGTCGGGGAGATGGTTGAATCCATGGTCAATGCCTGCTTTCCGCGTCCGCGATGCCGCTGGACGCCTGTCTCCTCATAGTGTACCGGTGACGCTGCCTGCTCACCATTGGCAAGAGCCGCATTTGCCTGACGGATGTTCGCAGCCGTCGCGCGCGCCATCAGGGTGCGTGCGGCTCAGTACTCATCCCGGTGCCGGTATGCGGCAGTTGACAAAAGGCACGCCGCGCCTGCGGATAAACATCAAGGCAATGCGGAAAAAGCCAATGGTGGCGTCCTGCC
>CAZWUZ010000012.1:0-8670 GCA_964637655.1 uncultured bacterium | reverse complement strand
CCTGCCGCCGGGGGTACAATTACGGTAACTGATGTGCAGGGTGCTGTCGGAGGCACGTCAGGGGCGGAGGCGCATCGTGGGCAGGCAGAAACCGGCTGCGGCAAAACTGCAAGCCATTATGGATCGGCTGGCCAGCGCTGACGGCATGGTGCGCCTCAAAGCGCGGGAAATGCTGGTGGGGCTTGGTGCACCCGCCGTGCCGGCGCTGGTCCGGACCTTGCGCCATGCCAGCGCGGACCAGGTACGCTGGGAAGCAGCCAAATCACTCGGCGCGATTGGCGATGCGCGAGCGATACCGGTGCTGGTGAAAGCGCTCGAAGACAGCAACGCCGACGTGACCTGGCTGGCTGCCGAAGCCCTGCAACAGTTCAAAATGGCCGCGTGGACACCACTATTGCGCCGGTTGATCAGGAGCGGGGCGAAATCAGGAGTATTGCGCCGGGGCGCACACCATGTTCTGCGGAATCAGGAAGCGGAGGGCTTCAGCGCCGAACTCGCCACGCTCAGGAAAGCGCTGGGCGCCACGCCAGTGCCTGGCTCGATAACGATAGCAGCGTATACCATACTGCAGCGCATCCAGGAAAAATGTGCAGCCGGCAACGCAGTGCCCGCGCCGCCAATGAGCGCCGCATGACAGCGGCGGAAAGGGCAACGGTGACTGATGCATAAGCAGGAACCAGGGGCCGCGACACTCACGCCGGATCTGCTCAGCCGCATGGATGCCTATTGGCGGGCCGCCAACTACCTCTCGGTCGGCCAACTCTATCTCTGCGACAACCCGCTGCTGCAGCGATCGTTCGAACTCTCGGAGGTGGAGCCCATGCTGCTGGGGCATTGGGGCACAACCCACGGACCTGCAATCCGCAATTGAAAGTGGCGGCCATAAACGACGTGCACAGGAGACGGGTGCTATGAACAAAGTGAAGATTGTGCTGTTGGTGCTGCTCAGCAGTGCGCTGGTGTTGCTGGTGGTGCAGAACACCGCCTTGACTCCGGCACATTTCCTCTGGTTGACCTTTGACGCGCCGGTCATTGTCCTGCTGTTCCTGGCTGCCGTCGGCGGGTTCATGGCCGGCCTGCTGGCAGCGCATTTCCTGCATAAGCAGCGTGCCGGCACTACCGCCAAAGCGGCTGCATGATTGTCAGGAGCGGCAGCAGGCGGCCCGCAGGGTCGCGCGGGACGTTGCGCGGGCGGGTGACCAGTTGCGTACGCCGGGAAGACGCGACGCCGCCATCACGGAGGAATACATGGCAGCGCGGCATGGGAGCGTTCAGCCAACCGTGCAGGCACGCAACGGTCAACTATTCCGAGCATGCGGACGCCGGTGCGGCGCGGCAGTGGCTGGTGGAACCGGCGGCGGCGGAATCGGGACCGGCATAAATGCGCACGCCTGAAGAACCGCGCCAGACGCGGGCTGACGGCCCAAGCGTGGCGGCGAATCGTGGCGTGGTCGTCGCGGTGCGCGGCAGCGTCGTGGATATGCGGTTCACTGACCGCCTGCCACCCATCAACGCGCTGCTGCACGCGCACGCGGGGGCAATCAGTATCGAGGTGCTGGCGCAACTCGACGCGCAGCGCGTGCGCGGGATCGCGCTGACGCCTACCCAGGGCCTCGCGCGCGGGGCCGTGGTGGAAGATACGGGCGGGCCGCTCAAGGCGCCGGTGGGCAAGGACATTCTCTCGCGCATGTTCGACGTCTTCGGCAACGTCATTGACCGCCAGCCGCCGCCAACGGATATAACCTGGCGCACGGTCCATCAGGCGCCGCCGGCGCTGGTCAGGCGCTCCACCAGGTCCGAAATCTTTGAAACGGGGATCAAGGTCATCGATGTGCTGGTGCCGCTGGAGCGCGGCGGCAAAGCTGGCCTGTTCGGCGGGGCCGGAGTGGGCAAGACGGTGCTGCTCACCGAAATGATCCACAATATGATCGGTCACCACGACGGGGTCAGCATCTTCTGCGGGATCGGCGAGCGTTGTCGCGAAGGCGAGGAACTGTACCGCGAAATGAAGGCCGCCGGCGTGCTGCCCAACATGGTGATGCTCTTCGGCCAGATGAATGAGCCGCCGGGCAGCCGGTTCCGCGTGGGACATGCGGCGCTGACCATGGCCGAGTATTTCCGCGATGACGAGCGGCGCGATGTGCTCCTGCTGATTGACAATATCTTCCGCTTCATTCAGGCCGGCATGGAAGTGTCGGGCATGATGGGGCAGATGCCGTCGCGACTTGGCTATCAGCCCACGCTGGGCACGGAACTGGCCGGACTCGAGGAGCGCATCGCCAACACCGACGCCGGCGCCATCACCTCCATTCAGGCGGTGTATGTGCCGGCCGACGACCTGACCGACCCGGCGGCGGTGCATGTGTTTTCGCATCTGTCGGCCTCCATTGTGCTGTCGCGCAAGCGGGCGAGTGAAGGGCTGTATCCGGCAGTTGATCTGCTGCAATCCAACTCGAAAATGGCCACGCCCGGCATCGTCGGCGAACGGCATTATCTGCTGGCGCAGGAAATCAGGCGGACGCTCGCGCAGTATGAAGAACTCAAGGACGTTATTGCCATGCTCGGCCTGGAACAGCTGGCGGCGGCAGACCGCAACGTGGTCGCCCGCGCCCGCCGCCTTGAGCGCTTCCTCACGCAGCCGTTTTTCGCCACGGAACAATTCAGCGGCACCAAGGGGAAACTCGTCAGTCGTAAGGACGCGCTCGACGGCTGCGAACGAATCCTGCGCGATGAATTCAAGGACACCCCGGAGCGCGCGCTCTACATGATCGGGGCGATTGACGAAGCGAAGGATAAAGTTATAAACAAGGATAAGGATAAAGAACAAAACAAGGATAAAGATAAAGCGCAGCCCAATCCGGAGGGCGACCATGCCGACGCCCCGCATGAAGCTTAAGGTTCTCCTGCCGTTCCGGGTATTCGCCGAGAAAGCCGGCGTGGCGCGCATCGTGGCGGAAACCCGCGCGGGCTCGTTCGGGCTCCTGCCGCAGCGGCTCGACTGCGTGGCGGCGCTCACACCCGGGATTCTGACCTATGAAAACGAAGCTGAGGGCGAGGTATTCGTAGCCATCGACGAAGGGGTGCTGGTCAAGACCGGCATGGACGTGCTCGTCTCCGTGCGCAACGCCATTGGCGGAACCGACCTCGGCCAACTGCACGAGGCGGTGGCAAGTGAGTTTATGGACCGGGACGAACGGGAGCAGAACGTCAGTTCGGTAATGGCGAAAATGGAGAGCGGGTTCATCCGTCGCCTGGCGAAGTTTCACCATGAATGAAGAAGTTGATAACAAGTCCGCGAATGACCGGCCGGCGCTCAGCCGTGAGGTTGGCGCCAAGGCGGCGCGCAAACTCAAGGCGCGACGCAACGCCAACCCGGGCGTGTGGTTCGGTTTGGGCATGATGGGGCTTATCGGCTGGTCGGTGGTGGTGCCGACGCTGCTCGGTACGGCGCTGGGCATGTGGCTGGACAAGCAACATCCCGGCAGCCACTCCTGGACGCTGGCGCTGCTGGTGGTCGGGCTCACGCTGGGCTGTGTGAATGCGTGGCATTGGGTGGACAAGGAAGACCGGAAAATACATGAGGATGCGGAGGACCATGATGACTGAATCGTTGCGGTTGGCGCTGGCTTTGCCGGCGGGGATTGCGCTCGGGGTGATGTTTTTCGGCGGCCTCTGGTGGACTATTCAGCGCGGGACGGCGTCGGCCAGCCCGGTGCGCTGGTTTTTCGGCAGCCTGTTGCTGCGGATGAGCCTGACCCTGGCCGGGTTGTATTATGCCGCGGGCCATAATTGGCTGCGGTTGCTGGTCTGTCTTTTGGGCTTTGTCATGGCCCGCCTGGCGGTGACGTGGCTGACGCGACCGGTAAAAGAAATACTGATCCGCCCGGGACAGGAAGCCGGCCATGCGGCTTAGTCCCGATACGATGATTTTCTGGGAGCACGGTTTCTGCAAACTCAACGGCACCATTGTCTTCACGTGGGTCTTGATGCTCGTGCTGGCCGTCGGGGCGAAACTCATCACGCGCAAACTCACCGCGGACCATAAACGATCCCGCTGGCAGAACCTGCTGGAAATCGTCGTCACCGGCATCGGGAAACAAATAACCGAGGTGGGTCTGAACCAGCCGCGGAAATATATCGGCTTTTTGGGAACGCTCTTCCTGTTCGTCGCCGCCTCCGCCCTGTGCACCGTTATTCCCGGCTTCGAGCCGCCGACCGGTTCGCTCTCGACCACCGCGGCCCTGGCGCTGTGCGTGTTTGTGGCCGTGCCATTCTTCGGCATCAGGGAGCAGGGGCTGGGCAACTACCTCAAGTCCTACATCGAGCCGACGTTCATCATGCTGCCGTTCAATATCATCAGCGAAATCTCACGCACCCTGGCGCTGGCCGTCCGCCTGTTCGGCAATATGATGAGCGGGGCAATGATTATCGGGATCCTGCTCACCATCACGCCGTTTATCTTTCCCATCGTCATGACGCTGCTTGGTCTGCTCACCGGCATGGTGCAGGCCTACATCTTCAGCATCCTGGCCGCGGTATACATTGCCGCCGCAACCCGGGTCAATAAGCCCGGCCCGGCAGCAGAAGCAGTCCAGTGAAGCACAAACTCCGCAAGCAAAAGGAGGCATTATGGACAGCATGACAGTTATCGCAGTGGCATCAATTGTCACCACCGGCTTCACGACGGGCATTGGGTGCATGATGCCGGCGCTGGGCGAAGGGCGGGCGGTCGCCTCGGCCCTCGGCGCCCTGGCGCAGCAGCCCGACGCCTCCGCCACCATCACCCGGACCCTGTTCGTGGGCCTGGCGATGATCGAGTCCACCGCCATCTACTGTTTCGTGGTCTCGATGATTCTCATCTTCGCCAACCCGTTCTGGAATCATGCCATCGCCCAGACTGCGGGACAGTGACCCATGCTCATCGATTGGTTCACCGTCGGGGCGCAGGCGGTCAATTTCCTCATTCTGGTGTGGCTGATGAAGCGCTTCCTGTATCAGCCCATCCTCGACGCCATCGCGGCCAGGGAGCAGCGGATTGCCGCACAACTCGCGGATGCCGACAGGAAAAAAGCCGAAGCAAAGCAGGAAAGCGAAGAGTTCAAGCGCAAGAACGGGGAGTTCGACCGGCAGCGCGCCGCGCTGTTGAAGAAAGCGACGGACGAGGCAAATACCGAACGGCAGCGGCTGCTTGACGAAGCGCGCCAGGCGGCGGAGACGTGGTGCCGCAAACGGCAGGAGACCCTGCGCCAGGAGGCGCATAATCTCAGGCAGGCCATCAGCCGCAGGACCAGGCAGGAAGTGTTTGCCATCGCGCGCCGGGCGCTGACGGATCTCGCCACCACGAGTCTGGAAGAACGCATGGTTGACGAGTTTAGCCGCCGCCTGCGGGCGGTGGACGACACGCTAAAAGCCAAACTCGCGGCGGCCATGCCGGCGGCAGCAGATCCCGTGCGCGTGCGCAGCGCGTTTGACCTCCCGGCGGCACAGCGCGCGACCATGCAAAACGCGCTCAACGAAACCTTTGCGGCGGAAGTCAATGTCCGCTATGAGACCGCGCCGGAGCAGATCAGCGGCATTGAACTCACCATGCACGGGCACAAGGTGGCGTGGAGCATCGCTGATTATCTGGCATCGATGGAAAAGAGCGTCGCTGAACTTCTGCAAGAGAATGACAAAGCTGAAGCCAAGGTTGAACCGAAGGTTGAACCCAAGGCCGAACCCAAGGCCGAACCCAAGGCCGAGCCCAAGGCCGAACCCAAGGCCGAGACTGATAGCCAATGAACAAGGAATCGGGGAGTCTACAAAGCGTATTTGACAGCGCGTTTGCGGGAATTAGCCAGGTGCGGGAAGCATTCACGCCGCAACTGACGCTGCGGGAGGTGGGCACAATCACCAGTGTCGGCACCGGCGTCGCCAAGGTAGCTGGCCTTCCCGGCCTGGGTTTTGAGGAATTGGTGATGTTTCCCGGCGATGTGCCCGGCATAGCATTCAATGTTGACGCGGATGAAGTCGGCGTCGTGCTGCTCGGCAAATACTGGCATCTCCATGCGGGCGATGAAGTGCTGCGGACGGGCCGGGTCATGGATGTGGCCGTGGGCGAGGGCCTGCTGGGCCGCGTCATCGACCCGCTCGGGCGGCCGCTCGACGGCGGCGGGCCGGTGACCGCCAGTGAGCGCCTGCCTATCGAGCGCCCCGCCGCGCCCATTATGGACCGCGCGCCCGTCACGGTTCCGCTCCAGACCGGCCTCAAAGTCATCGACGCGCTCATTCCCGTCGGGCGCGGCCAGCGCGAGTTGATTCTCGGCGACCGCCAGACGGGCAAGACCGCCATTGCGCTCGACACCATCCTCAACCAGCGCGGCCAGAATGTCCTGTGCGTGTATTGCGCCATCGGTCAGCGCGCGTCCGCCGTGGCCAAGGCCGTGGCCACCTTGCGGGAAAAGGGCGCGATGGATTACACCGTCGTCGTCGTCAGCGAAGGCAACGACCCGCCGGGTCTCGCCTATATCGCGCCGTACGCCGCGACCAGCATCGCGGAGCATTTCATGGAAGCAGGCCGCGACGTGCTGATCGTGTACGACGACCTCACCCACCATGCGCGCGCCTATCGCGAACTGTCGCTCATCCTGCGCCGGCCGCCCGGCCGCGAAGCGTTTCCCGGCGACATCTTCTATATCCACTCGCGGCTGCTCGAACGCGCGACGCATCTGCGCCAGGAACGCGGGGGCGGCTCCCTCACCGCGCTGCCCATCATCGAAACCGAAGCGCAGGACATTTCCGCCTATATCCCGACCAATTTGATATCCATCACGGACGGGCAGCTCTACCTTTCACCGACGCTGTTCGAAGCGGGCGTGCTGCCCGCTGTCGATGTCGGAAAATCCGTTTCACGCGTTGGCGGCAAGGCGCAACTCGCGGCCTATCGCGCGGTGGCGGGCAACCTCAAGCTCGCCTATGCGCAATTCGAGGAACTCGAAACCTTTTCCCGGTTCGGCGCCCGCCTGGATGAAGACACCCGCAGGATCATCGAGCACGGGCGGCGCATCCGCGCCTGCCTCAAGCAGCCCGAATTCGCCCCGGTCTCCGTGCCCGCGCAGATTACCGTACTCCTGGCGTTGATTGCTGAACTGTTCGATCGCGTGCCGCTTGCACAGATGAAGGAAGCCGAGCACGCCCTGCACGACGCGGCAGCGGATATCCCGGCAGCGGTACGCGAGCGACTGGATACAGCCGACAAATTGAGCGACGAAGATCGTGAATCGATTATCCGAATCGGCCGCACCGCGCTTGCCCGCTTCCAACCAAAACCCGAAACCGAAATCGAACCGGAAACCAAAGCCGAACCGAAAATCAATGCCAAACCTGAAACCAACGCTAAGCCAATACCCGAATCCGCACCGGGAGTCCAAACTGCGGCTGATCAGACTCGCGACGGGAAGTCATGAGCGACACCACAGCGAGTTTGCGGCGCAAAATCGGGGGCGCCGGGGATCTCCAATCCGTCGTCCGGACGATGAAGGCCGTAGCCGCCTCGAGCATCGGACAATACGAGGATGCGGTACGGGCCCTGGCCGACTACTATCGCACGGTGGAGCTGGGGTTGGGCGTCTGCTTCCGGGCCAGGGGGGCGGCGCTCCTGGCGGCAGAACATAAAAATAAAAATGAATCGGGCGCGATTGGCGCTGTCGTATTCGGTTCCGACCAGGGACTGGTGGGGCAATTTAATGAGGTGGTGGCCGATTATGCTATAAAAGCACTGGCCGCTCTGCCGGGCACACCCGAGATCTGGGCCGTCGGCGAACGCGTGCATGCGCGTTTGGCGGAAGCGGGACTGCCGCTGGTCAGGCTGTTTACCGTTCCGAATTCCGTCAAGGCCATTACCCCGCTCGTCGGGCAGATTCTCGTGGCGAGCGCGAAGCGCCATGGCCCGGACGCAGACACCGAACTTCACCTCTTTTACAACCGCCCCGTGTCCGGGGCGGTGTATACGTCCGTTCAGCAGCGGCTGCTGCCGTTGGACGAAACCTGGCGACGCCAACTGGCTGAATTATCCTGGCCAACGAAGAAAATACCCGAGGTCATGAGTAGCGGCACCGCAACCTTGCGGGCGCTCATTCGCGAATATCTTTTCATTTCGCTTTTCCGGGCGTGCGCCGAATCCCTGGCGAGCGAGAATGCGAGTCGCCTGGCGGCGATGCAGCGCGCCGACAAGAACATCGACGAACTGCTGGCGGACCTCAACGGGTCATTCCATCGGGTGCGCCAGAGCGGCATCGACGAGGAACTTTTCGACGTGATCGCCGGTTTCGAGGCGCTGTCAGCCGGAAGCAGCCGATGACCACGCCCTGCCACAACTTTCACCACAGCGTCACTGCTTTCACCACGGAGCACACGGAGCACGCGGAGCGCACACGAGTCATCATCCCGTGCTGCTGTCTGTCATGCATGTTCGTGGCGGCGTTGCCCGCAACCGGCTGAGCTCATGCTCTCTCGTTTTGCACTTCTCTGTGTGCTCTGCGTGCTCTGCGGTGAAAATCTCCGTGTGCTCCGTGTGCTCCGTGGTAAAGCAGTTGTTGTTCAAGTCGGGCAGCCAAGCGTTCGGCGGTAGAGCAGTTGCAACTATTCAGCCCGTCTGTCCCCTCGCCCGCTGTTCATAGCGGGAGAGGAAGA
>CAZWUZ010000011.1:20793-31022 GCA_964637655.1 uncultured bacterium | reverse complement strand
CTGGCAGCCACCCTGCCCTCTCCCTGAGGGAGAGGGTAAAAAGGTAAACTGCCGCTTTGCCCCACGCTGCCTGCGGCAGCGACTGCAGCGTCATCCCGCCGGGATGACTGGCAGCCACCCTGCCCTCTCCCTGAGGGAGAGGGTAAAAAGGTAAACTGCCGCGTCAGTACTCAGTCACTCCGGCCTCTCCCTGAGGGAGAGGGTCACACTGTCAGTACGCCTGTCCCGTCATCGGACCGAAGGCAAAATTGAGCGACACGCGGTGGGCGTCGTCGAGGTCGCCCCCGTCCACCCACGCGTAGTCGACACACATATCCTCGAAGCGGAAGCCCGCGCCCGCGGTCATGCCGTTCCCCGCCTCGTTCATGCCGTCGTAGCCGAGGCGCAGCGCGAACATGTCCGCCAGCCAGTACTCAGCCCCGGCATTGAGCAGCACGTCATTGTCGATGGGCTTGTTCATGTCGACCGCGAAGGTCAGTTCCGGCAGCAGGCGGTAGGCGATGCCCAGTTTGAAATTGAGCGGCAGCTTGTCACGGCGGCTGATAAACTTCATCTTCGTGCCGAGGTTCTGCAGCGCGATACCGACACTGAACGGCGATTCCGGTTCGCGCCAGAGCAGTCCAAGATCGACTGCAAACGCGCTGGCATCCTCGTTTTCGATCTTGCTGCGGATGTACTTGAGGTTCATGCCGACGGTGTACGACGGGTCAAGCCGCGTACCGTAGCCGACCGCGACGGACAGGTCGTTGGCCCCGAACGAGCCGTTGCTGGTGTAGGTGGTCGCCCCGGTGATCAGCGTGCGATCGATGTCCCCGTAGTCCTGGTAGGTGACCCCGAGGCCGATGGTGCCCGCCCATTCCTCGACCGGGTAGACAAAGCCGAGGTACTGGTTGCTGATGTCGACGTAGTTGTTGTTGTGCATGAAGAGCACTTCCGGCGTCGCCACCTCGCCCAGGCCGCCCGGGTTCCAGTAGAGTGAGTTGACGTTCCCCGCCAGCGCGGCATACGCCCCGCCCATCCCCATCGGTCCCGCCCCCTGTCCTGTTTTCAGGAACTGGGCGGTGGCCGACCCGGGATCATCCGCGTACGCGGGAATTGCCAGCAGCGCCCCGAGCAGTGCCAGTATTGTCATCGTTTTCATAGTTGCCTCCACCAGCGCCTTCGCGCCATCCCTCTTCTTCGCTTCTGCCGCCCGTGGGCGGGTGAAACGGCGGGGCGGTTGCCCGCCCCGCCGCGCTTACCTGATAATCGCGACCTTCTTGACCACGGTCTGCCCGTTGGCGCGCAGCACGGCGAGGTAGATGCCGCTCGCCAGTTCGTCGCCACCCTTGTTGCGGGCGTCCCACACCGCGAGGCCCTGGTTGGCCACCATGCTCACCTCGTCGACCAGTTCCCCGTTGATCGTGTAGATCTTGATCTCGGTGTTGGCCGCAAGGTTGATGAACCTGATACCGGTCATCCCGTTCGGGTTGCCGTCATACGGTTCCCCCGTCGCCGCGTTGCCGTCATACGGCTTGAACGGGTTGGGGAAGATCTGCACGTTGTCGAGATTCGCCGCCAGCGGCGCCCCGCCCACGAACACGCCCCAGATGGAGAGGTGCGTGACGCGGATACCGATGGTGTCGTTGACCAGCGACTGCTTCTCGCCCGTGCTGCCGTCCGGCCACGTTGTGGTCAGGCCGCTCACCGTCGTCGCCTGTTTCCAGCGCGAATCGGACGGGTCGAAATAGAAGATGTGCAGCGAGGCCTCGTCCGCGGCGCTGATTCCCGGCCCGTAGTTCCAGGTGAGCGTGATGCCATCGTACGGCGTGCTGCTGTTATCCGCCACCAGATTGCCCTGGCTGTCAGTCGCGGTAAACTTGACGATGAACGAATCGAGTGAAGCGTAGTTGCTGCTGGTGATGCCGTTCAGGTTGCCGCTCGACCCGAGCGACGTGGTGATGGTCCCGGTATCGAGCCGCTCGACCGTCACGGTGTAGCCCGTCAGTTTGAAGTCGATGACTGCGGTCAGCGTATCACTCCCTGAGACGTTGGTGATGGTGATGGTCGCTGAATCGCTGGTGCCGAAGTTGACCGCCAGCAACGAACTCCCCGTGTCGCTGATGGTTGCCGTCACCGGCACGGTCGACGATGCAACCGTCGCCACCGCGTCGGCATAGGTGACGGTAATCTCGTCGTACGACGTGTTGCCGGCGCTGTCGGTCGCGGTCACGCGAATGGTGTTGAATCCCTTGACCAGCGTGAGCGGGCCTTCGAAGGTGCCGGTTGCCTGCACCACCGCCAGCGTCGAGTCCGTTCCCCCGTTGACCCGGACGCGCACCGTCGCCGGCGTGTCGAGGCGGTTGTCCACCACCGATCCGGTGCAGGTATAGGTGGCCGTGGCGGTCGTGAGGTTCAGCGGTGATACCGTCACCGTCCCGGTCGTCGCATCGAGGTAGAACGTGTCACCGAAGACCTGCGAAAAGTTGCCCGCCCCGTCGACGTAATAGTGGAACAGCTGCTTCCACCCTTCGCCGGCGGTGAAGGTGACCGCCTGCGCCGCGCCGGTGTAGGCCGAAGTACCGGTCGTCACATCACCGTAGAAGCAGACCGTGCTCACCGCATAACTGTCCTGTGCGATGAATGCCACGTTCTGGCTCACCGTCCCGATGTAGGTGTCGATGGCGGCATTGCTGCCGATGCGCGCCACGCCGTACTGCGCCGCCTGCGTGTCGACGATGATGGTCCACTCGTCGCTGAATGCCGCGGTGGGCGGCACGTCGGTATCGGCTGCTTTCACCGTGATGATGTAGGTGCAGATGCTGCTCGTCTGCTGGTAGACCGGGAAGGTGCAGGTTACCGGCGAGGTGAACCCGCTTTCCCCGGTGTACGAGGTGTAGACCGCCCCGAAGTAGACGAACGAATCCGTCCCCCCCTGCTGGCGGATGGCGATGGCGAGCGTCTCCGCCGCCGTGGTGATCCGCAGGCCGATCGTGCTGCTGTTGAACACCTGTCCGCTGTAGGCGATGGCCGGCGCCGCAGCGTCGTTGCCGTCCTTGATCGTCACCGACGTCGGTACCGGGGCCACCAGCGAGAACGAGTCCGGCTTCGCCTGCGCCGCTGCCAGCGAGGTGAACGACGAATCCCCGTTCGCGCCCCAGTACGTCGTGCGGCCGAACGTGTCCGTCGCCACAATGACGTAGCGCGGACGGAACGTCGTGTCGCTCCCGACGATATTCGCCGGGATGTAGCCAAGGTAGGTCCCGCCCACCTGCGCCGTCATCGCGGTCGAACCCCACGTCGAGGTCGAGTCCTGGTAATAGAGCACGACCGTCGGCACCGTGCCGGAGGTATCGGCAATCGTCGCCTGCACCGCCACGCGCTGGCTGATGCTGCGGCTGTCATCCACCCCGTTGTAGTAGATGAACGGCGCGAAGGTATCGAGCCAGATCTGGTCGAGCGATACCGCCATGTTCCCTGCGATATCGAACGCCGCCACGTAGACGGTCGCCACCTGCGTATCCTTCGTCAGCGTGTAGGTGACGCTCGTCGTGTACGCCACCTTGCGGCTTTCCGTGTCTGTCATGAACTGCGGGTGCATCTCGCTGACAATCACATACGCCACGCTGTAGGTATCCGCAGCGGCAAAGGTGACGGTCACCGACGTGTCGCCCGTCGCGTAGAGCCCGCCGTCGATGAGCGCCGCCGTGGTGAAGTACGGCGTCCGCGTATCGACGTAAATGGCGTAGGTGTCGATATTCGTCGGCTCGGCATTGTCCGCGCCAACGACCTGAATGAAGCAGGTGTCATCCAGCAAATGCGTGTCAAGGAACAGGTACGTGTCGAAGTTGACCTGACCCACACCCACCGCAAAGGTCTCGGAGTTCCAGACCACCGCGCGGTCGTTGTTCAGGATGTACACCGCCAGCGTATCCGCATTGGTCGTCACCTTGAGGGTGAACGAGTCAGTGCGGTAATACGTCGGCGTCCAGCCCGATCCGTAGGAGACGAGCGTCGTGTAGGTAAGCGTATCAAAGTCGCGCGCCGCCACCGTCGTGGCCACCGGCAGCGAGACCGTAAAGCTGTCATACAGCGTTCCGTCGCCCACCCAGAAGGCCGTCTTGCCCCAACTGTCAGTCGCCGCGAGGTAATAACGCACCCCCGTGAGTGAGGCGCTGCTCCCGACCACCGTGTCAGGGATCGCGCCGCTGAAGGTGTTCGGCCCGGACGCGCTCAGCGGCCAGGTTTCCCAGGTCGCGTACGGTGAAACTGAGGTGACCACATTCAGCGTCGCGGTGCCTGACAAGTCAGTGCACGTCGCCGTCACCGCCACCGCCCGGCTGGTTGGCTTGCTGTCAGTGATGGCCGTAAAGACGATGCTCGGCGCCACCGTGTCCCAGTACATGCTGCGGGCCGACACCGGGCTGGTATTGCCCGCGACGTCCCAGTAGCGCAGGTACAGGGTCAGCACCGAATCGCCGTCCGTGTTCGCGAAATTCCAGTCGCGCAGCTGCGTATACGCCTGCCGGCCCGTCGCCACCGTGTCGTTGAACGTGATGGTCTCCGACAGTTCGTAGTAGGCGATGCCGCCCGTCACGTTGAATCCGGCATCCGAGTCGGTCAGGGCGAGGTAAATCGTAACGCTCGTATCCGGCGACGCCACCATGTCGCTGTCCATCGTGAACGTGTCCGTGCCCGCACTCAGGACGGGCGCCCAGGTGTCGACATACACCGTGTAAACCTGCGTGTCCCACGGCTGGCTGCCGTCAATCCCGACGATCATCAGCGTGCTCAGTCCGGCCGTACAGCTGAACGTGCTCACCGTCAGCGTGTCCAGGGCGTTGGTCGCGTTCGCCGGCTGCGAGCAGGCAGCCACCTGCACGCCGTTGGCATAGACCAATACCGAATCCGCGTCGTGAATCAGGCGGACAAAAATGGTGTCGCTCATGAAGTACAGCCCGTTCGCCGCCCGCGTGTCGCTGCCCAGTGCGTCGGCCGCGTCGCGCAGCCATACTTCCAGCTTGACGCCCGAAACCGTGGTGAAGCTGTCCGGGTTCGCCTGCGCCTGCGCCAGCGTCACGCCGGTCTGCACGCTACCGGCGCCATAATAGTAGCTGCGGTTCAACGCCGAGCCCATGGCGACGTAGGTGTCCCACGCCTCGATGAAGTAATCGACTCCCGAATCCGCCGCCGTGCCGATGGCCGAATCGGGGATGGTGCCCGTGAACGTCGTCGACGTGCCGGTGCGCACCATGGCGGCCGAATCCCAGCCGTTGACCGTGCCGGCGTACTGGTTCAGGTTCCGGAACCAGACGAAGACATTCGTCACCGCCGCCGTGCCGCTCAGATCGTCAACCTGCGCCGTAACCGCCAGCGCCGCGTTCTTCGCCCGGCTGTCGGCGATTGCAGTGTGGACGATTGCCGGCCCCTGGGTATCAACATATATCGTGTCCTGCAGCAGCGCGCTCAGGTTGCCGGCGGCATCCTTAACCTGCAGGAACAGCGGCACCGTATCGCGGGCCGTGAACGTGTATAGGAACTGCGCCGCGTAATTCTGCCAGGCCCCGAGCGCGCCGGGCGCCTCGCCGACGCGGTACTGGGCAAGGTTGCTGCCGCCGGTGTCCTCCGCCAGCAGGTTGATGTACACACCGTTCTGGCTGTCCGTGGTGGTCCGGCCCGTGATCGCGTCGCGATGCACCCGCACCGTCAGCGAATCGCCGTAGAGCATCGGCACCGCCGTGTCGGCGATGACCGCGTAGCTCATCCAGAAGTCCGGCTGCGTGTCGCTCTCGACGTACACGAAGATGTTGTTCGTGCCCATCGCCAGCGCGATGCTGTCCATCAGCACAGTGCCAACACCGGCCAGCGTCTGCGTTTCCGTAATGACGTTGTTCGTCGCACCATAGCTGGCGTAGGACTTGGTATCGCCTTCGCTGACGATGTTGATCCAGGCCGTATCGCAGGCGAAGTACAGCCCGCTGGCCAGGGACCACGTATCCGTCGCATCGCTGACGCCGATGGTGATGGTCGTGCTGACCGCCAGCACCACGCTGAAGGTGTCGTAATAATAGTCACTCTGATAGAGCGCGTCGCCGCCCGTACTGCTCGTCGTATCGTGGCAGCTGAACACATTGGCGCGCTGATTGGCTTGTAAGCCGCCCGTGACACCCCAATACGTGTAATGGTTCAACGCATCCCTGGTGCGCACGAAGTAGCGCACCCCCGTCACGGTGTCCGCAACCCCGCCGACAAACGAATCGGGGATGGTGATGCGCCAGGTATTGGCCGTCAGGTACACCGCCGCGGTGGTGTCGCTCCACCAGGTGACGTTCGGGTAGCCCTGCGCGTACGGATGCGAGTAGTACAGCTTCACTTCGCTCACCGCACTGTCGCCCGTCAGCTCATTCACGGTCAGAGTCAACGCCACCGGCTGCGTCGCCGCCCGGTTGTCGGCAACACCGGCGAAGTCAATCTGCGCCCCGGCGGTGTCGTGGTAGATAGTGTCAATGGCCGTCACGGCCGTGCTGACGTTCCCCACCTGGTCGATGGCATACGCATAAAGCGAATAGATGGTGGTATCCGTCCGCGTCACATTGTAGGTATAGACCCCCGCGCCATACGCATAACGATACGTGCGGAACGCTGCCAGGTAGGCGGTCGTCGTGTCCGCCAGCACGGAAGGATTCATCCAGAAGGTGTCGGAGAGGACGATGGTGTCGGGCGTCGTCTGCTGCGACCCGACCAGGGCCGAGCGCGTGTCGTACGCCGTCACGCTCACGACCAGCGCCGTCTGCGTGTCCACCGCCAGCGCACCGGTCTCGATGACCGTGGCCACCACCAGCGGCACCATGGTGTCGTTGAAGACATAAATCGTGTCGCCCATGCGCGTCGGTTCGCTGTCGTCGTGCCCCTGCAGCGAGAACCAGTTGTAGCCCGGGCCCAGCGGCAGCGCGATGCTGAACGTATCCGTCGAGGTCCAGTAATTGCGCGTGTTCGGCCATACCGCGGTGTCAATGGTGCCGCCCGTGCTGTTGGCCCCAATGACCCGCACCGTGTCAGCGTTCGTGCCGAACCCGATGTAGAGGGTGTTGCCCGTCACATAGACCGTATCATTCCAGGCCACCGCCTGCGGCGCATAGCCGCGGTTGAACATGGCATCGGTCAGTACCTGCGGGGCAATGTACACCGAATCGCCCGCCGTAAAGGTGTCAAAGCCGCTCGCCTGACGCTGTACCACCGTCGAATACGAGTCGTTCAGGGTCACCCCGCGAGAATCGATCCAGGTGCTCTGGCCGAGCGCGTCCGTAATCTGGGCAAACACCTCGATGCCGCCCGTGCAGTCGTTGGTGCCCACCTGCCCGACCACATGCGCCGGGATGGAACACCCGTACAGATTGAAGTCGCCACCCAGCGCACCGAGCAGGACCAGGGTGTCCGCGGCCCAGGTCGACACGCCGATGTTCTGGTGCCGGAAATACAGCGTGCCGGTAATCGCCGTGGAGTCAGCGATCGCGAGCGTTATTGCCTGCGTCTCGCCCGTCCGTGCGTCGGAATCGCCCACGCTGGTGTACGTCCTGACAGCGCCGTTCGCGTAATCGTAGATGCGCGGTGACATGGTGTCGATGATCACGGACTTCAGCGCGATATTGCTGCCGTCCATGTACTTGTTGCCGGCAGAATCCTCGGCCTGCACGTACAAGTACAGGTAGTTGCTGTCCGAATAACTGGTTACGGTCAGCGGGGACCCGGTATCCCCTGTCATGTTCTGTCCCTTGGTGTACGTCGCATCAATCAGCGACGCATCCGGGGCGTAGGGCATGGTGCAGGCATCGACGTAGAACTTGAGCGTGCCGCTCAGGGTGTCGTTCGCCGTCATCATCAGGTTGACGGTCAGCGAGTTGATGGCCGTGGCGCCGTTATTGACGCTCACTACCGGCGTCTGCGGTCCCACGGTGTCGCAGTACACCACAATGGTCTCGGACGTTGTCCACGGCATGACCCCGTCCTGGCCCACCACCACGATATAGTTGGCAGCATCGGGTTTCAGCGGTACCGTGCAGCCGAAGTGGGACGTCGTTGTGGTGTTCGTATTGGAAGTCGTCACTTCCGTATCGTCAAAGGCGCCCAGCGAGCGGTTGAGCACATACACCGAGTCCGCCGCGGTATTCACCCAGATATAGACGGAATCGGTGGTCGTCGCGTAATGGACCGACGCCGGCAGCGAATCGGAATAATACGTACTGCCGCGCCCGACCCCGGTGACCGTCAGCGGGACATTGCTGTACACCACCTTGGAATCGGCATTATTTGTATCGGTGAGGTTCGCTCCTGCCGGCCACTTGGCGAAATTGCCCGCCGAGTCCCTCCCAGAAAGGAAATAATAGACATACGGTGTCGTAATGTAAGTGCCCGGAATCGAGCCCGAGAACACTGCAGTATCTCCGTAATACGTATCGCAGCTCAGATTGACCGGCATCCAGCTACCGCCCGTCCCCGGATGCACCCAGATCGAACACGCCATATTGTCAACCGCAGCAGATGCGTCGCGCAAGATGATGTCCGCAACCGACCTCGTCTCTCCGGCAATCATGGTTCCGATGGTCGGAGTATCAATCGTCGGGGGAGTCGTATCAGTCGAATAGACCACCAAATTTATTGCCGTATCCGCCTTAAGTTTACCATTGTTAAAATCATTATAGAGACATCCCAATTCTGCGGGGATCGAACGTGAATCAATCACCACATTAATTGTCGTTGCAGCAGCAGTCAGTTTAGTAAAATCGTATCGTATAACAGAAACTTTATTCGACACATAATTCGGATTGTAGTCCATAATGAGCAGGTGACTACCTGAAGACGGGATATTCGGATTTAAAACACTGGTCGTAACGGATGTGGCCCCATGCGAAACTACCGCCGTGTCCACTAACGAGAGAGCGCTCGGATCCCACTTGATTCTGCTTGCTGCAGCAAAGTCATTGACCGCCAACGCATTGTCCTCATAATTCAACCATAAATATACGGAAAACGCCCCCCCAAGGTCAACCTGCTTTTGGGAGATCGGCAAGAACGTAGTCGTGTCCCCATCACTTAGCGCGCAATACGAAGCCCATGCGACACCCGGCAATCCCATGGACAATATTCCCGCCAAACAAGCGATGCACAATATCTGAAAAATCTGGCGAGGATAATTTGCGGTTCCAACTCCGGCAGTGGTTTTCAAAGTCATTCTCCTCACCATGAATTGCCATTTAAGCGACGAATTATTTTCAAATCATCGGTAGTTATCCAGCCGTCCATGTCGGCATCATAAACTAAAGTTTGGCTTCCCATCATACCAGACCTGCGAATTGGTTTTAAGTCATCGGTTGTAATCCATCCGTCATTATCCAAATCCGCCGACCCGACCCAAGTCGAACCGGCGCCGCCCTTTTTCATTAGAGACCACCCGCTCGCTGATACTTGAATTGTAGTAAAATCAGCACTGGCATTGTTCGGTCCGCGAAATTTCAGGAGTCCCGTTACCGTGCCCAAGGTTTGACCATCAATTAATCCGGTCGAACAGCGATTGAAAACGATATTGGTTGCAAGTTCAATCGTGTCAGAGGTCGTCCACCCTCCCAGGGCTTTGCTGTCATCAGACATGCGGGAGCCAGTTATTGTCAACGTATCAATTGTCGACCCCGGTTCAACAACAACGTTAAAGAAATAACTATCTGAAACGGTCGGCGAAGTACAGCTGTAAAGAAAAGATCCCGGTTGAATATTCAGTGTATCTGGAATGATTTTCGTTTTTGGATATGTGATGTGAACGACAAACGCCATCAGTTGCGTATCAATGGTCGCCAGTAGCTTAAACGGAATCGTCGGATATGCACGGCCCGATGGATTACTATCTCCGAGGTAGTAGACATAGTTGTGCGTTGCCGAAAACGCGGCGATCGACCCTTGATTTGTCGGAGATAATATCAACGTGCCTCCAGCCCACGCAGGAAATTGTAATACCAACGCTATGAAGATCGCAAGCGACGAATATCTCATCCGTTTACCCTCCCGCCCGAACATCGGGCGCAGCGTACACCAAGCATGTTTTTTTCGGAATTGAGGATACGAAGTACCGCCGGACTGCATTCAGGCACAATAGCTGCCCTCCCAATGAAACAGTATACAGACACTCCCGCCGCTTGTCAAGCATATACGTTGTATCTTTTCTTACACACACGCCTCCTACTGGTTGAAATCCTGCCCCA
>CAZWUZ010000011.1:0-20783 GCA_964637655.1 uncultured bacterium | reverse complement strand
TGTCGTAACAATCCACCACCCCGTCCGGCACCCCGTTGGGCCCGGAAATATCGCCCGACACGTTGTTGGTGACGAAGTAGACGTTCATCGCCGCCAGATCGTTGGTACTGACAATGCCCCCGTCGTCGCTTAGATCCCCCGGCACCGCCGGTTCCTTGAAGACCGCGAACTTCGACAGGTGGTTGACGCTGATGGTGATGGTATTGTTCCCCACATTGACAATCTGCCCCGTCACCTCACCCACCCAGCGCCCGAGCGTCTCGTTGTAGTAGTAGAGGTGCAGTTTGCCCGCCGCCGCCGCGCCCGCCGTGTCGGTGTACGGCAGGGTGATGGTGAGGAATTTGCCCTCCGCCACGGTGACGGTTTCACCCGTCCCGTCCTGCAGATGGATGTCGTAGTCGTTGGACGAGCGCGCCCAGCGCCCCGTCCCGCTGGTCGGCGGCGCATACTGCGTGAGGTAGCGCGGCGCCCCGTAATAGGACGGTGCGTAGGTCTCGCCCCCCGTCGAACTCTGCAGCCCAACCTGCGAAATGCGCAGGCGCACCGAGTTCTGCAGCGAACTTGCCGCGGTGTCGTTGGCATTGCGGTAGGCGTTCTCCGGGATGATGATACTCGCCCCGTTGCTCAGCGAAATCTGGTTGCTCTGCCCGCCATTGACCACGACCTCCTGATTCTTCTCGTAGAGCGGGCTGAACGAGTAGGTGCAGAAACCCGCGCTGCTGTTCAGGTCGGTTCCGGTCACCAGCAGCGTGACCAGCGTGACGGTGGTGTCCGGTTCCGTGTAGCTCAGCTTGTAGACGCGGTCGAGGTACGGTACCGCCTTGCTGTCCGTCGTCGAGAACTGCCCATGCCCGGCGAGTACGGTCAGGTACGGGGACGACATGAGACGCTTGCTGGTCGTGATGGTCAGGTTGAAGACCGTGTCCCCCAGCGAGCTGCGCTGGCAGTCGACAAAGAACTGCGGCGGCTGGCTGGTCGTGGTGATGTTGACCGTGGCATCCGCCGTCAGGAAGACGAGCTTGTCGTACGGGTAGACATCAGCCCCGCCGTTCTGCAGCGCCATAACGCGGTAATTGACGTTCTTGACCAGCCCGGTGATGGCATAGTAGCCGTTGGCCGAGGTCAGCGCGCTCCCGAGGTAGGCGGTGCTGTCCGGCGAAACCGCGCGCACCAGCGCCCCCGCCACGCCCAGCCCGTCAGCGGTCTTCACACGCCCGCTGATAGTCGCCCCGTCCTCGAGCAGCACCGCCCCGAGATTGGTCGTCTGCCCCTCTACCACCGGCACATTCTGCAGCAGCGCGCGACGGTAGCCGGGGGCCGACAATTCGACGGTGTAGTACCCGCCCGGCACACTGACCGTGTAGGTGCCCGTGGCATTCGCCTGCGTCACCTTGACGTAGGAGGAGACGGCCTGCGACACCACCTTCACCGAAGCGCCCGGAATGCCGGTATCGGGTGACACCACCCGCCCGGTAATGCCGGCGGAAACCGGGGCCACCGCAAGAAGGGCATGCGTCTCGCCCGGCACCACACCGTTGCGGATCGCCTTGCTGTAGCCGCTGGCATTCGCGGTCAGACGATAGGTCAGCCCGTCGAGGTCGGGGATGCCGAGGAAGGTGAACGTCCCGTCGGCGGCCGGGGTGGTGAGCAGCACCTGCCCCTCCATACCAGCGAGCAGCGGGGCCGCCTCGATGATGGCCCCGGCGCTCGTCACCGGCTGGCTGTCAGCAATCTTGAGCAGCTGCCCGCGGATGGTGCGCGCCGCTTCGAGGCGGAAACTGACCATCGCCGTGGCACCCGTATCAATGGTCAGGCGCTGCGTCTTGGCCACGTAGCCGCGCGACGTGGCGTCAGCGGTGACAATGTAGTCGCCGGCAGCAAGGTCGGCGATGGCAAAATACCCGCCGCGGTCGGTCTGCGCGGTGCGCAGCGTGCCGTTGCTCCCGTTGATGGCGGTGACGGTCAGATCGGTGATCTCGACGTCGATGCTGCTCGTCACCCGCCCGCGCAGCACGGCGCTGCCGGCGGTGCGCAGCGGGAAGTTGATCCCGGTGCGGTCCTTCTTCTGCTGCGTCAGTTCAACCCCCTGGCTCGCCGGCTGGTAGCCCGCGGCACTGACCTCGACGATGTAGGTGACGGTCTCGCCACTGCTGACGGGCAGCCCCCAGATGGTGTACTTGACGTCGCCGTTGCTCAGCAGCAGCAGGTCGCTCTCGGGATTGCACGGCTTGCCGGCGATCTCGTTCGACGTGCGGCGATGCGCGAAGATGTGCGGGTAGCGCTCGATCTCGCCGTCCTCGTCGTAGGTGACAAGCGCGGTGCCGGTGTCAGGCCGGTCGAGAATCCCCGAGATGACCCCGAAGGTGTCGGTGGTCGCCGGGAACGTCACCGGCGCCGGCGCGACGGAGTACGTGCTCCCCCACTGGTCGACGACGATGTTGTAGAGCGTCTGCGTCTGCAGGTCGGAAAGCCGGGTCAGCGTCACCTGGTACAGTCCGAGTTCGTCGACGACGATGCTGTAGTCGCGGTTCGGCACGACCTGCGGCGGAATGACCGCGGTCTCCGCCAGCCAGACCCGCCCCGGGTACTGCAGCGAGGTGGCCACCGCCTGCACCGTATCAGCGGCCAGCGCGATATGAATAACGCTTTCCAGCGTGCGCGTATCGCTCAGCGGCAGGGTGATGCTGACGCTATCGACGGTGATGGTCAGCAGGCCGCCGCTGAACCCGGCGATGGTGTCATTGACATCGTCACTCACGCTGCCGCAGCCGGCCAGCGCGGCATAGAAGCCGCTGCTGCCGTCCGGCACGATCTCCGGCAGTTCGTCGGGGTCGCATTGCACGAGGGTGACGGAAATCCCGGTGGTGTCATGCGCCGAGGTGACGGTTGCTGTCAGGTCGCTGGCAATGGCGGAGGCGATGAGGAACTGCTGCCCCGGAGTGAGCAGCGGCTGCCCCTCGTCCGCGGAGACCGCAATGAGCTGGAAGTCCTCATCACTCCCCGCGTTCGCCCCGTAGAAGGTCGCGCTGGTGCTCACCGCGACGGTGTTGCCCGCCTGGTCATGGGCGGTGGTGCATGACACGGTGTAGGCCTGCCCTTCAACCATCGGCGAGACGTGCAGCAGCACCTGCCCCGGCCCGTGATGCTCCGCCCCGTTGACTGTCAGGCCGGGAATGCTGTAGCGCCCCGCTTCGAGCGCGGTGCCGCCCATCGGCTCGCTGAAATAGACCAGCACCTCGCCCCAGACATCGGTGCCGCGCGGGGCAACCGCGCCGTCAAGGCGCGGTGCGACCACATCGAGCGACCCGTCAAACGCGAAGTACACTTCCGTATCGGGCATGGTGTTCCCCGCCCAGTCACTCAGGCCGGTCAGGCGCAGGCGGTGCAGCGCGCCCGTGCGCAGCGACTGCTGCGCCTGCACGGCAATCAGGTACGCGCCATCCTGCTGGCGGTAATCGACCCGCATCAGCGCCACCGGGGTATCGGTCGCTGACACCGGGTTCGTCTCGTACAGCGCATAGCGGCGGATATCGTACACCGAGCCGGCAAGTTCCTCGCTGACCCGCACCGTCACGCCGTACGTGCCGCTGTCCACTGCGCCAATCACTATCGGGTACTGGTCATCAGCATAGCGCGCGCTCATCGGCAGCGCGCGCACGTTGAGCTGCTGCGTCGCGATCACCATGAAGGTGTCGGGCGCGGCGGGTTGCGTCGGGCTGAAGAGCAGCCCGCGCATGATCGCCTGCCCGTTATCGGTCAGTTCCGCGAAGAGCGAGAAACTGTCCGCCGCGTTCAGGTTGGGGATGACATAGCGCCCCGCCGCGTCACTGACCCCGACCCCGACATCAGCCATGACGTACCACGGGGTGTCGGGCCGGTCGGCAACGATGACCGCACCGGCCACCGGGTTGCCGAAATCGTCATGCACCATCCCTGCCGCCCAGCCGCAGGACGCCAGCAGCGCCGGTGAATCGTCGAGATAGCAGGTAAGCGCGCCGGCGGCGGGGAGTTCGCTCCCCGGCTGCAGCGGCAGTTCCACCCCGTACTGCATGGCCAGTTCGCCGTTGTCGAGCACCATCGGCATGGTCGGGGCATAGCCGTGCTTCTGCGCCATCAGGTAGTAGGTGTCACCATAGGGGAGCGTGGCCGAGAAATGACCGCTCGCGTCGCTCGTCACGTAGACGGGAATGGGTCCGTTGTTCATCGAGCGTACCCAGAGCTGCGCCTGCGGCACCGGGTAGCGCGAGCCCGAAAGGTAGACGTAGCCGTCGACCGTCACCGCGTTGCTCACCGGCACGTAGTAGGCCTCGCCCGTGCTCCAGGTCGCGGGATTGCCCGCGGGGAGCAGCGTTGCGCCGCCCGGTGCCACCGCGGCGATGCGGTAGTAGAACCCCTGCATCCCCGCCGTGATGTAGGTGCCCGGTATGGTGGCGCGGTAGCTGCCGACCATGGTGGTGTCTGCCGTCATCGTCGTCAGCACGTAGCCCGACGCGGTGCCATACTGCAACGTGACAGTATTCACGCCGCCCGGCGCGTAGACCGACGCGTTGACCGGGATACTCACCCCGGGTACCGCGGAGAGAATACGCTGATGCTCGATCTTGGGTGGGGTCAGCCCGCTGAGAATGGAGAACATGCGGTAGCCGGTGCGCGACAGGGCCCCGTTGCCGCCCTGCGCTTCAACCGCCCAGTAATAGACGCGCCCGGGATAGAGTTTCGGCACCGAGGTGTCCGCCGGGTAGGCCCTGCTCGTCGCCGTCAGTCCCGTGAACGTGTGCAGCGCCCCCTTGTCAGTGCGCAGGTAGAGATTATAGGAGGTCGCCCCGGGCACCGTGTTCCAGGTGAAGGTCGGGGTGAAGGTGGTCAGCGGGATCGACGTGTCGGGGAGAATGGTGGTGTCCGCCGTGGAGAAGGCCTTGGCCAGCGGGCGCAGGTACTGCACGCTGCCGGTCTCCGCATTCCCCGCCAGGTCGTACGCGACGAGGTAATAGCTGTAGGTGTCCACCGTCGGGATGACATCGCTGAACGTCGCGGTGTCGCCGCTCACCTGCGGACGCCCGTTATCGGTCAATTTCGTGAACGCACCGCTGCCGCCGAGACGGCGGTAGACGCCATAGCGGTCGGCATCGCCATCCGCCGTCCAATGCAGCGTCATCTCCTGCTGCTCGCTGAAGGCGGGCACGATGGCCGGCGTTTTCCATGCCGGGGCCGTTGGCGCCGTATTGTCCGCACTGAAATCAAGATTGCAGCCCGCTGAATCGCCGCTGACGGTAATAGCGTATGACAGCGTATCGTAGCCGTCGGCATAGCCAAGCACGCGATAGGTGCCTTCGGGAATGCCGGTGAAACGGAACGCCCGCTCCGTGAAGGCGTAGAGGTTCTCCAGCGACGCCGACGCCTGGAAAGAACCGTCCATGCGCGTGAAAACCACTGCCGCCATTTCCCCTTCGCCGAGATCGATGGCCGGGCCGCCGGCGAGCAATCCGCCGCTGATGGTGCGTCCGTTGGCGGGCAGCGTGAAGTTTTTGCCGGTCACTGTCGTCGCGGCGGTGACGGCAACCGCGGTCAGCGGCGGCATCAGCCCGACGATGGTCTCGGTCTCTTCCCCCTGGTCATAGTGCGGGGTGGAGCTGTAGAGAATGGGATAGAGGTCATAACTGCCGCTGGCGAGATTCGTCACGCTGTACGCGCCCCCCGCCTGCACCTGGCCTTCGCCTGCCGGTTCGAGGTTATCGTTGAACAGGTCATCCGGGGAGAGCACCGTGCCGGCAGGGAAGGCGACCACCATGAGCGAGCCGTGCAGCGTGCCTGCGGCGGAGGTGTCGACCGTGCCGCTGACACTGCCGCCGCGCGGCAGGCGGATATTGACAATCTGGCTGCCGCTGCTGATTTTCTGGCCAGTCAGCCGCGCGTTGCCATACTGGATGTCGCCAGTGATGCTGCTGCCGCGCACGACCACGTCATATTCGCCCGGTACGAGGTTGACGAGGTAGCTGCCCCAGGGGCTGGTCGCCACGCTACGCCCGAAATTATCACCCTCGAACGACACGGAAGCATTGGCAACCGGGTCGCCGGTAAGCGCATCAGTAACGAGGCCGCTGACCGGGATGCCCGATTCAAGCACAATCTGGATGGGCGTGGGGGAAAGGGCCGTGGGCACGTCGGGCACCCACTTGTCACTGTAGGCACCGTTGTTGTAACTGAAAACAGAAATGCCGTAGGTTTGAGCCGCGCGCAGACGCTCGATGACGAAGTAGCCGGTTTCGCTGGTCATACCGGACTTCACATCGACCCACCTCCCAAAATCACCAAAATCACTTACGTAGCGCATCGCTCTGACACTCACGTATTGCAGTTGGCTGCCATCAACCGTACTCACATAGCCGGTAATTTTGCCGATTCCAGGCGGGGAAAACTGCACGTTCTGCGTCGCTGTTCCAGAAGCAACAGTAAACACCGGCGAAATCTCGGTGCCGACATTGAAGAACGGCGGGTCCACCACGACAACATACTCGCCTGGGAAAAGACCTGTGGTGAAAGGCGGGAGTGCCCCGAAGTAGTACTGTCCGGCTGAATCGGTAGAAGTCATAAGTTCAAAACCGTCGCTTTTAACCAATCGCACAGACGCCCCGGATACAGTCTGGGCGATGCTGTTAGTAACCACTCCCGTGACGGCGCCCTGATAGGCGGGACGCCAGGTGAAGGTCTCGGTCGACGACACAATCCCCTGCGTCATGGCGCTGTTGTAGGCCTCGACCACCCATTCATAGCTGTTGTTCGCGGTCAGGTCGGAGCCGGTATAGGTCGCGCTCAGGGCCGTCGTTTCGTATTCCCAGACGTCCTCACCCGACGGGTAGCGCGACAGCTGCAGCGCGTAGGTGTCCACCAACGCCACGCTGTTCCACGTGAAGGTGATCTGGTTCTGGCTGGTGACGGTCACCTGCGCTCCGCCCACCGGCGCCGTCAGGTTCAGGGGAGCGCCAAGTATGGAGAAACTCCAGAGCGACGTGCTCCCCCACAGCGTTTCGTTGCCGGCATAATCGACCGAAGTGATGCGATAGCGATAGGTGACGCCTGTCGTCTCGACGTCGTCATCGACATAGGTGAGCATCCCCGCCGGGGCGAACCCGATATACGCATAGTTGCCCTGCACATCCGCCCCAAGCGTGCGGTAAATGCGGTACTCGCGCACGTCATTATCCGCGGGCGCCACAAGGTTGATCTCCAGACCCATTTCCTCGAGGTTGAGCGTGACGGGCCCGTCGGGGGCCGGAGTGGGCCCTGCCGGCTTCACCGTGTCAGCCGCAAAAGCGAAATCGAGCGTGCGGGTCGCCCCCTGCGACACCTGCACATTGCGCGCGACGATGCTGTCGTAGCCCGCGCAGACCGCGTAGACGTCGTAGGTGCCGACCGCGACAAAGGGGAGCGTGTAGGTGATGCGTCCCGTCGCCGGATCGTACCCGGGATTGGCAAAACCCGCCAGCGCGATGCTGCGGTTGGTCGGAATCGCCCAGATCACCACGTCGCCCGCCGGCACTGTCGTCGGGGTGATGCTGCCGGTAATCCGTCCGAGCGACGTGCTCACCGCCAGCGTCACCGGCCCCGTCTCGTTGCCCGCCCCCGGGCTCACCTGCGCCTGCCCGCCGAACGTGGAGATGGTCATTGCACCGTTCGCCTCATCCCACCACATCGCCGGCACCAGGTTGTAGGTGCCCGTCGCCGGGTAGGAATAGGCAAAGGAAAACTCGCCGGTCTGCAGGTTGAACTGTTCGGCAAACGCCTTGACCACCAGTTCGTCGAGCGCGTAGTTGCCGAGGTTGTTGAGCAGCACCGGGAAACTGTCCGCGGTCAGGCGGTTGGCGGCGACGATGCCCAGGCCGCGGTTCGGGCCGGGGAAAAATCCGGTCAGCGCCATCAGTTTCTGGATGTCGGGCACCGTGCCGTAGACCTCGGCGCCCGGCTGCAGCGCGAGGTTGCAGGTCGCCTGCCCGCCGCCGCTCTCGACGATGATGCCGTAGCGCGCGCACTTGGTGTACCCCGGGGTCTCCTTCGATTCGTACTGCACCCGGTAGGTACCGGGGCGCAGGTAGGTCATCGTGTAGTAGCCGCGGCTGTCGGTGGTGCCGCCCGTCGAGAGTTCGTCGAGCGTTTTGCTCCCCTGCATCGGGGTGGCATAGACCCCGATATTGGCGAGCGGGGCGCCGGTGACCGCGTCGGTGACGATACCCCTGATACTCCCCGCCGGGTAGGTGATGATGGGCGCCAGTACCAGCGTGTCGTTGGCCGGGACGACGATGTCGGGGATGCGCTCCGAGGAATGGTCCTGCAGGGACGCCGTCAGTTTCGGCTGCCACAGGCCGGCGATGAGTTTGCTCCCGGCCGGGAGACGGGGAAAGTAGCAGATGCCGTCAGCCGGGTTCGCGAAAGCCAGTTGCATCCACTCCTCTTCGTTGGTGGCCGGGTCGACATACGTCGCGTGCAGTGACACCCCGTTGTTGATCCACGACCGCCCGTAAGTGTCATGCAGATCGACCGGATCACCGTACTGGCCCTGCACCGAAACTTGCAGCGCGCCGCTGGTCGCCGGACTGCTGTCAAGGTAGAAGTCGATGTTCGCCGTGGTCTGGTTGCCGCTGACCACCACCCCCGTGCGCCAGGCGATGGTGTAGGGGGCCGCATCGACGACGAGAAAGCGTGTGCCGGGTTCCATGCCGCTGATGAGATAGAACCCCGTGTCGCTGCTCGGGGTGCTCATCGCGTCCCAGCCGTAATTGTAGTTGCGCGCGATGACCCGCACGCCCGTCAGCGGCTGCCCCATGCGGTTGAAGACGCGCCCGGTGATATTCCCCGTTGCGCCACCCTGCTGCACGTAGAACGAGCGGTTATCGCTGTTATTGCCGCCGTTACTGTCGCCGTTATAGTACGCGATGACGGTGACCGTCTTGTTCTGCCCGCCCAGCCCGGCGGTGTTCCAGACCAGCTGCGAGCCGGCAAGTTTGCGCCCGTACGCAGGGACCTCGAATCCGTATTGCGTATCACCCACCTGCGCCCCGTCGACATAGAACCCGACCGCGACATTGTACGCGTGGCTCGAACCGTAGTTGACGAGGTCGATCTTGAACTCGCCGTATTCGTTCTCGAAAATCTCGTTGTACATCCGCTGCGGATTGCTGCTCATCAGCGAGATGTTGTAGGACTGTACCGCGATATCCACCCCGGCATATGCCGGCACCGCCAGCGCCAGCAGCACCAGCCCGGCTATCACCATGCGCATCATAATCCCTCCCCCGCCCCAGCGTGTTCCTGGGCAACGCCCATATAGTTAGTATAGGGGAAAAACAGCCCCCTGGCCATGTAAAAAAGGTAACATTATCCGGTGCCAGGCACTCAACTAACGGAATTACGGGATACTTTTGGGTGTTTTACGCTAAGGAGGGTTCAGCACTTTGAACACGGCTGACGTGGTGATGCCAAGCAGTCCGGCAATATGTACCGGCCGATACCCTTCCTGCGAGAGTTGCCTGATGAGCGCATGGCGGGACCTGACGTACTTGCGCTTCCGCGACAGAAGATCTTCAACCTTCACCAGGGGGAGATTGTTGTCGGCAAAAGCCGCTGCCGCTTCCCGTATGGGCGGACGGCCGCGACGCTCACGGGTATTGTCTCCTTTTCTTCCCTGCTTGCGACGCTCAATACCACCCGGATCGCGCTCCGGCAACTGCATGGTTTCCGGCGGCACCGGCACGTCGATAAGCGCGCAGTAGCGATTCCGCCCGGCGCGACCCGCGAAGCCGGGAACAGAAACCAGCGGCACGCCGTTATTGTCGCCCCGGCGATACCACCCGTCGCTGTGCCAGGGATAGCGTTCCACCTCTGCCACCAGTTTAGCCCGAAGCGCGTTCTGATGAATATAACGCACCGCATTGCAGAGATACTCGTCGTCGGTCATGCGGGCTGCCCAGTAGCGCTGTTCAAACACATGCCCGGTACGCGCATATTTCCAGTTATGCCAGTGGCCGTAGGTATTCTGCAGGTCGTGCATCAGCACCGCGAGTTCATCGCTGCCGCGCTGCAGCAGCAGGTGGACATGGTTAGGCATCAGTGTGTACGCACCCAGTGACGCCTGCGTGCGCTGCACCCGTTTGCTCAGTTCTTCGAGATACCGCCGGAAGTCAGCCTCTTCGTGAAAAACCGTCTGACGCCCGTTGCCACGGGCGATGACATGGTACCATTCCCCCTCGACATCAACCCGCGGCGGCCGTCCCATGCGTATCCCCCGTGCAAGTCATCAGGTGCATGTGCAACACGTTCAGACAATCCGGAAATAATCTTTGAGCACGCAACGACGCTCGCGGGTGAAGGTGCGGGCGCGCGTCAGGCCGTCGCCTGTCGGCGAGGCGATGGTCAGCGTGGTAAACCCCTCGCCGCCGAAACCAAGCCCGGCATAGCTCGGGCCGTTCTTGACGAAAATCGAGGCGTTGCAGAGTTGCGCCATGCGGCTCAGGTTCTCGACGCTGCGCGAGTGCATCATAAAGGTGTGCCCGTTCCCCTGCTCCGCCTTGAGCGCGTAGTCCATCGCCTGGGCCACGTCGCGGCAGCGGACGATCGGCAGCAGCGGCATCAGCTGCTCGGCCATAACGAAGACATGGTCCCACTTGACATCGCAGATGAACAGGCGCGTGCCGGGCTTCGGCTTCACCCCGATGCCGGCGCCGATGACCTCGACCGACTTGCCAACGAACTGCTTGCTCACCACGGGATGGCGCACCCCGCTCCCCGTCGGGTCCTTCGTGACAATAGCGCGCACCGCATTCGCCGTCTGCGACGCCGTGAGCAGCTGCGCTCCGTGGTTCTGCATCTCGCGCAGCAGCTGGTCGGCAACTTCATCGACGACAAAGACCTCTTTTTCCGCGATGCAGAGCACGTTGTGGTCGAACGACGCCCCGTCGACAATATGTTTTGCCGCGACGGGAATATCCGCCGTCTCGTCCACCACCACCGGCGGATTACCCGGACCGCCGCAGATACAGCGCTTGCCGCTGCGCAGCGCCAGTTTGACCACGTCGCCGCCGCCCGTGACGAGCATCATGCGGATGGCCTTGTGCTGCATCAGCGCCGAAGCGCTCTCCTGCGTCGGCTCAGGAATGCAGGTGACGACGTTGGGCGGGCCGCCGGCCGCGACCATGGCGCGATTCATCAGCTGCACCGTTTTCGCCGAAACGCGTTTCGCCCCGGGATGGAAATTATAGACCGCGGTATTTCCCGCAGCGATAAGCCCGATGCCGTTGTTGAGCACCGTCTCCGCCGGGTTGGTTGACGGGGTGATAACCCCGACGACGCCGAACGGGGCGCGTTCGACGAGCGTCATGCCGTCATCTCCGGAAAACGCGTAGGGTTCGATGTCCTCGACGCCCGGCGTCTTGGTCGCCGCGAGGCGGATCTTCAGCATCTTGTCGGGCATCTTCCCCAGCCCGGTCTCCTGCACCGCCTCGCGCCCGAGCAGTTCGGCATGGTCGAGCGCCGTCTGGCGGATGGCCGCGATCAGCGTTTTGCGCTTCTCCAGGCCGAGCGCCAGCAGGCGCGGCTGCGCCTCTTTCGCCGCGGCGATGGCCTGCTCCATGTCGGCAAAGACCCCGTCGCCGCCGCCGGCGGCCGGCGCCGCGCCCGGCTTGCTGCCGCGCGCCACCTCCGCCACCACCTGTTCGACCACCTTCTTGATTTCGCGTTCGCTGATCATGTTCTTCTCCCCATCTTCCGGACACTGATAGTAATTTACCGTTGTCACCATGTCAACGGCCTGCGTTGCTCAGCCGTTAATTCCCCACCGGCGCAGATAGCCGCCGTCAAATCCGTCGCCGCTGCTGTGCCTGAGCGCGGCGATATCGAGCAGGTCCTGCGTCCGACCGGCCCAGGTTTTGAGCACCACCAAATCCTCAGGCGTCAGCACCGGGAGCGTCCGCCCGGCGAAGGTAACCATCAGCCGCCGCTGCATGGCGCTCTCTGTGAATGCCCGGTCATGCGGCACGATGAAATCGATGATCAGTTCGCGCGGCGTGGCAAGATGCACGACACGGTGGATGTCCACCTGCGCAAAATGCATGGGCTGCGGATGGATAAACAGCCCCGGCAGCATCGTTCGCAGCCGGTCGAACAGCAGCGGGAATTCCTCCGTGGTCAGCATGACGCAGAGGTCAATATCCACCGTCGCCCGCGGTGCCGCCAGCATGCTGACCGCCAGACCACCGGCCAGTGCGTAGCGGTACTGGTAGCGTTCCAGCAGGTCGACCGTAGCGTAGAGTGTCTCAGTCAGCAGGTTTTCCATGCCTGTTCCTTCGCCTGCCTGATTTCGCGGTAGAGGAGTCCGGTCACCTCGTCAGCGGAAAGTCCCGGATGCTGCTGCTGCAGCCAGGCCCGCCGCAGGTCGAGAGCCAGTTCCGTCACTTCCAGCGCGGCACGCAGGTTCGCCGCCGCGTCGGGCGGCTGCACGCGCTGCTCCGGCAAACCGCTCACAGCGTCGCCAGGTACTGTTCGAAATTGCGCCGCGTCTCCGGCAGCGAATCGCCGCCGAATTTTTCCATGAAGTGTGCCGCCAGTTCGAGAGCGACCACCGCCTCGAGTACCACGCCCGCCGCGGGCACCGCGCAGGTGTCCGACCGTTCCTGCGCCGCGTCGGCCTTCTTCCCGGTTTTCAGGTCGACCGTCGGCAGCGGGCGCATCAGCGTCGGAATCGGCTTCATCGCCGCACGAATGACCAGCGGCGCGCCGCTGCTGATCCCCCAGCACGCCCCCGGCATTATTACCCGCGTAGGCCAGCGCCCGTCCCTGGCGGATGATAGGGTCGTGCACTTTCGACCCGGGCAGCGCCGCCACGCCAAACCCGAGCCCGAACTCAACTCCCTTGATGGCAGGAACGCCCATAACCGCCGCGGCCAGGCGGGCGTCGAGCCGGCGGTCCCACTGCACATGCGAGCCGAGCCCCACCGGCAGGTTGACCGCCGTCACCTCGATGATCCCGCCCAGCGTATCACCCTTTTTCTTTGCCGCGTCGATAGCGCGCATCATCTTCTTCGCTGCAGCGCTGTCACCACAGCGCACCGGGCAGGACTCGATACGTTCCGTGTCCGTGATCGTGCGCGACGTCGCCACCGTGCCGATGGCGACAGTGCGTGACGCGATATGCACCATGAAACGCGCGAGGAACTGTTTCGCGATGCTGCCGAGCGCGACCCGCACCGCGGTTTCCCGCGCGCTGGCGCGTTCGAGCACGTTGCGGATATCGTCGAACCCGTATTTGAGCGCGCCGGGGAGATCGGCATGCCCGGGACGCGGGCAGGTGACCGCGCGCTCGTCCGTGCGATGCGCGTGCGCCCCCATGATCTTCTCCCAGTTGGCATGGTCGCGGTTGCGTACCAATACCGTCACCGGGCTCCCCAGCGTCTTGCCGAAACGTACCCCCGAGAGAATATCCGCGGTGTCCTTTTCGATCTGCATGCGCCCGCCGCGGCCATAGCCCCCCTGCCGCCGCGCAAGGTCGGCATTGATCTGTTTCAGTTCGAGCGGTATCCCTGCGGGGAGCCCCTCAATAATGCCCGTCAGCGCGGGCCCGTGTGATTCACCAGCTGTAAGGTAGCGCATCATCCACCCCATCCTTCTGTATTCGCCCCGAAAGTATCAAACTGCTCCCGTAATTCCATTAGTTGAGTGCCTGGCACCGGAATTAGCATCACAGGCGCATCAGGTCGTGGTAGGCCGCCAGCAGTTCCGGGCCCGCAAGCATGACCGTGAACGCGGCAAAGACCAGGTACGGCCCGAACGGCACCAGCGACTTCATCGTCGCCACGCGCAGCACCACCATTCCGACCCCGAATACCGATCCGTAGCAGAAGGCCAGAAACAGCAGCAGCAGCCCGTGCTGCCAGCCCAGCAGCGCACCCAGCACCGCGAGCAGTTTCACGTCACCCAGCCCGAAAACCTCGGCCCCGTAGAGTTTCTGCCCCACGGCGTAAATCGTCCATCCCGTCCCGGCCACGGCCAGCGCCCCCGTCCCTGCGCGCACGACGCCCCACAGGTGCGGCACCACTTCCTGCCACGGGTAATGTGTCCACGCCCCTGCGAGCAGCCCCAGCGCCAGCGCGGGATAGGTCAGTTCGTCGAAAATCAGGCGATAATCGAGGTCGATGAAAAACACGATGATGAGCAGCAGCCCGAGCGCCGCGAAAATGCCGAACGAGAGCGGATCATGCGCAAAACGCAGCCAGCAGGCAGCCGCCGTCAGCCCGCACAGCAGCTCGACCAGCGGGTATCGCGCGCTGATGCGTCCGCCGCAGGTACGGCATTTTCCGCGCAGGAAGAGCCACGAGAGCAGCGGTACCAGGTCGCGCGCGGTGAGCGTGCGGCGGCAATGCGGACAGTGCGACAGCGTGGTGATAATGTTGAGGTCGCGATTCAGCGCGGTATCGAGTTTTTCCTTCGCCCGCGTGGCATCGTCATCGATCAGTTCGAGCAGTTCGCGCCGGGAAGCAGCATCGGTATGTTTCCGCCAGTCACGCGCAAAGAGCAGCAGCGGCAGGCGCCAGATAACGACATTGGCAAACGAACCGACACAGCCGCCGAGGATGAAGACGACCGTAAGGTCGTAAAGCGGCCCCATCACGATTCCAGCGCGGCCTGCAGCGCGACGCGCATGATATCGAGCGGTGGCTGTTCTCCCGTCCAGAGCGCAAAGGCACGCGCTCCCTGCTGCAGCAGCATTTCCCGCCCGCCCACGGCCACTGCGCCGCGCGCCGCCGCGGCACGCATCATCGGCGTCGGTTCCGGCTGATAGACCAGGTCGTAGTACATGCTGCCACGCGCCAGCCACACCGCATCGAGCGGCAGCGGGTCGTCAGCGTGCAGACCGAGCGGCGAGGCATTGACCGTCAGCGCCGCCGCGGCGACCGCCGCCGCCAGTCCCTCGCGCGAGCGCGCCACCATCGTGACCACCGCGGGCGCCTGCTGCATGAAGTGTGCCGCCAGCGCCTGGGCCCGTTCGGTCACTGGGTCGTACAGCGTGATGCCCCCGACAGGAATTGCCGTCAGCGCCGCTGCCACCGCACGCGCTGCGCCCCCGGCGCCGACGATGACACAGGCCGCCCCGCGCAGCGCCTCCGGGTCGGGCAGCCCGGCGCGAAACCCGTCGACATCGGTATTGTACCCGGTCCAGCGGTTCTCCGCGTCAGCAACCACCGTGTTGACCGCACCGATGGCGGCCGCCACCGGGTCGACCGCGTCGAGCAGCGGCAGGATGCGCTCCTTGTAGGGGATGGTGACATTGAATCCGCGCACGTGCAGCGCCCGCAGTCCCGCCAGCGCGCGGTCGAATTCGGCATCCGCGACGGGAAACGGCAGATACGCGTAGTCGAGCCCGGCGGCGCGCAGCCCGGCATTCTGGAAGCCCGGCGAGAGCGTGTAGGTGAGCGGCCAGCCGATGATACCGAGCAGGCGGGTACGGCCGGTAATCACCTGCGCATCACCCGGCCACACGGGCGTATTCACGGCTGCGGGTTGAACGCGCGCGCCGCCTGCGGCGCGTCGGGAAAGATTTCGAACACCTTGACCACGCCGATAAGCTGCAGGATGCGGCGCAGGTAGTCGGACGGTCCGGCGAGTTTGACATCGCCCCCCATATCGCGACACTGTTTCATGCGGCTGACGATGAGTCCGACACAGGTGGTGTTGATATTCTCCGTCTGCGTCAGGTCGAGGACGAGTTTCTGTTCTCCCTCGTCGATGGCCTCGGTGAGCCGGTCGCGGAAGAGCGAATAGACGAAGGCGTCCACCCGCCCGCGCACCGCGAGCACCGTGATCCCGTCGATGACCTGCTTGTCCGTGCCGAATTCCACTTTCATGTCCGCGCTCCCGTTCATGGTCCGTCCTGTACCTGGTGCACCCGGTCGCGGCGGCGCAGCCGGTCGACATCCTGCCGGTGCACCGCCGCACAGCGTGCGAGATATTCCCCTGTTTCCTGCACCTGCAGCGCCACCTGCGCCGCACCCGCCTGCAGCCGGTCGCCCGTCTGCAGCCCGTGCGCCGCGCCGAGGTTAATGATGATCTCCGCGCCGTCGAGCTGCAGGATCTCGCCCGCGCGCGGCAGCAGCATTTCCGCCTCGCGCCGCGCCCGGCGGCAGAGTTCGTCATACCAGCGCAGCCCGCGCTCGCGCAGGTTGAGCGGCCGCACGCGGTTGTCGGCGCGATACACGACTACCCCGGTCAGCGTACCCTGCTCTTCGCCCTCCGTCAGGCGCGCGTAAATGAGCAGGTCGGCATTGCCGGCCAGCGCCTCCGCCTCCGCGAGGGTCAGTTCGCGCAGTCCCGTCGGGCGCGCACTGACCGTCACCTGCGGCTGCTGGATGAAAAATGCCGCCAGTTCTTCGCCGAGCAGGTCAGCGGCCAGCGGGTGCAGGCAGTCGCCGGCCCCGTCATCATACAGGCAGATGGCGACCCGCAGCGGCGGCGGCGGCACCGGCCGCACGCCCGCGCGCGCATCATAGCCGCGTTCGCGCCGCGCCCGGTTTTCGTCGGCGATATCGCGGTAGAGCGAACTGCGCGACTGCAGATCGACCGCCGCATCAAGGTGGCGCTGGGCCGCCTGCAGCAGTCCGCGCCGCTGCAGGAAACGTCCATAGGTGAAGCGCGCGGGCGCCGACTGCGGATCGAGCGCAATGGCACGATCAAAGTGCCAGCGGGTCACCGCCTCGTCGCCGCGTTCCACCGCCCGTCGCGCCTGGCGCAGCCGCCACTCACCGAGCGCGCGACGCTGCGGATGGTCGGCACGGAGAATGGCCTGCGCCACCTGTTCGTAGAGCAGCCGGGCGAACGGATCGTATTCGTCAGCCGCCACCGCGGCGGCAAAGTATTCGAGTTGCGCGGTCGTATCCCCGCGCTGTCGTGCCGCGAGTCCGAGCAGGTAGGCATGCGTGAGCCCCGCTTCGCCCAGTGCCGCGGCCGTCGCTGCCGGCAACGGCTGCCCGGCCGCCAGTGCCGCCTGCGCCCGCGCGAGATGCGCATTGCGGTTATTCGGGTCGCGCGCGAGCACCTGCTGCGCCACAGTATCCGCCTGCGCATACTGCGCCAGCGCCAGCAGCTGCCGCAGGTAGGCCTCACCATGCGCGGTCAGGGGGGACAGCGTCCAGGCCCGACGGTAATCAGCGAGCGCAGCGCGCGCCTCGCCCCGCGCCGCGCGAATATCAGCCCGGACGAGGTAGAGCGGCGCATAGTCGGGTGCCATCTCCTCGAGCCGCCTGAGCAGCTGCAACGCACCCCGCGCATCACCTGCCGCCTGCCGGCGCAGTGCCTCGTGCAGCCGCGCCTCGCGATGACCCGGGTCGAGCGCCAGCGCCGCGGCAAACTGCGCCGCCGCCGCGGTATCGTCGCCCAGCACGCGGTAGGCGCGGCCCAGCCAGCAGGCGGCGTCCGGGTCGGTCGGGGCGATGGCGACCGCCGTGCTGCAGGAAGCGACCGCGTCGGTGCAGCGCCCGGTATCAAGCAGCAGCCGCCCCAGCGCGAGATGCGCGTCCGCGTAGTAGGGGTTGATGGCCACCGCGCGCCGCAGCGCCGTCTCCGCGGTCAGCAGCTGCCCGTCGGCCAGCGCGGCCATGCCGTCGGTATAGTAGTCGCGCGCGTTCTCTGCCGCGCCGGCCGGGACGGCCAGCGCCACGAGCACCGCCGCCGCCGCCGCCGCGCGCACGTACAACCGCATATTCATCGTGACCAGTGCTCCATGATGTCTGTCAGCAGCTGTGCGGAAGCGGTCAGTTCGTCGAGGTCGACATATTCCTCCGTCGTGTGCACGTTGGCGAAAGCCGCGGCCAGCACGACCGTGGTGATGCCCAGCGCGTTGAGGATGTTGGCGTCGCTGCCGCCATTGCTCGACTGCATGCGCAGCGGGCGCTCCGGGGGGAGCGCGTCGAGTACCGCCGCGAGCAGCGGGTGCGCAGCCGGAACGGCAAAAGCCGCGTACTGGCGCTCAGTGCGCACCGTCATGGTCACCCCGGTCTGCGCCGCGACCTCGGCGGTGATGGCGCGGATGCTCTCCACCTGCCGGCGCAATTCGTCCGGGCGGTGCGAGCGCACCTCGCCGTCGACCCATGCTTCCGCCGCGACGATGTTGCGCGCGGTGCCGCCCCCGATGCTGCCGATATTCGCCGTCGTGTCCTCGGCCAGCGCCCCCTGCGGGAAGCGGGCCACCGCCTGCGCCAGCGCGCGGATGGCATTGCGCCCGTCGCCCGGGGCGATGCCCGCATGCGCCGCCTTGCCGCGCGTGATGACATGGTAATGTTCATGCGCGGGGGCGGCCACCGTCACCGCGCCGACCGGGCCCTCGGCGTCGAGGATATAGCCGGCGCGCGCGCGCAGCAGCGACGGTGCCAGTTCCTTGGCGCCCATCAGTCCCGTCTCCTCGGAAACGGTGAAGACGACATCGAGCGGCGGGCGGCGGTCCGCGGGAGCGTGGCGCAGCGCGGCGAGGATGGCGGCAATGCCCGCCTTGTCATCCGCCCCGAGAATGGTCGTGCCGTCGCTGCGTACGCGGTTGCCTTCCACCACCGGGTTGATGCCGCGCCCCGGTTTGACCGTGTCCATGTGCGCCGCAAAGAGCAGCGCGGGACGCGCATCACCGGGAAACTGCGCGATGAGGTTGCCGCAGTCGCCGCCGGTCGCGGCCGCGGCGTTGTCGAATTGCACGCTGCCGCCCAGTTCCGTGAGGCGCGGGGCGAGCCAGTCGGCGACCGCGCGCTCGTGCCCGCTCTCGCTGTCGATGCGCACGAGGTCGAGGAAATCGCGCAGCACCGCGTCGCGGTCGACAACGGCACGCATCAGGCCGCTCCCGCCGCCGCGAGCCGCTGCCGCAGCGTGGCGGCATCGAGCCCGTCGATGCGCACCCGCTTGCGCCGCCCGGTATCACCCGCCGTGACCGTCACCGCCGCGGCCGGCACTGCCAGCAGGTCCGCGAGAAAACGGCAGAGCGCGCGATTGGCCAGCCCCTTCTCGGGCGCCGCCGCCACCTGCACCTTGATGCCGTCGCCATACGGGCCGACGAGGCGCGTCTGCTTCGCCGCCGGCTGCACCTGCACGGCCAGGATGGCGCTCACAGCGGCACCTGCTGTGCGATGATGATGGCCGCCTGGCGCAGCGACCCGACGAGGAACTGTTCGAGGAAGACGAGGATGAGGATGGCCGCCAGCGGCGACAGGTCGAGCCCCCCCATGAACAGGAAGGGGAGGCGATTGCGCAGGCGGAAGAGCACCGGTTCCGTCGCCTGGCGCAGGAATCGCACGATGGGGTTATACGGGTCGGGATTGACCCACGAGAGCAGCGCACTGATGATGAACATCCAGGTGTAGACCGTCAGCACCATGCCCAGCACCGTGGCGAAGGCCGTAAGAAAATTCGCGATGATGAACACTCAGCGCGCCTCCGCCGGACGGCCGGTGCCGCGCGAAGCCGGCACGGCGATGCGCTGCACGCTTTGGGGGTACAGGAGGCGGCGCATCAGCGCGCCTCCGTGGCGAGTTCATTGGCGCGCTTCGCAGCGGCCGCCACCGCCTCGTGCATGATACCCGACCAGTTCTTCTCCGCCAGCACGTTGAGCGCCGCCTCGGTCGTCCCGCGCTTGCTCTTCACCTGCGCGATGAGCTGCTCGGGCGACAGTTCCGTCTCGCGCCACAACTGTGCGGCGCCAATCAGCGTCTGCTGCGCCAGCTGCGCGGCGACCGGGGCGGCCAATCCCTGCGCCACTCCCGCCGCGACGAGGTCGCGCGCCAGCGCGAAGAGGTAGGCAGGCCCGCTTCCGGAAAGCGCCGTCACCGCATCCATCAGCCGCTCCTCGGCGAGCACCGCCGTCTGTCCGACACAGGCGAACAATTTCTCCGCCGCGCGCAGATGCTCCGCCCCGGCATGCTTCCCCGCGACCAGCGCGGTCATGGCATGGCCGATGAGCGCGGGGGTATTGGGCATCGCCCGCACCACGGGCGTCTCCCCCCCGAGGCGCGCTTCGAGGTAGGCGGTGGTCAGCCCGGCACAGATGGAGATGAGCAGGGCCGGGGGCGCTGCCGCCAGTTCCGTCAGTGCCACCGCCGCGTCCTGCGGCTTGACCGCGAGGATAACCGTCGCTTTTGCCAGGTCGAGTTCCGCCGCCGCGGCGGCCGTGCGCACCGCGTACTTTCCCGCAAGTTCGTCGACGCGTTCCGCGCGGCGCTCGATAACCGCGAGCGTGTCGGGGTCATACCCCTCCGCCAGCAGCCGCCGCAGGATGGCCTCCGCCATCACCCCGCCGCCATGGAATATCAGCATCGTCGCCTCCTCAGCCCCGGTCGCCGAACAGCGCGCGCCCGATGCGCACCACCGTCGCGCCTTCCGCGATCGCCCAGTGATAATCGTCCGTCATCCCCATCGACAGTTCCGTCAGCGCCAGCGCCGGGAACTGCCGGGCCGCGTCGTCGCGGCAACTGCGCAGCCGCGCAAAGGCCGCGCGCACCGTCCGCTCATCATCGCACAGCGGCCCGATGGTCATCAGCCCGCGCCAGCGCAGGTGCGGCAGTTCGCCCGCCGCGGCAAAAAACTCACCCACCGCTTCCGGCGCCATGCCCGACTTGCTCGCCTCGCCCGAGGTATTGACCTGCGCGAACACCTCGGGCGTCTTTTTCAGTTCTCCGGCAAGCCGCGACAGGCGCCGCGCCAGGTCGATGCTGTCGACCGACTGGATGACCGGGAACAGTTGCACCGCGAGTCGCGCCGGGTTCGACTGC
>CAZWUZ010000010.1:31887-33158 GCA_964637655.1 uncultured bacterium | reverse complement strand
GCCCAGTACGCGCAGCGCCGGCACGAGACCGAGCGCGCAGCCGGCCACCGCACCGCCCGCGCCGCACACGGTCGCCGCGCGGCTCTGCCGCCCGGCGAGCAGGGCAAACACGCCGCCCGTCACCAGCAGCAGCAGCGCGCACAGCAGGATGGTCACGCGTGCAGTCCCTGTTCCGCCGCCGCCACCGCGGCAAAGACCGCGCCGTCGCTGCGTCCGCCCAGCGCGGCACGCACCCCGCCATCCTTGAGCACGTAGGCGAGCCGCGACAGCAGGTGCAGATGCACCCGCACCGTCGGACAGATCAGCGTGAAAAGCGTGTGCACCGGTTTGCCGTCGACCGCGCCGAACTCGACCGGCTGCTGCAGCCGGCAGAGCGCCACCAGCGGCGAGGAGACCGGGAGAATGAGCGGGCCGCGCACATGGGGAATGGCGATGCCGTCGCCGATGCCCGTCGAGGCGAGTTCCTCGCGCGCCAGCAGCATGCTGAGCAGGTAGGCGCGGTCGACGTCCGGCGGCAGCGTCAGCACTTCCGTCACCGCCCGCAGCACGGACGCCCGGTCGCTGCCGGCAAGCTCGCGGTGAATGCCGCCCGCACGCAGGCAGTCAGCCAGCGCCGGGTGCGTTGCGGCCGGTGCCGGAAACAGGTGTTCCGGCAGCGTTCGCCCGCGCGCCGTCGCCCATTCGAGCAGCGCCGCATGGTCGACCCGGTAATGTTCGCTGACGCGGCTCACCGGCAGCCCGTCACGCCGCATCAGGTCGATGATATCGTCTTCCGTCAGTTCCAGCAGTTCCGCCACTTCCCGCAGCGTCAGTTGCATGTCATCCCTCGTCCGTGCGCACCGTGACCGGTGCTGGTACCAGCAGGCCGGCACGACGGCGCAACGCCGCCAGCACCAGCAGGTCAAGCAGGCAGTAGAACGCCCCTGCCGCGAACGGCGGGTTGGCCTGCGTCAGTTGCATCCCCGGCACCAGCGCGCGCCACGTCCAGGTGCCCAGCGCGGTGCCGTACAGTTCCATTGCCAGCGCCAGCACGAACATCGCCGCGTACAGCTGCCGGTTGCGCCCGAACAGCAGGCACAGGGCAAAGAGCACCATGAGCAGCGCCCCGAACTCGTCGCCGGCCTGCAGCCCGACGTGCAGCGCCCAGGCCGCGCCGGCGCCGGCGATGGCCAGCACCAGGCGCGGGGTCAGGCAGGGCGCCACCAGCAGGCCGAAGGCGATGCCGCCGGCGGCTCCGCCCTGGTGGCGGCCCTCTACAACGACCGCGCGAC
>CAZWUZ010000010.1:0-31877 GCA_964637655.1 uncultured bacterium | reverse complement strand
CACCAGCAGGCCGAGCGTCATCAGCAGCGCATGGCCGGGCGGGACATAGAGCGGCACATTGCCGAACTGGTAATCATACAGGCCCCACCCAAGTGACAACGCGACTTCACCGAGGGCGGAAATGACAAGACAGAAGAGCAGCACGCGGCGCTCCGCCGCGCCGCCGCGCCGACAGAGCCAGATAAACAGGGCGATGACTCCGGCATCGGTAAGGTACTGTCCCGCGCGCCCGAAGGCCGCATCCAGCCACAAGCCGCCGGTGATGACGGCAACGAGCAGCAGCGTCAGGCCGCGCGGTACGTGCGGCCACAGGCGCGGCGCAGCGTCGCACGGAGAGCCGTCCGGACAGAAGGAAAAGGACATCGGTCTACTGTTCCGGGTGAATGACGCGCAGTTCGCGCGCCGCTTTGGTCTCATCGAGACGGGTGACACAGCGCGTCACCGGCGCGTGATGCAGGGCGTCCGGATCGCTGGCGGCCATCGCGGCCGCTTCGCGCATGGCCGCGATAAAATCGTCCAGGGTTTCCCTGCTCTCGGTTTCCGTCGGCTCGATCATGATCGCCTCGGGCACGATGAGCGGGAAGTAAACCGTGGGGGGATGGTAGCCGCGGTCGATCAGGTACTTGGCAATATCGATGGCGTGCACCCCGTGTGCCATCTGCTTCTTCGCCGAGAAAACACACTCATGCATGCAGGTGCGGTCATACGGCAGGTGGTAGACATCCTTCAGTTTCTGCCGTATATAGTTGGCGTTGAGCACCGCCGTTTCCGTCGCGTCGATAAGGCCTTCCTTGCCGAGCATAAGGATGTAGGCATAGGCGCGCACGAGGACACCGAAATTGCCGAAAAAGGGCGACACCGCACCGATGCTCTCCGGCGCGTCGTTGACGACCTCGAGGGCGTCACCGGCACGCATCACCCGCGGCAGCGGCAGGTACGGGATAAGTTTCTCCACCACCCCGACCGGGCCCGCCCCGGGTCCGCCACCGCCGTGCGGGGTGGCAAAGGTCTTGTGCAGGTTGATGTGCACCACGTCGAACCCGACGTCGCCGGGCCGCACCTTGCCGAGAATGGCGTTGAGATTCGCCCCGTCGTAGTACATCAGCGCTCCCGCGGCATGCGCGAGGTCGGAGATCTCCCTGATGTGCGGGTTGAAGAGGCCGAGCGTGTCGGGTGAGGTCATCATCACCGCCGCGACCTCGTCCGTCAGTTTCTCCCGGTAGCGCGCCATGTCCATGAAGCCGTCGGCCGCGGTCGGGATGGTGATGATCTCGTAGCCCGCCATCGCCGCGCTGGCAGGGTTGGTGCCATGCGACGAGTCGGGAACGATAACGTACTTCTTCTGCTTCCCCTGCGCGCGATGGTACGCGGCGATAAGCATGATGCCGGCAAGTTCGCCGTGCGCGCCCGCCAGCGGCTGCGTGGTGAACGCCGCCATGCCGGTGATCTCCGCCAGCAGTTCCTGCAGGTGCGCGACAAGTTCCAGCGGACCGCGGCAGATGCTTTCCGCCGCCGGGAGGAACGTCTGCAGCGGGTGCGCGTGCAGCAGTCCCGGCTGCGACGCCATGGCGTCGGTCGCCTTCGGATTATACTTCATCGTGCAGGAGCCAAGCGGGTAAAAATTCGCGTCGACGGAATAGTTGCGCAGCGACAGTTGCGTGAAATGCCGCACGACGTCGAGTTCGCTCACTTCGGGGAGCGCCGCGGGCTGCGCGCGGCGCAGATGCGCCGGCAGCGGTAGCGCCTCAGGAAACGCGCCGGGGTCGATGGATACCGCGCGGCGGCCGGGACGGGAAACCTCATAGAGCAGTTTCATAGCCGTGCCTCGTCAGGCCGCAGCCAGTCGGCGAGAATGTTGACATCGTTGACCGTGTGCTGCTCAGTGAAGCTGACCAGCAGGTCTTCCGCTCCGCCGGCGCTGATGCTTGCCAGCGGCAATCCGGGAACAACGCCGCACTCTCTCACCCGCTCGACTGCATAATCGGCGGATTCCGGCAGCGTCACCACAAATTCATTGAATACCGGCCCGGCCTGCGGCAGCGTAAAACCAGCCGCGGCAAATTTCTTCCGGGCATACTCAGTCGTGCGGTAGAGGCGCTCCGCCAGTTCGACCAGTCCCTGTTTGCCCAGCAGCGACAGGTAGATGACCGCGCGCAGCGCACACAGTGACTGGTTGGAGCAGATGTTGCTTGTCGCCTTCTCACGGCGGATATGCTGTTCGCGCGCCTGCAGCGTCAGCACAAAGCCGCGCCGTCCCTGCGTATCCACCGTCTCGCCGATGATGCGCCCGGGCAGCTGCCGGATGTACTGCTTGCGCGTAGCGATGTAGCCGAGGTAGGGGCCGCCGAAACTGAGCGGGTTCCCCAGCGACTGCCCGTCGCCAACCGCGATGTCCGCGTCATGCTCCGCGGGCGTTTTCAGGATGCCCAGCGAGAGCGGGTAGCACGACATCACCAGCAGCGCGCCGGCCTTGTGCGCCGCTTCCGCCAGTGCGGAAAAGTCGTGGATGCCACCGTAAAAGTCGGGGTTCTGCACCAGCACGGCCGCGGTCTGATCATCGATGGCGGCGGTAAGCGCGTCCATGTCCGGCGCATAGTTTTTCGCCGGTATGGTCACGACTTCGCTCCCGAGTGTCGCGAAATAGGTGTCAAGGATGCGGCGGTAAAGCGGATTGACGTCACCGGTGATGATCACCTTGTTGCGTTTTGTTATGCGCAGCGCCATCATGCCCGCTTCCGCCAGCGCGCTGCCGCCGTCATAGAGTGAGGCGTTGGCGGCGTCCATCCCCGTCAGGCGGCAGATGGCGGTCTGGTACTCGAACAGTGACTGCAGCGTCCCCTGTGCGCATTCCGGCTGATAGGGCGTGTAGGCGGTAACGAATTCACTGCGATTGGCCAGCGCCTCCACCGCAGCGGGGATGAAATGATTGTAATAACCGCCGCCAAGGAATGAGGCGGTGATGTCCTCGTCTGCCGGCACCCAGGTACTCGCTTCCCGGGCGACCCGCATCTCACTCCGCCCGGCCGGCAGGTCGAACGATTTCGCCCGCAATGCCGCAGGAATGTCCTTGAACAGTTCCTCGACAGCCGACACGCCGCAGACCTGCAGCATCTCCCGCACTTCGTCAGGAGGGTGCGGCGTGAAATTCACTATTTCAGTCCGCCGACATACGCGTCATACGCAACGCGATCCATCAGCGCACTCACCTCGGCAGGGTCCGCCAGCTGCAGTCTGGCGATCCACGCGTCCTGCTCCGCGCTCTGATTGACCAGTTCGGGATTGCTGCTCAGCTTGTCGTTGACCGCGGTCACTGTCCCCGACAGCGGCGCGTAGATGTCACTCGCCGCCTTGACCGACTCGATGGCGCAGAGCACCGTGTGCTGCTTCGCCTCTTTGCCCGCCTCCGGCAGGTCGACATAGACCACGTCACCCAGCTGCTGTGCCGCGTAGGCGGTAATGCCCATGACCCCCTCGCTGCCGTTGACCGTGATCCATTCATGGTCCTTCGAATAGTATGTCGTCATTATCTTTTCCTCCGCTCAGTTTCGTACCGAGCCGCCCCTGTAGAACGGCAGTTCCGTGACCGTCAGCGTGTCACCACCCGGTTTGTCAAGGTACAATATCTGTCCGGTCTGCGCGCATTCCGCGCGTACCAGTCCCAGCCCGATGCCGCAGTTCAGCATCGGCGAGAAACTGCCGCTGGTGACCGTGCCGGCTTCGGTCCCGTCGACAAAGAGTTTCTGGCCCGCGCGCGGCGGGCGCCGGCTGGCCGAAACAAACGCCGCCTTGCAGCGGGCAAACCCGTGCAGTTTCTGTTCCAGCAGTACCGCCTTGCCGGTAAACTCCTTGCTGAAATCAACAAACACATCCAGCCCCGCTTCCAGCGGGGTGATGGTCCCGTCTAGTTCATGCCCGTAGAGCGAATAGCCCATTTCGAGGCGCAGGATGTCACGCGCCCCCAGGCCGGCCGGTTTGACCCGCGCATCAGTGAGCAGCAGGTCCCACAGGTCACTCACCTTCGCGCTGTCGATGAACAGTTCGTACCCGAGTTCACCGGTATAGCCGGTGCGGCTGACCAGTACCTGTTCGCCGAGCAGCGAAAAATGGCGGAACTGGAAATACTTCAGCGCGTCGAGTTCCGGTCCGAGATGTGCGCGCAGCACCTCGCGCGCCAGCGGGCCCTGCAGGTCGATTTTTCCCGTCACGGCCGAAACGTCGCGCAGTTCCCCGCCCCGGCAGCGCGACTGCAGCACGCCGAAGTCATTGGCCGCGGTGGCCGCATTGACGACGATGAACAGGCGGTCCCCGGCAAGACGGAAGACGATCAGGTCATCGATGACCCCGCCACGCTCGTTGAGCAGGAACCCGTACTTGCTGCGCCCGACCGGAATCTTCTGCAGCGGCAGCGTCAGCGCCTCCTCGAGGCCGCTGGCGGCGATCTCCCCGGTGAAAAGGAATTCCCCCATGTGGCAGATGTCGAACAGCGCCGCCTGCGTGCGGCACTGTTTGTGTTCGGCCAGAATGCTGCCGTAGTGGATGGGCATTTCCCACCCGCCGAACTCCGCGAGCAGGGCCTGTGCCTGCCGATGACGCTCGAACAGCGGTGTACGCAGCATGGTCTCCCCCGTCGCCGCAACCTACTACTTTCCCCGCCGGTTGTCAAGACGCTTTGACAGCGACGGACGGCAATGCTATGCTCCCGCAGTTTCCCGCACGACGGGAGAAAGGAGTCTTTCATGAAACAGTGGCAGAAGGGAGTGCTGGCGGCAGCCGGGCTCGTGCTCGTGCCGGTGCTGCTTGGCGCCGGACCGCGCCAGGAGGCACGCGAAGCACGGCCGGCGGCGGCACCGCCCCGCCTGCACCCCCGGCCGCAGGTGCGCGAGAACGTCGCGGCCCGGGTTGAGGCGCGGCAGGATTCGCGGGCCGGACGGCGTGAGGAGATGCAGGCGCGGCACGAGCAACGGCAGGATTCCCGCGCCGGGCGACACGAGGCGATGGCCGCCCGTCAGGAGATGCGGCATGATTCGCGTGAAGCACGGCAGGAAGCGCGGCAGCAGCGGCGTGAGGAACGCCGGGCGGAAGCGTTGACCCGGGTTGGCACCGCCCGCACGCGGGTCGAGGAGACCTACCAGAAACGTAGTGCGCACATCAACGAGATCCGCACCCAGGCCGAGGCGGCAGGCAACACGGCGGCCGTGCAGCGCTGTGACCAGCTGCTGCAGCAGGCGCAGGAAGTCCGTGACCGTCACCTGAACCGTCTGAGCCAGATGGAGCAGAACATCAGTACACGCGCGGCAGCGGATGGAGGTGTGCAATGAAAACGTTCATGCTCATCACCCTGTGCGCGCTTGCGCTGCTGGCCACCGGGTGCGGGCAGCAGCCGGCTGCCGATACCGCGGTCGCGCTCGATCCGGCGGTGGAAGCGGTGATCACCGCTGACGAGGAAGTCGTGCTGGCGAAACTGGAGACCGCGGCTCCGGCATATGCGCCGGTCACCCGCGACAACTACCCGCAGCTGCTGGCGCAGCTCGAAGCCGAAGTTGCCGCCGAGATGCAGCAGTAAGTCTTCCCGTAACGAACGACGGGGGAGCGGGCACCAGCCCGCTCCCCCGTTATTTTTCGGCGGCTTCAGTAGCCGAGCAGTTGCACCAGATACGCGCGTTCTGTCGTCGTCAGCTGCAACGCATAACTTTCCGCCAGAGCGCGCACCAGAGACAACCGGTAGCGCGGATAGGCAGGCACCGCGTAGTACGACGGAGCAGCGTGATACTGCGGCAGCAGCGCCATGCGGTAATTGTCTCCCTGCCGCGGCAGGGTCGGAATGACCGTGCCGGTGTACCAGACCGGAACCCCGGGTGCTGCCGCCGGCAGCGCTGCCGCGACCGCAGGTGCCGACACCGCAGGTACCGCGCCCCGGTCGAGCGCCGGCACGCTGATGTCCGCCAGCAGTTCACGGTTGAATTTGCCGCCCAGCAGTTCAGTCATCGGGATGCGCCATTCCACCGAGCTGCCATCCGCCGCCGGGGAACTGTTCGCCAGCGCAGCCGCCGGCACATGTACCTGCGGCCCGCGCACGCGCACGGTGAAATATTTGCGGGCAAAAGCGGAAGCAAGCATCGCGCGCCCCATCTCCGCGTTTTCGCCGGTCCCGTTCTCTTCCCCGTCCGGCACCAGTTCCATCAGGTAGCGGAAACGCAGGCCGTTTTCCTGCGCGGTGAGCGACAGTTGCGAGCGGTTGCGCCCCTCGTCAGGACCGTTGCCGATCCCCCCCTCGTTGAGGAATTCCTGCAGGTCACTGAGCCGCGTGATGTCGGTCAGGTCGATGCTGACGGCAAAATGCTGCATGTCACCCGCCGTGTACTCGCGGTAATCGGCGCGCCGCACCGCCGGGTGCGCCGCCAGCCGGTCGCGCATGGCGGAGAACTTTTCCCGCGTCTCCGCCAGCGGGTCGCGTTGGTCCGCTCCCGGCTCGTCATTTCCCGCCTGCTGCGCCAGGGCAAACAGCGACGTGGACATGGCAAAATCGACGGTCGAACTGCCGCTCCCGTCGGGATTGACCACGATTTCCTGGGTATACTCCATGCACCCCGCACATAACAGCGCCGCCAGCAGCGGCAGAATCAGATAACGCATGCTATTCCTCCCCGGCCGACGCCGCCTGGCGCCGGTAGTAGTCGATATTGTAGAGCGCGTCCAGCATGGTCGGATCAAGCTCGACGGCACGTTCCCATGCCGTCGCCGCCTCCGCCCGCAACCCTTTTTCCCACAGCAGCCACCCGTGCGCGGCATGACTGCGCGCCGCCAGCGGCTCCTTTTCGAGGGCAACCCGCACCGCCGCCAGCGCGGCATCGCTGCGCCCCTGCGCCGCCGCCGTCAGCGCGGTCTGGTAATAGCTCTCCCAGCGGTCCGGTTCGACCGCTGCCGCCTGCCGCAGGCAGCGCTCGGCCTCCGTCCAGTGGCGCAGGCCAGCATGCACCGCGGCCAGGTTCACGTTGATCCGGTACTGCCAGGTGCGGTTCGCCGGACGCTGCAGCGCGGTGGTATACGCCGTCGCTGCCGCCGGCAGGTCATGACGCTGCTGCTGCACCCGGCCGAGCAGTCCCGGCCAGGTGGCATCGCCGGTATCGAGCCCCGTCAGCGTCTGCAGCGGGGCCAGCGCCTCCACGTAGCGTCCGGCCCGCAGCAGCGTGGACGCATACGCCTGCAGGGTAACCTTCCCCGGTGCTTCGTGCTGCACTTCCTGCAGATCCTGCAGGCCGGCTTCGGTGTCCCCGGCCCGGCAGCGGATCAGGCCGCGGTCAAATTGCAGTTCGCGCTGGTTATGGCCGAGCGACAGTGCCGCCGCGATCTGGGTAAGCGCTTCCGCATAGTCCGCCTGTCCGTAGGCAATAACCGCCAGATACCGGTGTGCCGTCGTCGCGTAGAGCGATTCCCGGTCGAGTTCGAGCACCTGCGCAAAGGTCAGCCGCGCTGAACCATAGTCACGATTGTCATAAAACAGTTTGCCCAGGCGGCAGTACTGCGCGACATTGCGCGGATCCGCCTCGATCCCGCGCTGATAGGCGCGGATCGCTTCGCCGGCCAGGCCGCTGTTGTTGGTCGCCCCCAGGGCCCGGCCCAGCAGGTAGCAGGTGGGCGGGGATACCGGCGGCATTGCTGTCGCCCGACGCAGCTGGACCACAGCCGCCTCCGCCTCACCCGCACGCAGCAGCGCCAGTCCGTAATTGTGCAGCAGCACCGGGTCATCCGGGTCATCCGCCAGCGCCTGTTCATACACCGGCAGCGCCTCTTTGGGCGTACCGCGCATGAGCCGTGCCTGCGCCAGTTCCGCCAGCGCCCGCCGTCGCACCGCGGGCGCCGGGTTCAGTGCCAGCGCCTGCTGCAGTTGCAGGAGGGCCGTGTCATAATAGTTGCGCCGCAGCGCAAGAATTGCATAATTGACCCGGGCCAGCGCATTGTCCGTGTCGAGCGCCACCGCCTTGCGCGCAATGGTCTCTGCCTCGATATCACTCAGCCGTTCCGCGACCACCGCCAGCAACGCGTAATGACCGCCATCCGTGACGCGCAGCGCCAGCGCACTGTGTGCCGCCGTCCGTGCCGCCGCCAGATTGCCCCGCTGCAGTTCCGCCAGTGCGAGATTATGCTGCACGGTATCGTCCCAGCCGACGGTACCGGTCAGGCGCTCATCCATCGTGAGCCGGTAGCAGAAGGCGGCATTGGTGAATTGCGCCAGGTCGTAGTAGATGTCACCCAGCCGCGCAAACGCCTCCTGCGTCACGGTGTCCCAGTTGCTCAGCGCCACCGCCTCGCGGTACGCGGCTTCCGCCGCTGCGTACTGCTGTGCCGCAAACGCACTGCGCGCCGCCGCCAGCACCACGGGCAGTCGCTCCGCGTCAGCCGCGAAACGCTGCGCCACGAGTTCCGGCAGGCCCGACACCGCCGGGGTGGCTGCCGCCGGCTCATTACCCGATGCGGTCACCGTCACGGTATCGCCGTCAGGACCGGCGCCCGGCCGGTGAAACAGGGTCCGGGCGGCGAAGTAGCCGCTGACCGCGAGGATCAGCGCCAGGAACGCCGCCAGCAGCCAGGCCGGGTTGAACTTAGCGTTTTCCGTCAAGCCCCTGCTCCCGCATGACGGCATCGAGGATGCCGTTGATGTAGCGCGTGCTGTCCGGCTCGCTGTAGGACTTGGCCAGTTCGATGGCCTCGTTGATCGCCACCCGCGGCGCCGTGCCGAGGTGCAGCATCTCCGCCAGCGCCATGTGCAGGATGATGCGGTCGACCACCGCCAGGCGGTCGATGGTCCAGTTCTTCAGCTTCGGCTGCACCAGCGCGTCATACGCCGCAGCATGCTCGTGCACCGCGGTATCGAGGGCGCGCACCAGGTCGTCCGTGGCCGGCGCCGGTTCCTCCTGCCCCATCGCCCGCGCATAGATCAGTTCCAGGGCCCGCACCCGCGCCTTGCGCCGGCTCAGCGGGTGCGTGTCGACCGGCACTTCCTCGATTTCCTGCTTCTTCTTGCGCGGGCTCATACCTTGAGATTCGCCATTTCCAGCGCCGCCAGCGCCGCATCCCACCCCTTGTTCCCCGCCTTGGTCCCGGCGCGCTCGACCGCCTGCTCGACGGTATCCGCGGTAATGACCCCGAAGGTGATGGGCACATCCGTCGCCAGCGAGGCCTGCGCCACCCCCTTGGCCACTTCCGACGCGACATACTCGAAGTGCGGGGTGGCGCCGCGGATGACCGCGCCCAGGCAGATCACCGCGTGACACTTGCCGCTCTTCGCCAGCCGCTGCGCCATGAGCGGGATTTCGAACGCGCCCGGCACGCGCACCACCGTGATACCGCTCTCCTCCGCCCCGTGCCGTTTGAGGCAGTCGAGCGCCCCTTCGAGCAGGCGCCCGCCGATGAAATCGTTGAAGCGCGACAGCACGATGCCGAACTTCTTGCCGTCACCCTTCACGTCGCCGCTGATTTCCTTAACCATGTCCCCACCTTATCCTTTCGTGCCCGCGGGCGGCTGCCCGTCCGCAAGCTGCAGGTAATGTCCGAGTTTTTCCTTCTTGCATTCCAGGTACGCGCGGTTGTCCTGTACCGGCGGCAGTTCGATCTGCACCCGCTCGCTGATGGTCAGTCCGTACCCTTCGAGGCCGACCAGTTTGCGCGGGTTGTTGGTCATCAGGCGCAGCGAGGTCAGCCCGAGGTCGGCAAGGATCTGCGCGCCTACCCCGTATTCGCGCTGGTCCGCCTTGAAGCCGAGGCATTCGTTCGCCTCGACGGTGTCCAGCCCGGTTTCCTGCAGCTGGTAGGCCTTGATCTTGTTCGCCAGCCCGATGCCGCGCCCCTCCTGGCAGAGGTAGAGCAGCACACCGTCCTCCGCCGCGATGCGCTGCAGCGCCAGGTCGAGCTGCCCGCCGCAGTCGCAGCGCCGCGAGCCGAACAGGTCGCCCGTCAGGCACTGCGAATGCACGCGCACCAGCACGTTGGCCTTGCCCGCCACGCTGCCGTGCACCAGCGCCACATGCTCCTTGCCGTCGCGCCGCGCGCGGTAGGCATGGATGGTGAATTCCCCCCAGCGCGTCGGCATGCGCGCCGTCGCGACATGCGTGACCATTTTCTCCGTGCGGCTGCGGTAGGCGATCAGGTCGCGGATGGTGACCAGTTTCAGGCCCTCCGTCCGCGCCATCGCCTGCAGGTCCGGCAGGCGCGCCATCGTCCCGTCGTCGCGCATCACCTCGCAGATGATCCCCGCCGGCGCCAGCCCGGCGAGACGCATCAAATCGACTGCCGCCTCGGTGTGCCCGGCGCGTTCAAGCACGCCGTCAGGACGCGCGGCGATGGGAAAGATATGCCCCGGGCGCACCAGGTCGGCAGCCGTGCTCGCCGGATCGGCCAGCACCTGCACCGTGCGCGCGCGATCCGCCGCCGAGATGCCGGTCGTGATGCCATGCCGCGCATCCACCGACACGGTGAACGCCGTGCGGTGCTGCTCCTGGTTCTCGCTGACCATGGCGCCCACCTGCAGCGCCGCCAGCCGCTCGCGCAGCATCGGCACGCAAATCAGTCCGCGCCCGCGCGTCGCCATGAAGTTGATCGCCGCCGGCGTCACCTTTTCCGCTGCCATGACGAAGTCGCCTTCGTTTTCGCGGTCCTCGTCGTCCACCACCAGCAGCATTTTTCCGGCACGCAAATCGTCAAGCGCCGCGGGAATATCCGCCGGCACCACCGTTTTCTCAGGAATGGTCATACGGTTTCAGCAGCTCCGCCAGTCCGCCACGCTGCCGCCGCAAGGCGTGCACCGCGTAGCGGGCGATGATGTCAACTTCCAGGTTGAGCGCCGCGCCGCTCTGCAGCGTGCGCAGGTTCGTCTGTGCGTAGGTGTGCGGAATGATGCCGAGCCGAACCACCGGCCCCGCGACTTCCGCCACCGTCAGCGAAATGCCGTTCAGCGCCACCGAACCCTGCGGCGCGACAAAATCCGCCAGGGCGGCGGGAAGGTCGACAAACAGTTCGCGCCCGGCCGCGTGTTCCTGCCAGCGCCGCAGCGTCACCACCGCGTCGACATGGCCGGTAACGATATGCCCGTCGAACCCGCGTTCCGCGGTCAGCGCCCGCTCGAGGTTGAGCAGCGCCCCCGTCGGCAGCCGCCCGAGCGTGGTGCGGGTGGCGGTTTCCGCCAGCAGGTCGGCGGCGAATTCGCCGCGCCCGTGCTCCGACACGGTCAGGCAGACCCCGTTGACGGCAATGCTCGCGCCCGTGGCCGGCACCGGCCAGGTATCAGGATAGTTCACCCACAGGCGTCCGGGGCGCTCCTGCCGCCGCGCCAGCGTGCCGACCGCTTCGATCAGTCCGGTAAACATCACGCGCGCTCCCGCCAGCCGGTGAAAAGGGCATAGTCGTCATGCTGCTCAACCTGCCACTCCGCCCAGTCGATACCGGCCGCCTGCTCCGCCAGCCACGGCACGCGGCTGCCGCCCAGGACGCGCGGCGCGAAATAGAGCCGGCAGCCGTCGACAAGACCGGCACGCATGAACGCGGCGTTGACCGCGCTGCCTCCTTCGACGAGCACCGACGCGATGCCGCGCCGCCCGAGTTCCGCCAGCAGCAAGCGCAGGTCAATCCGCCCGCGGCGCAGCGGCAGGCGCAGGTGTTCGTAGCGGCGGGCGCGCGGCAGGCGCACGTCAGGCCCCGTCACGCGCAGCGTCGCTGCCGCCCCGTCAGTGAATACCCGCAACCGGGCGGGGAGCATGCCGTGCGTGTCGAGCACGACGCGCAACGGCTGGCGCGCATTGCGCACCCCGCGCGCCGTCAGCCGCGGGTTGTCCGCCGCGACCGTGCCGCGTCCGACCAGCACCGCGTCCACTGTCGCGCGGAAACGGGCCGCATCCGCGCGGGCCGCGGCCGACGTGATGACCACGCGTCGACCGCCCGCCGGGGCAATCGCGCCATCGAGCGTCAGTCCCGCCTTGAGGATAACCAGCGGCAGCCCGGTGGTGATATGTCTGACAAACGCGCGGTTGAGCGCGCGGCAGTCGCGTTCGCGCACCCCCGTGCGCACGCGCACCCCGGCGCGCCGGAGTTGCGCAAAACCCCTGCCGGCCACCTTCGCGTGCGGGTCGGTTATGCCCGCCACCACTTCCCGCACCCGCTCGCGAATGATCAGTTCAGTGCAGGGCGGCGTCTTGCCGTGATGACAGCAGGGCTCGAGCGTCACGTAGAGCGTGCTGTCCGGCGGGCAGCCGCGGCGCAGCGCGTTGACTTCCGCGTGCGGGCCGCCGAACCGCTCGTGCCAGCCCGCGCTCACCACGCAGTTGTCACGCACGACTGCCGCGCCGACCAGCGGGTTGGGCGACACGTGTCCCGCCCCGCGCCGGGCGAGTGCCAGGCAGTACTCCATCACCGCCTCGTCAGTCCGCATCATCCAGCCCCAGCAGCGAATTGATGAACGCGTCGCGGTTGAACGGCTTGAGGTCGTCGAGCTGTTCGCCGACCCCGATGAATTTCACCGGCACCTGCAATTCGCGCATGATAGCCAGCCCGATGCCCCCCTTGGCCGTGCCGTCGAGTTTGGTCAGCACCAGGCCCGTCAGCTGCGTTGCCTCGTGGAACACCCGCGCCTGCTGCAGCGCATTCTGCCCGCAGGTGGCATCGAGCACCAGCAGCACCTCGCACGGCTGGCCGGGAAACTGCCGGTCGATGACCCGGCGGATCTTCTTCAGTTCCTCGACCAGGTTCTGCACCGTGTGCAACCGTCCGGCCGTGTCAACCAGCACGGTATCAGCCCCGCGCTTGCGCGCGAACGCAAGCGTATCGAAGATGACCGCCGCCGGGTCGGCACCTGCCCCCTGCTTGATGCAGGGCACGCCCACCCGACCCGCCCAGAGTTCGAGCTGCTCGATGGCCGCCGCGCGGAAGGTGTCGGCCGCCGCCAGCACCACGTTCCGTCCCTGCGCCTTGAGCAGGGCCGCCAGCTTGGCCACCGTCGTCGTCTTGCCCGTGCCGTTGACCCCGAGCACCAGCACCACCGCCGGTTCGCCCTGCAGGTGCAATTCCGCGTCAGTGGCCGGCAGCAGGTCGCGCAGGCGGTCGCGCAGCAGCCGCGCCACGGCTCGCGCGTCGGAGAGTTTCTCCTCCGGCGGTTCCTGGCGCAAACTGTCCGCCAGCGCCGCCGCCGTCTGTACCCCGACATCCGCGGTGATCAGCGTTTCTTCCAGTGACTCGAGGAATTCCTCGTCGATACGCTCGCGCCCCAGCACCAGCGCCTGCAGCCGGCCGTTGAGTTCATCACGCGTTTTCGCCAGACCCGCGCGCAGGCGGTCAAACAGTCCCATCCGTCACCCTTTCACCCGCCGCAGGTTGGCCGCCGCCTCGGTGGTCTCACCCAGTTCCAGCGCCTGCTGCAGCAGCGCCTGCGCGGTCGCCTTCTCCCCGGCCAGCGCGTGGCAGACCGCGAGGTTGTTCAGCGCGTGCATGTGCCGCGGCTCGACCGCCAGCGCGGCGGTATTCGCCGCCTGCGCTCCCGCACGGTCGCCGGCCAGCAAGGCCACCAGTGCGCGGTTGTAGGCCGCACGCCCCCGCAGCGGCGAAGCGGCGGGAATCGCGGCAAACGCGGCAAACGCGATTGCCGTATCGCCCGCCAGCGCATCGAGCACCGCGCGGTTGAACGCGACCTGCTCCGCACCGTCCGCGCCCGCCGGGCGCATCCCGTCCAGCACCTGCCGTGCCGCCGCCAGTTCCCCCCGCTGCAGGTGCAGGCCCGCCAGTTTGAGCGACGCCGACATGGTCCGTGGCGCCAGCCGGGCCGCGCGCCGGTAGCTGTTCAGCACCTCCGCCGACACGCCACCCTGGCGCTGCATAAGGTCGCCGGCCAGTTCGTGCGCTGCCGCCAGCCCCGGGTCGAGCAGCAGCGCCTGGTTGAGCAGTTCGAGCGCGGCAAAATCATTCTGCTGCCGTGCTTCGAGCACCGCCAGCAGGAAGAGCGGGTCGGCCTGTTCGGGCAGCAGCGTCTGCGCCCGCCCGAGATACTCGCGCGTTTCCGCCATCGTCCCGGTCACCAGCGCCACACGCGCCAGCCCGAGAAAGCCCTCCCCGGCGGCAGCCGTGCGCCCGTCACCCAGCCGTATCACTTCCTGGAAACAGCGGCCGGCCTCTTCCCAGTCGCCGCACTGCCCGGCGACATAGCCGAGGCGGACGATGGTCGCCGGGTCGGCCGGCGCCACGGTAAACGCACGCAGGTACCACTCATGCGCTGCCGCGGTCTCCGCCTGCCGCAGGTGGAAATCGCCGACCGCGTGCAGTACCGCCGGCCGGTCCGGTGCCGCCGCCACCGCGTCCGCCAGCAGCGACCGTGCGCCTTCGTCATCGCCGCTGCGCTCGGCGATGACCGCCAGGTTGACCTGCAGCAGCGGCGTATCGCCGGTAACCGTGGCGATGGCGCGCTCCTCGGCAATAGCGGCCGGCCAGTCCGCCGCATCACAGGCCAGTTCCGCCAGCACGTGCCGCACCGGCAATGCGGCCGCCGGATACTGCGCGACAAACGCCGTGCCGCGGCCGCGCGCGCGATCCGGCAGCCCCGCCACCCGCAGCAGATGCACAAGCCGCGCCGCCTTGGCCCCGTCATCAGGGGTCAGCACGAGACGCTCCTCAAGCGTCAGCAGTTCCGTGCGCAGCCGCGGCGGATACTCCGCCCCCGCCGGCGCTTCCGTGCGCGCGCAGCCGCCTGCCGCCAGCAGCAGCAGCAGCAGCAGCAGGCGCTTCATTCCTCCGCCTCCTCGCGCCGCGCTGTTTCCTCCTGCCGCAGCGTGATGCGGATATGCAGCGAGCCGAGCAGGCGCACCCCGAGCCAGACACTGATGGCCAGCACCGCGACCAGCAGCAACGCGTACTGGTTGGGCACGAGGATGCACAGGTAGGCGATGATGCCGAAGTAGGCGGAGATCGCGCAGAGCAGGAGCATCGCCTGCCGCTGGCTCAGGCCCGCCTGCAGCAGGATGTGGTGCACGTGTTCCTTGTCCGCCTTGAAGATGTTGCTGCCGCGCCGCGAGCGGCGGATAATGGCCATCGTCGTGTCGTAGACCGGGATGCCGAGCGCGGCAATCGGCACGATCAGCGCCACGGCCGTCACCGCGCGGGTCAGCGAGAGCATGCCGACCGCGGCGAGAATGAACCCGATGAGCAGCGACCCGGTATCCCCGAGGAATATACGCGCCGGGTAGAAATTGTAGGGCAGAAACCCGAGCAGTGACCCGACCAGCGCCAGCGTGCAGTAGGCGGAGATGATGTCCGTGCGCGCCAGCGCGATGACGAACAGCGTCGTCGCCGCGATGGCCGATACGCCCGCTGCCAGCCCGTCCAGCCCGTCGAGCAGGTTGATGGCGTTGGTCACCGCCGCCACCCAGAAGATCGTGAGCAGGAAACTGGTGAACGTGTCGAATTCCAGCACCCCGCCCAGCGGGTTGGTGATGAAGTCGATGCGGAAGCCGAAATAGAACAGGACCGCCGCCGCGATCCCCTGCACGATGAACTTGAGTTGCGCGCCCGACCCGAACAGGTCGTCAAACACCCCGAGAATGAGGATGATCGAGCAGCCGAGATAGAGGCCGAGAAAGCGCTTCCAGGTCAGTTCCGTCGCCAGCTGCGGGTTCCAGAAAAAGAAAAAAGCGATGGTCAGGAAAAAGGCGAGGTAGACCGCCAGGCCGCCCATCAGCGCCACCGGGCGCCGGTGGATTTTGCGCTCGTCGGGATAGTCGAAGATGCGGATGGCGCGGATGAGCCGCAGGCAGAGCGGGGTCAGCACCAGCGCCAGCAGCAGCGCCGCCACCAGCGTCGCCAGCAGTTCGTGCCGGATCGCTTCCGTCATCGCGGGACCGTCATCCTCACGCGGGCGGCCGGGCCGCCGCGGTCAGCTGCGCCACCGCGTCCGCCAGGGCCAGCGTCGCCTGGCTGCCGTCACGCTGCCGCAGGTTGACCGCGCCCGCCTCCGCTTCCTTCTTCCCCAGCACCAGCATCGCCGGGACCTTCTGCACCTGCGCCTCGCGGATCTTGTAGCCGAGTTTTTCCTCGCGCGCATCCACCGCCACGCGCAGTCCCGCCGCCGCCAGCGCCGCGCGCACCTGCTCCGCGTACTCCGCCAGGTCGGACGCCACGGTGATCACCCGCGCCTGCTGCGGGGCCAGCCAGAGCGGGAACGCGCCCGCGTAATGCTCAATGACAATGCCGATGAAGCGCTCGATGGAGCCGAAACAGGCGCGGTGGATCATCACCGGGCGGTGCCGCCCGCCGTCCGCGCCGACATACTCCAGTTCGAACCGCTCGGGCATCGAGAAGTCGACCTGGATGGTGCCGCACTGCCAGTCGCGCCCGAGACAGTCCTTGATGTGGAAATCGATCTTCGGGCCGTAGAAGGCGCCCGAACCCGGGTTTTCCTTCGCCGTGATGCCCGCCCGCTTGAGCGCGCCCCAGATGACCGCCTCCGCGTGCTGCCAGACCTCGTCGCTGCCGATTGATTTCACCGGACGGGTCGACACCTCGATGTCAACCGTGTCGAACCCGAAATCGGCATAGATGCGGCGGATGAGGGTGACCACCCCGAGAATCTCGTCCTCCACCTGCTCCGGCAGGCAGTAGATGTGCGCATCATCCTGCGTGAAGGTGCGCACGCGGAACAGCCCGTGCAGCACCCCCGACTTCTCGTGGCGGTGCACCTGCCCGAGTTCCGCCAGGCGCAGCGGGAACTCGCGGTACGAGTGCAGGTCGTGGCGGTAGACCAGCAGGCCGCCGGGACAGTTCATCGGTTTCACCGCGTACTTCGTTTCGTCAATATCGGTGAAGTACATGTTGTCGCGGTAGTTGTCCCAGTGCCCCGAGCGGTGCCAGAGCGCCTCGTTGAGGATCATCGGCGTCTTGATCTCACGGTACCCCGCCGCCGCATGCAGCCGCTTCCAGTAGTCGAAGACGGTGTTGTACAGCAGCATGCCGTCGGGATGCCAGCAGGGAAACCCCGGGCCCTCGTCGTGGAAGGAAAAGAGTTTCAGTTCCTTACCCAGTTTGCGGTGATCGCGCTTCTTCGCCTCCTCTTCGAGACGCAGGTACTCGTCGAGCTGCTTCTGCTCGGGGAAAGCAATACCGTAGATACGCTGCAGCATCGGGTTGCGCTCGTCACCGCGCCAATAGGCGCCCGCCACGCGCAGCAGTTTCACCGCCTTGAGCAGTCCCGTGCGCGGCAGGTGCGGGCCGCGGCAGAGATCGCTGAACTCACCCTGCCGGTAGAACGACAGCGTCTGGCCCGCCAGCCCGGCGATCAGTTCCTCTTTGTAACGGTCCCCTTTCGCGCGGTACTGCCTCAGTGCCTCGTCATGCGGCAGTTCGTAGCGGGACACCGGCTGGTCGGCCGCCGCCAGTTCGCGCATCGTCGTCTCGATCTTTTCGAGGTCCTCGGGCGTGAACGGTTTCGCCACGTCGAAATCGTAGTAGTAGCCGTTGGCGATGGCCGGGCCGATGGCGAGTTTCGCTCCGGGAAAATGCCGCAGTACCGCCTGCGCCAGCAGGTGGCTCGCCGAATGCCAGTAGATGTCCTTCCCTTCGGGCGAATCGAAAGTGACGATGCTCACCTCGTCGCCGTCGTGCAGTTCGCGCGTCAGGTCGGTCAGCTGCCCGTTGACCTTCGCTGCCAGTGCCGCCGCCGCCAGCCGCTGGCCGACACTCTCCGCCAGCTGCTGGGCCGTGCTGTGCTCCGCCAGTTCTTTCGTGCTGCCATCAGGAAGCCGTACCTGCATGAAACAACGCCTTTCCGCCTGCACACACCACCCCCGCAGGCATACACCGCTACCAATTATAATGGTTTATTATACGCTGAGGCCGGTGACGCGTCAACTATATGGGTGTCAGGAAAGGCGGTAGAACGTGCCGCGCGCCTGCTGTTCTCCGGTTATCACTCCGTCAGTCAGCAGGTTATGGATGATGCCCATAACCTGTGCGCGGTCTGCATGCAGGCCGCGCACCAGGTCGTCAGCGGTGCACGGACGGCGGCGCAGCACTTCCAGCATCTCAGCCGCGCTCACCCCGGTTTGCCCGGCCGGCGGCGCGGCGGGACGCGCGATGATGTCGACGGTACCGGCAAACCTCGGCGCCAGGCGCGCCAGCAGTCCGGCCTCTGCCGCCTGCACCCAGGCGTCGGGCGCCGGGCGGTCAAGCGCATTCAGCTGAATACGGTCGGGACGGATACGCGCCGCCGCCGCTGCCAGCGCCGCCAGTTCCGCTGCCGTGTCGTTCACCCCGGGCAGAATGAAGATTTCCAGCCAGAACTGCCCGCGATACTCCGTCCGCAACGCAACCAGACCATCGATATGTGCCGCGGCGGTCAGTCCCGCCACGGGACGGTTGAGACGCGCCATCACCGCGTCGGTCGCCGCATCCAGCGACGGGATGATCAGGTCGCAGGTGAGGATTTCCTGCCGCAGCGCCGCGTCCCCCAGCAGCGTGCCGTTGGTGAGCAGCGCGAGACGATACTGCGGGTGGTAGCGCTTGAGGTGCGCGATGATCGTTCCCAGGTCGCGATGCAGCGTCGGTTCACCCGCACCTGAAAAGGTGACGTAGTCGAGTGCCGGCTGCCGGCCGAGACAGTCGTCGAGTTCCGCCAGCACTGCCGCCGTCGGCACGTACTCCCCGCGTACTGCCGTCAGCATGGTCGTCCGCCCGCTTTCACAATAGGCGCAGTCGAGCGAACAGACCTTGGGCGGCACGAGGTCGACCCCCAGCGAGCGCCCGAGACGGCGCGAATTGACAGGTCCAAACAGGTAGCGATAGGCCATGCGCCTATTCTATCCTGCCGCGCGGTGACGGTGCAAGGCCGGCAGTTGCCACCACCCGCAAAATCATCTACCATCCGCTTTATCACGGTGGGGAGTCGGTATGGCAACATTCTGGAACAAGCCAGCGGAGACGATGGGGCGCACGCAACTGCAGGCACTGCAGCTGCAACGCCTGCGGCGTACGGTACGCCTGGCGCGGCGCCTCCCGCTCTACGCGGAACAGTTGCAGGCCCGCGGCCTCAGCGAGCGCCACCTGCAGCACCACCGCGACATCGCGCGTCTCCCCTTCACCACCCGCGAGGACCTGCAGACCCACTACCCGTTCGGCCTGCTCACCGTCCCCTACGCGCGCGTCATGCGCCTGCACACCTCGTCGGGCACCACCGGCAAACCCAAGGCGATCTTCTTCACCCGCCGCGATCTTGCCGCCGCCGCGGAGAACATGGCACGCTCACTGGTCATGGGCGGCGTCACCGCCGGCGACGTCATCCAGAACATGATGACCTACGGGCTCTTCACCGGGGCGCTCATGCTGCACTACGGGGCCGAAAAAATCGGCGCCATGATCATTCCCGCCGGGCCGGGCAACACCGCGCGCCAGGTCATGCTGATGCAGGATTTCGGCTCCACCGTGCTGCACCTGACCCCGAGTTATGCCCTCTACCTCGCCGACTTTCTTGCCCGCGAACGGATCGACCGCAGCACGCTGCAGATCCGCCGCGTTTTCGTCGGCGCCGAGCCCTACACCGAAGAGACCCGCAGCAAAATAGAGCGCCTGCTCGGGGTGCAGGTGTGCAACTGTTACGGCCTGACCGAGATGAACGGGCCGGGGGTCGCGGGTGAATGCCCGCGCCGCGACGGGCTGCACGTCTGGGAGGACAGTTTCTGGCCGGAGATCATCGACCCGGCCACCGGGGAGGTGCTCCCCGACGGCGAGAAGGGGGAGCTGGTGCTCACCACGCTGCACCGCGAGGCGATGCCCATCCTGCGCTACCGCACGCGCGACATCACCTGCCTGTACCGTGAGAAGTGCCGCTGCGGGCGCACGCACCGGCGCATCGCGCGCATTCTCGGGCGCGCCGACGACATGCTCATCCTGCGCGGCGTCAACTTCTACCCGCAGCAGGTCGAGCGCGTGCTCATGCGCATCCCGGGACTCGGGCAGAACTACCAGATCCATCTCGACGCGCTCGACCAGCTGACCCTCAAGGTCGAGATCGCGCAGCAGTCCTTCGACGGCAACCTCGAGCATCTCGTGGCGCTGGAGAAGACCATCGGCGACCGCGTGCGCGCCGAAATCACCGTCAAGCCGAAGGTCGAACTGCTCGAGCCCGGCACGCTCCCCGTCAGCGAAGGCAAGACGCGGCGCGTGTTCGACAACCGCACCCTGTGAGGAGAAAGCCATGAGCGTCCTGCGCCAGATTTCGGTCTTCGCCAAGAACCAGCCCGGCAAGCTGGAGAGCATCTGCGGGGTGCTCGCGGAGGCCGGCTGCAACATCCTCGCGCTCAACATCAGCAGCAGCGGCGCCTTCGGTGTCATCAAGTTCATCGTCGATGACACCGCCCGCGCGCAGGCCGCCTGCACGGCCGCGGGGTTCACCGTCGCCGTCAACGAGGTGCTCGCCATCGCCATCACCGACCGCCCGGGCGGCCTGCGCGACGTGGCGAAAACCCTGCGCGAACATGAAGTCAATATCGACAATGCCTATGTGCTCATCCCGGAAACCCGGGTGGTCGCCTACTTCGTCGTCGAGACCGAAGACAGCGCTGCCGCCCGCGCGAAACTGACGGCGGCCGGGTTGACCTTCTACAACGGACAGTGAGGAACTGATCATGGCCACGAAAAAGCCGAACTATCTCATCTGGAACCGCGCCGCGGAATGCGCGACCGACAAGGAACGCCGGGCGCTGCAGCTGCGCCGGCTCAGGCACATCGTGCAGCATGCGTATGATAACGTGCCCATCTACCGGCAGCTCTTCCGCAAACACCGGGTGAAGCCGGAGCAGCTCCGCACACTCGACGATATCCGCCGCCTTCCCTTCATCGGCAAGACCGACCTGCGCGCGGGCTACCCGTTCGGCATGTTCGCCGCGCCGCGCCGCGACATCGTCGAGATCCACACCTCGTCGGGGACCACCGGCAAGCCGGTCGTCACCGGCTACACGCGCAAGGATATCGCCCTGTGGAGCGAGGTGATGGCGCGCACCCTGACCATGGCCGGCACCACCCCCGAGGACATCGTGCAGAACTGCTACGGTTACGGGCTGTTCACCGGCGGGCTCGGGGTGCACTACGGGGCGCAGCTGATCGGCGCCACCGTCGTCCCCATCTCCGCCGGCAACAGCCAGCGCCAGCTGACGGTAATGCAGGACTTCGGCAGCACCATTCTTACCGCCACGCCGTCCTACGCCATCTACCTCGCCGAACTTGCCGCTGACGCGGGCATCAACCTGAAGAAGACGAAACTCCGGGCGGGGCTGTTCGGCGCCGAGATGTGGACCGAGCACATGCGCGCCGAGATCGAGAAGCGCTACCCGCTGCAGGCGCTCAACATCTACGGGCTGACCGAGATCATCGGGCCCGGCGTGGCACAGGAGTGCCCGGCCCAGTGCGGCCTGCACATCTTCGAGGATGTCTTCTACCCCGAAATCATCTCACCCGACACGCTCGAGGTGCTCCCCGACGGCGAACAGGGGGAACTGGTGCTCACCACCCTGACCCGCGAAGGCCTCCCCATGCTGCGTTTCCGCACCCGCGACCTCACCGCGCTGGTGCGCGGTAAGTGCGCCTGCGGGCGCACGCTGGTGCGCATGGCGCGCATCACCGGGCGCTCCGACGACATGCTCAAGATCCGCGGCGCCATTGTCTTCCCGTCGCAGATCGAGCGCGCGCTGCTCGAGATCAAGGGGCTCGAACCCTTCTACCAGATCATCGTCACCCGCCCGGAGGGCGGGCTCGACGAGGTCGAGGTGCAGGTCGAGGCGGGCAAGGGCTTTTTCTCCGACGAAGTCCGCCACGTCGAGGAGTTCAAGCACCGCATCGAGAAACATATTGCCCAGGCCATCGGCCTGAACGTCAAACTCACGCTGGTCGAGCCGAAATCGCTGCCGCGCAGCGAAGGCAAAGCGGTGCGCGTCGTCGACCAGCGCACGCTGTAGGGGGAGAACCATGAAAGTCAAACAGATTTCCGTGTTCCTCGAGAACAAGAAGGGCCGCCTGCTCGAGGCAATGGAGGCGCTGGGCGGCGCGGGTATCAATATCCGCGCGCTGTCGATTGCCGACACCGCCGAGTTCGGCATTCTGCGCCTTATCGTGCAGGAGCCCGACCAGGCGCGCAAGGTGCTGGAGAAGGCCGACTTCACCGTCAAGGAGAGCGAGGTCATCGCCGTGCTGGTCAACGACCGCCCGGGCGGCCTCGCCGAGGTGCTGCGCGCGCTGCGCGACGCCGACATGAACGTCGAGTACATCTACGCCTTTGTCGAGAAGTCGGCCAAAAACGCTGTCGTGGTCATGCGCACCGAGAATATTCCCGCCGGCATCAAGGCGCTGCATGCCGCGGGCATCAGCACGCTGACCGCCGAACAGGTGTACGCCCTCTGAACGCGCTCGTCATTCCTGACGGGCAGCGCTACACCTGCCTCGGCTGCGGGGCCTGCTGCCGCAACTGGGCGCTCGCCGTCTCGCCCGATGTTGCCGATTCGCTGCAGCAGCAGCCGTGGGCGCAGCGCTACCCCGACCTCGCGGGGCGTGAACTGTTTGTCACCGCCGGCAATCAGCTGCGCTTCGCGCAGAACCCCGACGGATCCTGCGTTTTTCTCGATGCGCAGCAGCGCTGCCGCATCCATGCCGACCTCGGGTTTGCCGCCAAATCACTGGTCTGCAAGCTCTTTCCGCTGTCGTTCGTGCGCACGCCGCGCGAAACCGTGCTCTACCTTTCCTTCGCCTGTCCCGCCATCGCCCGCTCGCAGGGTGAACTGCTGGCCGGGCAGCGCGCCGAACTGGAAATCCTTGCCGCGCAGGCGCAGCAGTTTTCCGTCACGTTCAAGGATGTGGTCGCGCTCGCCCCGGGGGTGTCTGTCGCATGGGATGACTACGCGGAGGTGGCGGAAAAACTGCGCGGGCTGTTCTCCCGCGCGGACGCTTCGCTGCGCGACCGTCTCGTCGCCGGCGGCCTGCTCGTCGATGCCGCGGTTGCCGCCGCCGCGGCCGGCACGCTTTCCGCCTTCCTGCGCGATACCGCCCCGGATTCCTTTCTCGCGCCGGCCCGCGCGCTGCTGCCGGAAGGCAAACGCCAGCAGAATTTGATGCTCGCCGCTTTTATCGGGCCGGTGGAGTCGCTGCGCCGCGACGTGCTGGCCAGCATCGGCGGCAGTCTGCAGATGGTCATGCAGCGCGGAAAACTGGCACTGAAAAAATCGCTGCGGCAGACCGTTGACCTGCGCGCGCTGGCTGCAGTCGACGCCCCGCTCTTCATGCAGCCGCACGAACCACTCGAGCGCTTTGTGCAGCACGCGCGGCAGCGCCACGCGTTTATCTTCCCGCTGCCGCTGCGCGACGGGTATCGTGTGTTCCTGCTCGCGCTCGGCCTCGCCCGCTGGTACGCGCGCGCGTCTGCCGCACTGGCCGGACGCACCGCGGTAAACGACGATGATATCGTCGCCGGCATCATGCTGGCCGAGCGCCACTACCTGTCGCACAGCACCTTCTTCGCCGCGCTCACGCAGCAGTCGCTGACCGCGTCGTTCCTCCGCCGCATGTTCGACGCCCCGCGCTACAGCGCCACCATCTTCGCGGAATAGTTCCAGCTTATTCCTTGCCGCCGGCAGCCGGTGCGGCAGTGCCAGCCACCGGCGAGAGCGCAGCGCGGAACCCGATATCATATTCGCGATAATCGAGCGGATAGCTGCCGCGTGCGGTGACCAGCAGCGTGTGCGGATCGCACAGGTAGGATCCGTCGCGGTAGATGCGATGCCGCTGCCCCGCCGCGGGATCGATGTCCATGACCGCCGTGATGAACTGCCACATCCGCTCGTCCCAGCCGTTGCTCGTCCATTCGGAGACGTTGCCGGTCATGTCGAGCGCCCCGTACGGACTGGCCCCGTCGGGAAATGAGCCGACCGGTGCTGAAACCGCGAACCCGTCGTCAAACGGCCAGAAAGGTCCGTCCGCGCCGAATACTGCGACCGCAGCGCTGTCCGGCACATTGGCCACCGGCCGCCCGTGCCGGTACACCGACCCGGCGGCATACCGGCGTCCGTCCGTGCCCCGCGCCGCCTTCTCCCATTCCGCCTCGGTGGGCAGGCGCATGCCGCTCCGCCGGCAGAATGCTTCCGCTTCCTGCCACGTCACGTTGACCACGGGTTGCTCGTCACCATCAAGCGTATGGCCGCGATAGTCACCGGAACGGTGCTTGGCAAAGAGCTGGCGATACTGCGCGTTGGTCACTTCCGTGCGCCCGATCCAGAACCCCGGCACATACACCCGCGTCTGCGGCTGTTCACACGGATCGGCATCGTCGTCATCTTCGGGTGCACCCATCAGGAAACTGCCCGCCGGTACATAGACGAGTTCGTACCCCGTTGTCGCATGGCGAATACGCAGCGGCAGACCGGTGGCCGCATCACACGCCTCGCCAACGGCCGCATATCCCGTCGGCACCTGCAGCGCGTTGCCCGCCGTTTTGTTCGCCGCAGTCAGTGTTGCCGGCAGCAGGAACAGCAGCAACACGCAGAGTGCCACCTTTCCGGTCATCGCCATCCCCCTATGCTGCCATCGCGAGCAGCGCCTGCACCCGGCGACCCGCCAGCAGAATCCCCAGCCAGAGCGGCAGCAGAACACCGGCATAGAACGCCTTGAGTCCCGTCAGGTAGAGCAGCCCTATCAGTTCCCAGCGCGACTCCGTCATCCCGTACCAGCCGGTAACCACCGACAGCCACCACTCGCGCAGCCACAGCACCGGTATCGCCGACAGCAGGTAGAAGCCCATCCCGAACAGCAGGAATGCCCCCACCAGCCGCCGTGCCACCTGCAGCCGCACCGCAAAACGCCTCAGTTCATCACGTTCGATCTCCTGCATGACCGTCACCCCCTCTCCTATAAGTTTACCACATCTGATGCACCTGCTGGTTACATTATGTGAAGATACGTTGCCCCACCTCGGTAAACCCCTTGACAAACACCGCCATCTGTGTTATAGTTGTAATACAGTGAAACAGGAGGCAGACGATGCAACTGGACCTGAAAAGCCCCACGCCGCTCTATGCCCAGCTCGCCGCCAGCCTCAAGCAGGGGGTGGCCAATGGACGCTACCGTCCCGGCGATGCCCTCCCCTCGGTGCGCGCCCTCGCCGGCGAACACGGCATCAACCCCAATACCGTCATGCGCGCCTACCAGCTGCTTGAACAGGCGGGCATCATCATCACCCGCCGCGGCAAGGGCATCTTTCTCACGCCCAATGCGCCCGCGCTCTGCAACCGCGAACTCGGGCGGGCCGACCTCGACCGGCTCGCCGCGCTCATCATCCGACTCCAGGCGCAGGGCATCAGCGCGACGGCGATTCAGGCAACGGTACGTCGCGCCCTGACTGAAAGCGGCCGGAAGAACGATGGACAACCCGCTCTCGGCTGACCGGCTGCGCAAGCGTTTCCGCCGCCACATTGTCTTGAACAATGTTTCCTTCGCACTGCCGGCCGGCTCGATCACCGGGCTCATCGGTGAGAACGGCGCGGGCAAAACCACCCTGCTCCGCCTCCTGCTCGGCCTGCTCGAAGCCAATGGCGGCAGCGCGCGGGTGTTCGGTCTTTCCCTGCCCCGACAGGGAGTTGCCGTCCGGCGCCGCGTCGGGTACATGCCTGACCAGTACCGCTTTGACGACCATCTGGTCTTTGACCGGCTCTGCCGGCGTGTTGCGCCCTTGTATCCGACCTGGGATGCGGCCTTCGCCCGGGAACTGCAGGAGCGCTTTGCGCTCCCCGCGGATACCCGGATAAAGACGTGGTCGCGCGGGATGCAAGCGCGCCTGATGCTCATCCTCGCGCTCGCCCACCGCCCGCGATTGCTGCTGCTGGACGAACCGTTTTCCGGGCTCGACCCGCTCGTGCGCGACGATATTCTCCGTCTGCTGGGCGATTACTGCGCCGAGTGCGGGGCCACGGTGCTGGTCTCCAGCCACCAACTGGCTGACCTTGAACGCTTTGCCGATCGTATCCTGTTCCTCCATCAGGCACGGATCATACTCGATGGCAGCATTGACGCTATCAAGGCAACACGTGGTGACATCACGGCCGTGTTTCCCGCCGGCATTCCCGACCGGCTCGATACCGCCGGCGCACAGGTCGTTGCCCGGGACGGGCGGGCCATCACCCTGTACTACCGGGACAATGCCGGTCCGGTCATCGCGGCCCTGCAGGCGCAGGGAGCCGACACGGAAATCATGCCGCTCGACCTCGACACCATTTTCCGCCGTGAGGCAGCGCGATGATCCGCATGCTGGTCAGCCGCGAAGTGTCACGGCTGCGCACACTCTGCTACACTTTTTTTCTCGTACTGCCCATCCTGATGCTCCTGCTGATTGAAATGCTGCAACTGCTCTACGGCTTCAGTGATGACAGCGACACCCTGGTGAAATTCTGGTTTATCGCTGTGGTGGTTCCGCTCCTCTTCATCATGCTGCTCGCCTGCCAGCTCGTGGCCGGCGATAAGGAAAACGGACGGTTGCAGGCACTGCTTGAGCTGCCAATTGCTCCTGTGGCGGTCTGGGCTGTCAAATTCTGTCTTGGCTGGTTTCTGTCATTCACCTATATCATCTACGCAACGTTCTTCTGTTTCGCCGCCACCGGCAGCGGCGAATTTTTCGGGTACCCCCTGCTGTTTTTCGCCCTGACCGCAGGGTTCGCCTATACGCTGTCATTTCTCATTTCCTGCTACGCCCAAAACGCGCTCACCTCACTGCTTGTTCTTGTGGTTATTGCCGTCTCTGGTTTTGCCGTTTACACCGGCATGACAGAGTTTTCCGGCAGCATGCTGGCGAACGTGACCGGCCTGTGGTTTCTGGACGATGTTCGCACTGATCAAATGCCCGTATGGCTCGCAGGCAGTCTGGATTTCATCACCCTGCCACTTGCTTTTTTTTCGCTGTACTATTTTCTTACCCGCCACCGGCGGCTGGAAGTACGCCTGCTCCCCTACGTCATCCTGTTCGGACCCCTGTTCGGCCTGCTGTTCATTCCGCTCGCCTACCTCGGTGTTCTGGCCGTGCATAATCATCCGGCACTGGACCATGCCGTTCCGCGCATCAGCACGGCATGGCTGCATGATGCCGGCAAGCGTGAATCACACCGGCAATTTGTCCAACTCCTTGATGACTGGCACCAGCAGTTCGGCGAACAGGCCGATGATGATGCCGCGGTACTTACCGATACGGCCGCATTGATCAATTGTATTCACAACGGCTACTTCAATGATACTGTAAACAGCAGCGGCAGTGATACCGAAATCCGTGTGCTCCGCCTCACTCAAGACGCACGCGATACCATCACTGAATTTATGGCCACCCATTCACTGGCCATGTATATCGATGCTCCGCCGCACGATACACCACTCCCGCGGGTTATCGGACTCCTTGCCCTGTTCAGACTCGAGTCTCTTGCTCTGCAGCAGGAGATCAGGCAAGGAAACCGGGCAGCTGCACTCCGCCGCTTCACGCGCAACGTGCACAGCATACGCAATCTCTACCGGGACAATCTGCTGTTTATGGTGCTGGTAGCCGATGCCTGCTACGGCATCATGGTTGAAGACCTGCCTGTTCTGTTCCCGTTTGACCGCGCGGGAGGTACTGCCGCCGAAGCCGATGCCCTGCTGGCGCAACTGGCGGAAGTTGAAACGGAGGCACGCCCGGCCCTCGCCCGCAGTTTGGAAGGTGAAGCCGCCTACTTCTATTACTTCATGACCGTGGTCGGGACCAGCGTACACGAAGGCTACCCGCTGCTGAACCGCCGCCGCTCCGTGCAATTGTATGAAGATGCCATGCTCCCCCTCATCACGGTAAGCCGTCAGCCGTTTCATCTCAATCGCAGCTATGAACACGTTGAGCCGGTTTTCGCCTGGCATGATCACCTGCTTAGTCCGCTCTCGCCGGTCTTTACCGCAATCGCCTTTCCCAAACTCACTTCGTCCCGCGACAAGCATGCCATGACTATTGAATACGGGCGCCTCGGGCAGGTGCATGTGCGGTTGTGGAAATATGTCCGCGCGCAAGGCCGCTTTCCTGCCACACTGGATGAACTCTGGCAGTTCGCTGGCGTACCGCCCCTGACCAGCGAACTGACCGGACAACCATATCCCTACACACTTCCCCAACGAACAGCACGTGTCGAATTTGTCTGGGCGAGGAACGTCGGGGGGGGAACACTACGGCAGCAGTAATGCCGACACCAGCACGATAATCAGATAGCACACCCCAGCGTGGTTCAGGCGAGGCGTTCGAGCGAACGATAGGAAAGCGCCTCGGCAACATGCACCGCGTTGACCGCGTCTGTTTCCGCGAGGTCGGCAATCGTGCGCGCCACTTTGAGCACGCGCATGTAGGCGCGGGCACTCAAACCCTGTTTGTCCACCGCGCGCTGCAGCAGATTGGTTGACGCGGTGTCGAGGTGCACCGTGGCATGCACTTCCTTCTCCGCCAGATGCGCATTCCATTTGCCGTGCCGCTGATGCTGGCGGTTGCGTGCCTGCTGCACGCGCTCGCGCACCGCTGCGGAACTGTCCCCCGCCTCGGCTGTTCCCTGCAGTTCCGCGTAGGAAATCGCCGGCACTTCCATGTGCAGGTCAATGCGGTCGAGCAGCGGGCCCGAGATACGCGCAAGGTAGCGGTCCACCTCGTCGGGACGGCAGGTGCAGGTGTGGCGCGGGTCGCCGGTAAAGCCGCACGGGCAGGGATTCATCGCCGCCACCAGTTGGAAGCGTGCGGGGAGCGTAATGGTCTGCGCCGCACGGGAGATGGTTACCATTCCTTCTTCCAGCGGCTGGCGCATCGCTTCGAGCACATGCCGCGGAAACTCGGGAAGTTCGTCGAGGAAGAGTACGCCATGCAGCGCCAGCGAGATTTCGCCCGGACGCGGATGCGCGCCGCCACCGATGAGCCCGGCATCGCTGATAGTGTGATGCGGCGCGCGGAAGGGGCGCTCGCGTACGAGTCCATGCCCCGCACGCACCAGCCCGGCCACGCTGTGCACACGCGTGACGGCCAGCGCCTCGTCGCGATTCAGCAGCGGGACAATGGTCGGCAGCCGCCGCGCGAGCATCGTCTTGCCCGAGCCGGGCGGGCCGATGAACAGCAGGTTGTGGGCCCCGGCCGCGGCGATTTCCAGTGCGCGCTTCGCCGCCTGCTGGCCACGCACCTCGGCAAGATCAACGCTCTCCTCCGGCTGCCAGACCACAGTTTCCGGATGGCGCAGATCACCATGCTGCAGTTCACCGCGCAGCCATGCTGCCGCCTGCGCCAGCGTCGTGACAGGAATAATCTGCGCCGGTTCGAGCACCGCCGCCGCCTCGGCGGCATTGGCGGCCGGGACAACCAGGCCGCGCGCCCCCGCGCGCATCGCATCGATGGCGATGGGGAGAATCCCCGCGACGGGGCGCAACGAGCCGTCAAGCGCCAGTTCGCCGGCAAACCAGTAGCCGTCGGTAGTGACCGTCCCCAGTTGCCCGGAGGCGATGATGATGCCGAGCGCCATCGGCAGGTCGAACGCCGCCCCTTCCTTGCGCCGGTCGGCGGGGGCGAGGTTGACGGTGATGCGCTTGGCCGGGAATTCGTAGCCGCTGTTCTTGAGCGCGGCACGCACGCGGTCGCGGCTCTCGCGTACCGCGGTGTCGGGCATGCCAACCACATTGAAACAGGGGATGCCGTTGCAGACGTCGGTTTCCACATCGACAGCGAACGCATCGATGCCATGCAGCGCCGCGGAGCGCAGGCGGGTGAACATCAGGGAATCCTCATGCCGGTTGTCGGAATGAGCTCCATGCGCGCATGATACTCCGTCTCCCGCGTCCCGTCAAACCGCCCGTTGACGCGCGACGCCAATACCCGCGGTGGCCGTAATCACACCGTGCGGAGCTGCACACCGTCAGTCACCTGCTGCGAGGTGATGGTGTAAAGGGTATCGATAAACGCGGTGGCAAAACTTGCCGGGGCCTGCGCCCGCGTCAGGGCCAGTTCACCGCACAGGCCGTAGACCGCAACCGCCGCCGCCGCGGCAAACAGACGGTCGGGACCAATGGCGACGAATGCACCTGTCACCGAACTGAGTCCGCAGCCAAGGCCCGTCACCTTCGTCATCAGCGGTACGCCGTTGGTCGCGACATATGTCGTCGTACCGTCGCTGACAAAGTCCTCTGCACCTGACATCGAGACGATACAGTCCGTCTGCCGCGCCAGCGTGGCGGCACGCGCGGCGAGGTCGGTGCCGGTCTCCGCCAGGGCGTCCACCCCGCGGGTCATGCCGCTGCTCCCCAGCAGCGCTGACATCTCGCCCGCATTGCCGCGAATGACGGCAATGCGCGCCTCGCGCAGCAGGCGCTGTGCGCAGGCGGTGCGATACGGCGTGGCCCCCGCCCCCACCGGGTCAATGATGACGGGAATACCGGCAGCGTTTGCCGCCTGGGCCGCCATGAGCATTGACTCGACCCACTCTTCCTCGAGCGTGCCGATGTTCAGTACCAGCGCGCCCGCCAGTTTCACCATATCGATAACTTCGTCGCGGCTGTGCGCCATCACCGGGGCCGCGCCAAGCGCGAGCAGGATATTGGCCGAGGAATTCATCACGACGAAGTTGGTGATATTGTGCACCAGCGGTGCGGTCTCCCGCACCTTTGCCAGCAATGCCGCTGCCTGTTCGCCGAATGCTCCCCTCATGTGCGTTTCCTCCGCTGCAATTGTTTTTTGGTTTTTGCCGTGGGGAGCGCCGCCAGCGGGTCATCCGGCCACGGGTGTTTCGGGTAGCGGCCGCGCAGTTCGCGGCGCACCTCAGCATAGGTACGCGCCCAGAACCCGGCGAGGTCGTCAGTCACCTGCAGCGGCCGCCGCGCGGGCGACAGCAGGTGCAGCCGCACCCCGATGCTACCATCCGCCACGCGCGGTGTCGCGCGGCACCCGAACAGCTCCTGCAGTTTGACCGCCAGCACAGGCGGCGCGCCGTCCGGCTGATACGCGAGACGATGCCGCGCCCCGCTGGGCACGGTCAGGTGGGTCGGGGCAAGACGCGCGAGCTGCTGCTGCTGCGTGCGGTCGAGCAGGCCGTGCAGCGCTGTCATCAGATCGATGCGGGCAAACTGCGCACGGCGCGTAATGCCTGAAAGAAACGGCAGCAGCCACTGCTCCAGCGTCGCCAGCAGCGCGGCATCACTGACGTCCGGCCAGGTGTCACCCTGCCACACACGCAGCGACAGTACCCGCGCCTGCCACTGGCGCGTCTCTTCGTCCCACGGCAGGCAGACCAATCCGAGCCCGCGGATGCCGGCGAGCACGGCGGCGCCGGCCACCTCCGCTGACAGCGACGGCAGTGCGTTTTCACTCACCGTGATAGCCCCGCATTTGACGGTGCGCGCCGCGACCACTGCCTCCGCGCGCGCATCCCACGTGCACTGTTCCTCGGTACGCAGCAGCTGGGCAAGTCGTGATGACAGCAGTGACTCGTCGAAGGCCGCGGCAAGACGGATCATGCCGTCGGTGGTACCCGCATCAAGATCTGCAACCACCAGCCAGTCGGCATGGCGAAGCGTGTCCCCGCCGCGCAGGCGTGCCCCGCGCCCGCCGGCGAGCAGAAACCGTTCATCCGCCCTGCCGCGACGCTTCGCGATACGGTCGGGATAGGCGAGCGCCAGCAGGCAGCCAATCTCCTGCTCATGTGTCGTGACCGCCACCGGTACCTGCAGCAGTTCGCGCCACTGCGCCGCCAGACGGTCGACCCGCTGCACGGCGCTGCGGTCATACCCGCGCGGCAGGCGGTTGCGGCGAAAAGCATGCAGCGCGGCCAGCCGCGCGCCGAAATCGGCGTCGCGGTCATCGGCAT
>CAZWUZ010000009.1:0-33682 GCA_964637655.1 uncultured bacterium | reverse complement strand
ATCATCTATCTTCAAGTCAGCACGTGCAAGCCAGTGCACTTCATCAGTCCCGCCATTACCAAGATGGAGGCCACCAACACGTTTGAAGCTGGTGCCATCGAGAGTAGTAAAGGTCACCGGGTCTATCGGTGCGCTGGTCGCTTCCTTCAGAGGCACCAGTTTGTTGCCCGTACGGTCGGTCGCGGCGAACTCGAGCTGCTTGATGCCAAGCATATCCGCCGTCGGCACTGAAATCGTGCGCGTCCACAACATGCCGCGGGTATCCGCAGCAGACATCGCCGTAGCTGCCGCGTCCAGCCCGTGCGCCCACAACGTGGGATTCACCACCGGTTCGCTGAAACGGGTGGTAATCGTCAGCGGTCCGTCGCCGTACACGCGTCGTGCATTGGCAACAAACTGCAGGCCACTGCCGTTCCAGCTCCAACCTGCATCGTATACCGTATCGGTGGTGTCTGTGACTGTCACCCAAGAAACGAACGGGCGGAAGTTGTCCAGCATTATCTCTTTGGAAATCCGTCCACCACCCGATTGCATGAAGGGAACTGTATCACCGACACCATAGATACGCGCATATACCGGCAGACGGCCCTTATGATTCAGGTCATCCGTGAGTTCCGCGCCAATCACGTAGGTCTCGCCGTCCTTGAACGTAGCCAGCTCATTCAGGGGAGACACACCCCCGCCTACGCGATGATTCGAATACCACTCGGTCTCGAATGGAAAGGCGGAATCAATGACGGTATCGCCATTGACCGCGAACGCCACTTGCTTGCAGTCAGTGTCCAGACCATGCGTGTTGACCCGAATCGCGTCGTGGCCGACTGCCGGGCAATTGGCCACGCCAGAAGCACCGCTGTCTACGCCGTCGAGGCGTAGGAAGGCAACGCGGAAGCGGTGCAGTTCATCCGGGCCGCCGGGACCAGCAATTACGCCAACATGACGCATCAAATCACTACCGTCTATGTCTTCAAGCGCAGGGTCAAGTGTAATCGGGTCATCGATGCTAAATGGCGTTAGGTGATTGTAGTTACGGTCACGGGTACTTACCCATAGTCGTTTTTGTCCGGCCATAGCGCTGGGGTCAATCGGAAACGACAGGTTTCGTAGCCACACACGCGGGTCATCTGTCGCAAGCGCCTTCACTGTGCCGGCAGTGTCGTAGCCGTATATAATTGTAGATGGTGTATCAACCGGTTCGCTAAATGTTAACTGCAATATTTGAATTCCACCACCAACCGCACCAGCGTCGGCAACAAAATCCAAGTTAGCAGAGCAAATCCACTGGCCAATATATCCCGTTTCGCTTATGTTTCTAACCATCGCTTTCACAAGAAACGGCCGGTATCTGTCAACTAGTCCGAATCGCAGCGTATTCATGCTGAACGCCGGGTCATTTAGCCATTGAGCTGTGTTATGCGGTGAATCGGTAGCGCTATTAAACTCCGGATAAAAGGAATCGCGAGCATAATATTCATCCTTGTTTTGCACCCGGGCCGCCAGAACCTCGCCTTCCAGTTTTAGCAAGTCCGACATAGACGACGAAATACCGAAGCCATTCTCCATAAATAGTATTAGGTTGCTAACTCCCGATGATGTTGTCCCAAATCCCGTGGTAGCATCATTGGGCATCCATTTGGTTTCAGTATGTATATTCAAGCTAACCCGGCGCCATTCCTCTTCGCGGGTTGCGCCATATGGCATTGTGTCCAAACAGAACTGCAGACGGTGCTCGATGCTGGGAATCGGAGCAGCTGATACTGGCGTGTCGGTTAAGTCATGTGAACCGATTAATTGATACTGATAGAATATGCCATCCCATGCTGTGTCAGGGTTTGTTGCTGGAGGCAATGGGTCCATTCCCGCCCGGCTGAACACTATGCCATTATGCTCGAAAATGCCACGGACTTTTGTGCGCGTACCAATATCCGCGGGGTTCGCCGCGGTTTTAAGTTTCTGCAATTCGATATAGAATTCCGCAATATTTTGCGGATGGAATACCCAAACATCATCAAGTGGTTTCCAAATATTGTCATAGAAATTTTGTTGTGCAACCCCTGGCGAAATTATCGAGTATCTCTCATCCTCATTGTCTTCGTCGTATAAGTCCCATAATGAATTTACCACTGCTCCTTCAACCATTTGGCCAATGCGCGGCATAGATGCATTAGGTCTCCCTTGCCAAGGTAAATCACTTTCAACATCGCGATAAAAATAGCCCAAATTGTCCGTTACGGCAATCGATAGAAATTCCGCCCACCCCTCTGACAATGCTTCCTCGCGATTTGTCATTGTAAAATAATTGTGAGTATCAATGTAATCCGCCACAAATATTGGGAACAGTTCATCTTCTATTGCATGTCCATATTCGTGAACAATCGATTCACGTTGATAACAATACTTACCAACAATGAATAGGCCCTCATGGGCGGGCGAATATTCGGATACAACACCCGTCAAGGCCTTAATATCCTGGCTCACAGTTATCTTCGGCATTATAAAACTCGGATTTTTTTCACAAATCCATCTGTTTGCTTCACCTATCCACGTAAGAATATGCAATGCTCCGCTAATCATTTGGGTGGACTCATAACCCACCAATACAGATGCATGGAAAACCGACGAATCCGACGGCACTGGCCCAATCGTTGGGGTTTTATGTGTTAACACACTCGCTTCAACAGGAGATGGAAATGGAATAGTATCTGGCTGGCCCGGAATCACAATAGCATAATCAGTTTGCATTACTATTTCGAACCATATTTCATCCGGAGTATCAGCGAATGTGCTTGGCAACGCCATAACCGTATTTATCTTACCGTTCGAATCCGTCTCACATTCGCCAATATAACCCAATGTAACTCCGCGACAATTGCCCCACACCTTTATTATCACTCCTTCAGGCAATGGATATTGTTTGTATTCCTCGTCGAATGAGCTACTTGATGGTGGTTGCCCAATTTCATAGATTAATGACACATCGTCAATTGTAATCGATGGTGATGCTTGGACACTGCAAGGCCATAAACACAATCCAATCATCCCCAAAATGAATTTGTAATACACTTTCATTATCGATTCCTCGCTTGGATACCAAACTTATAAAACGTCTCTTCAATCAGGATATCTCTTTCTCCATACCAATAATCAGTGAAAGGTTCTATGAACATATACCTTGCACTTATAAATATCCTATAATCCGCTTCACGTCTGAATAATGCGTCGATACGAAAAGTTTTGCCTTTGCTAATTTCATCCATGGTCGTCAGTAAGTACAGAACATTATCCCGAGTTAATTGACTGACTTGTGTGTCGATTATTAGCCGCTGATTATCGTCTTGTTTTGCAATACTAAGGAAAACATCAGTATCGGAGCCCCGCGGTTTGTTAATTCCAGAATCGTCACTTACTATACATATATCAAGCACTAACGGCAGAGTGTCGATAGTTCTTCCATTAGTGGCTAAATCAGCAAACGCCGGATGATAAACACTTCGATGGTTTGGCACTGGTATTATGCGAAACGCAAATTGCACTTTGCGGCCCACTGCAATGCCTTCCGGCATCGTTTCAAACTCAATATCTGCAAATAATTTTACTGGGCCCGCGCCGTATGAATTAACCGTCCCGGCATTTGTGCCCGTGGTCCCCACAGTGTCAGTCTGTCCGCACTGACGCTCGCAACCCGCCAAAGTAGCGAACATGCTTATCAGCACGCAGCCAGTCAACACTTTCAGGAATAACACAGCTTGTTTCTTAGTCATTTGATATCCTCCATTACGCATATTTGCCGCACCGACTGATAGGGGACGCAGCCGGTGCATGATGGTCGTCAACACATTCATTGTTTCCTGCCGCCGAATGCATAAAGTTACAACCTTTTCCAAAAGTCGCAACTGAATTCTGCACTACCATTGGCATCCAGTAGTACGGTTGATAAAGTCTATTCATTGATGACTCCTTGCCCGTCATTCCATATCTCAATTTCTTCTGTTCCTCTGACAATTGCCCCCGTCCCCAACACAACATATGCATCACGGATACAGTCCTCACCACGCCATGCCACCCTGCCGCTGCTGCGCTCCAACGCCTGCCAAGTCCATATCATGCCGCTTTCACGACGTTCTTTACGCTGACCAACCAACACGCGTTGTCCGCTCTGCTCATCGGTCAGCTTCACTACCGCCCCGACATCGGTAAGCGCAACCATACGACTATCGCCGTTCGCAAGGTTCAGGACTCGCAGACCGCCGCTTTCAGCCAGCCACAATTTCTCTCCAACCCTTGTCAACATCCCAATTCCCGCATTCCTGCTTCGCTGAATCCGCTGCTTCTCCGTGCCGGTCTCGTCGTAAATCGTCACCGCCGCCCGCGCAATAATCACCAGCGTATCCCCATTCGGCGTCAGCCCCGGCTGCGCCTGGCCCAAGGCCCAAGGCATGCCGCACCTTCGTCTGCAGTCTCCCGATGCTATCATAGACCACCGCGATGGCATCCACGCCGTTCTGCGGCAGGTTCAGCGCCACATGCCTGCCGTCCGTGGAGAACTTCATCCCGTAGTCGCGGATTTCCGGATAGGTGTCTTCGCGCAGCTTGGCGCCACGAGCGTTGTAGATACTCACCCGGTTGTTATACTTGTCCACCGTCAGCAGCCAGTCGCCGTTCGGCGCCAGATAGGGCGACCCGCTAATCGGGAACGTCACGCCAGTCTCACCGGCCACGCTGTACAGCGTGATGTTCTCGCTGAACTGCGGCACCCGCCGGCGATGATGCACGACCGCGTAGCTCCCGTTCTCCGCCAGGATGGGGTAGCTCACCGTACTGTCGATACCCTGGCGCTTCAGAACCTCGGCTTCCGTGTTCAGCGTCACCAGCCCGTTCTGGTTGGCTATCAGCACCGTATTATCGTCAGGGAACGCCGCATCCATCATTGGGCTGTCCAGAAGAGTCCGGTGCATCTGCCATCGCGGCTGCTCGGCCAAGGCCGCTGCAGCAAGCGTCAGACACGCTGCTGCTGCCACGCCAATACCCGCAAGCCGTCGGCAGCATTTCATCGTGGTCATTGGTTCGAAGCCCCGGGCGTGGGTTGTGCATTCGCCACGAAGCTGTTGCCCACCAATTCGCTCAATTCGCTATTCGGCTGGCGCGCTTCGTAGCCATCCTTCGCCCTGGCCAATGACAGGCCATGCCGGCAGGTCAGCGGCTCGCTGGTCAGCATGTTGAACGAGTTCCCATTGCCCCAGGCAACCGCGTCGACGATGTTATCGCCATCGTACAGCACCAGCTCGTCCCGGTTCTTGTTCAGACCGAAGTTGCCAAGCTTCATGCAGTTCGACGCGGGCCCGTCCTTGGCCGCGTCGAGTATCCGGTTGCCGGTCGTCATGCGGCTGAATGCGTCCAGATTGGCTTCCAAGGCAGGCACCAGCCCGTTCGGGAATTCTTGGCGGTAATGCTGCTCATCCAGCGCTATCAGCATGTACCCGCCCGGCTGGATGACGTAGTCCTGGCCCGCGGTCGGATTCGGTATCTGAATTGCCCCCTCGTTCGGCCGGGCGATATTCAGCACCTGCTCCGGCAGGGCATCCAGGACGTACCACCCGTCGATGCAGACGGGCTGGTCAGTCGGGTTGTAGAGCTCGAACCAGTCGCAGTAGTCGGCGCTGATGGAGTCGCCGCCGTTGTAGTAGACCTCGTTGATGACGACGTGGTTCGCCTTGTGCGTGGCTGCCGTGACGGTCACGACAGGCGTACTGGCCAGCGGGTACCACTGCTCGCCGTCTGTCGCTGACACGCAGAACTCGTTCGCCGTGTCCGCGAGCGGCGATGACATCACCCGCGCCAGAGTCAGCTCCAGCTGCGAGTTCGTGGCCAGCTGGAGCCCCGTCACGGTGATGACGTACGGTTTGCCCGCCCTGCCGCTGCCCGTGACCGTGACATTGCCGCTGCCGCCGGCAATACTCACATTCTCCGCCTTGCCGGACCACAGCCAGTCCGTAGGCAGGGTCAGGGACACCCCCTGCATCTCCCGGATGTCGCTATTCTTGATAGTGAACGTCTGCTGCGGTATGCGGGTCAGGGCCTCTACCGTGGCCGGATTGACCGTCACCGTGCCCAGCCACAGTTCGCTGCCCGAGAGCACGCTGTTGGGCCTGCCCGGCGTGCCCAAGGAGGCGCTGATTAGGCTCGCGGCCCACGAACTCGCCTGCGAGTTGTCCGCCTGCGGCGAGAGCAATTCCAGCGTACGCCCCTCGCCCAAGCCGCTCGCCGGCCAAGGCGCGCGGTCCGTATAGGATACCTCGTCCCTTTTCTCGCCCGTCTCGTCGAAGATGCGGATTGTCCCGCCCATGTTGCCCAGGATGGGCGTGTCGTTGCCCGTATTGCCAAGTACCGGGCAGGTGACGGTCCAGCCTTCGGGCAGGCCGCCGTTGAAGGCGCGCAGGTCCGAGGCGACAATCAGGTAGCTGCCCGCGGCGATGCTCGTACCCGCGGGGAAGACGTACTCGTAGCCGGCGTCCGTGACCACGTTCCAGCCGCCCATGTCGATGGCTGCGGTCGACGAGTTGAACAGCTCAATCCACTCGTACTTCGCGTCGGTCATCTGCCACTGGTCGTTCCACGGCGGGTTGTACATTATCTCGTTGATGACCACGCCCGGCGCGGTCGTCAGTTCCGCGTAGCCGGCCACGATGCCCACGGCGAGAAACGCCAGCAGAGAAACACCAAGCACCATATAGCGTCGCTTCATCGGATTATTCCTTTGTCATTGGAGATTTGCGATTCTTGGAACAGAGGGATTTGCTGGACTACAACTGCACCGGCAGGTCTACACAGGGACGAAAATACCAATCGCGCATGGCGCGCCACTTCTGGGTGTTTTCCCACTCACCGTACCTGAATTATTAGTCTTGCTGATGAGCTTTATACTCGTTGGCGAAAATGATGTCAAGAACTTTTGGGGGAATTTTACAGCAGTTATCGCGCATTGGATAATGTATCATAATGCATCATCTATTATATCGGCATATTTAGATATTTAGCTTTTTGACGGTTTGAGCAGTTGCGGCTTCAGCACAGTCAACGTTGGCGGCAATGATACCACCTCGATACGAGGCTTATATGTTATCCTCTTGCAGTTTACAAAAAAACAACTGCATTATGTGTTTTCCCAAATAATCAGAACCTGCCTGTCCCGCAAATAATACTCCAAGAATTTCAGGTCTTCATGTCGATAAAAGTTTAGTTCGCCATGTGCTTTCCATTCAACAATGCACCATTTGTCTTCATACTTACGTAGTTCAATTTTCTCTCGGCCAACAGCTGTCCCACTCTTGACCAACTCGCCATTTTCAAGAATTATTTTGCCATCAGTATACACATTGAGGCATTCTGGTTGCGCATATCTTTGCCGAAATGCCTGCGTCGACCATCTGAACATCCGCTTGTCACACAGCACTTCAGCCTCATCCACTTTCTGCAGCAATTCTCTGCTTACAGACGTCTTCTCGTACCACAACACGACATGCATCCCCGCCCGAACCAGCGCCTTTATCACAGGTAAGAAATCAAGGTCGCCTGCAAGCAGGGTCGCCGATTCCATGTTCCGCTGCATCGTATGTGAGAACATGTCCACAGCGATTTTCACATCGATAGTCTTCTGGTGGTTCCCTCGCCCCGCCCGGACTACAACACCTTGCCTTACATGAAAGCCCGGGAGTTGTCCGAGGTTCTCAAGAAACGTTCTTTTGTCTTCGGTGCGTATCTTGTACTCTTCCTCTGATTCTCCGACTTTTTGCCCAGGTAGGCAATCATAGTAAAACACTCTCTTGTATCCAGCCCCAATACTGGCGTAGTTAAGGTCGAAGTACGCATGGTCGAAACACGCCGAGGCAATTTTCTTGTTTATCTCGTCCAGATATGCCCCGTCGATAAAGAGATATTTTGTTTCAGTTGGTTGCGTTGGGTACCGCGTAATTGGCATTATTCACCTCGAAAGAATCGTCTCGTTCTCATGGCTGGCGCGCGCGAATACACTCATATGCCACCGTGCCGACAGTCTCATCATTTCCGACAGATGACTCGCCTTTAACGTCGGCGCCAGCGCCGGCCGCTGTCCAGCGCTTCGGGTTTCCCCAGTCGTTGCCGCCTAATTCCCATTCTGTAGTCTCTGCAGGACGCAGGCGAGAACCCGTTCGCGGTCCCACAGCACCGGCTCCGGCTTCGGCGACATCTTCTGGTACTTTTCTCCTGCTATCCGATATTCACCGAAAGTGTCTTCAATATCCCACCCTTTGGGATGGATGGCCGCGAGCTTCTCCGGCTTGTCATAGCCCTTGTCGCCACGGTGCTCCTGCAGCAGACTGAATTCGCTCTCGCCCAGAGCGCTGCGCACCGCGCCCATTGCCTGCCGGGCGTATTCGAAGGCGAATTTGATGTTTGCCCGAACGTGGTCGGGGCTTATCTTACGCGCGGCATGCTCGCCGTTGGTGATACCCATGTGTACCGCCAAGTCCTCGATGCCGTGCAGCATGTACCCCAGCCAGTAGAGCGCCAAGCGGGTGTTCTTGGCCGCCAGCGCCAGGACGCACTTGCGGAAATTCGCCGCCACCCACTCCCCATAGGCGGCTATCGCGCTCTCGATGGCCGCGGCGCGGTCGCCGCTGACATCATAGATGCAATCCGGGGTTTGGGCATGGGCCGCTGGAACGGAAAACTCGTAAAAGTCGGGGTCCTGCGCGGCGTCACACAATATGTCAATGGCTTCGGGACTGAACTTGAGCTCTCTGGCAATCTTTTCCGTCACTTCCCAGTGGCCGGAATGACCCCCGGACGGGAAGTGCCCGCCGCTCGCCAGCTTGGAACCCGGCTTTCGCGGCACGGTTTCAGCGGGAATCAGCCATTGTTTCGGCGACTCGGTCATACCATGTCATGCCCCGATACCTCAAGGATATCTCAAACGTGCGCAATGACGCCCATATGGCGCTTGCGCTCACCGATTTCTTGTTATCGCTGATATACTGTGTATGAAATATACCCTACGGCCGGGGGCTTGTCAAAGTGCGGGGGTGGTCAGACGCATGTGCGGCGCCGGCATGTCCGCAAATTCAGCGACCGCACACCATCGCACAACGACGAGACAACATTGACCAGACAATCTGCCAACTCGTCATGGAAAGTACCGCGGACCAACAACCGCATTCTGCTTCATTGCTTTTTCTAAATCCTGCCAAAATTTTATCATATCGTCGAACATGATTTTGAAGAACTCCTGCGATAATTCGATTTGGTAAACCGCATTTTCGGATACACCATAATCCCTTAACCTCCTAATAGCACTACGAATCTCGATACGTTTCGTCGGCTTCATCATGTCTAAAATACCGCCCGCATGAACAAAACAATCCCTTATCGTATAGTAATCTAACACTCTCGACCATAATGGGTGTTCTTGAGGGCATACTCCAATATTTTTGCATAGGAAATACGCACCACGACGAATACCTTTATGTTTCACTATACTATCCCAACTATACAAATCTGGAATTCTGAGTTTTTCGATTTCCAGGCAAAGACTCGAAAGGGCGGTTTCAAAGCGTGAGCAAGCTGCGATTAGCATCGTAGACCGGATTGTATTTGGAAACGACGAATGCCATCTGTCATATTCGTCTTCATGAAATGCATAATAGTCTTCGGCATCTCGTTTCGAGAGTTTTTGTGCTTTTACTGCGTCGTCAATACGTTCAAGAAACTGCTTTGTCCCTATTTGTATAAATCTGTCTATGACAGAGCGAAATTCTTTTAGGTCATGGATTTCACCACTTGTTCCAATTAACGATAATGGCGTGGAAAAATCAATATATCCCGGGTTGGTTGGCGGTGTTGCTCGCGGCTTTCGATTCATACGATTCTCTTTCCGGGTCGTCATTGCGTGCCTCCTCGATATGTCCTCTGATTTTCATTTCTTGCCTACAGTTTCTCGAAACAGCCATTAATCACATCATCCACCACAGCGGAGCAAACCCCGGCAAGGGCGCATCCTCAGATTGCGGAGCCAGATTAACTGTCCCTCCACAATCGATGTTCTTGGCGATAATAGCCCCACTTATGTCGCCGCTACCAGCAATGGTCAACGAACCGCAGCAGATAATCACTCCCATCAGTTTGGACCCCGGCGCGAGATTTATCAGCATGTCGCCATCGGCAAACAGCAGCGGCAGTCCATCCTGTGCTGTCGCAATGGTCTTGCCCTGCACCGTGATGGTGCCGTCAGCAAGCCAGCTCACCTTGTTCAGCACACCCTGGTCCAGCGTGAGTGTGCCCGCCTTATACAGAAACCGGTTCTCCACGCGATAATCACGCAGGTAGCCTTCGAGGATACGGTCCGGACGTCGGGCAAGATAGTCGGCAAGCGTCGGCAGAGCCGCACGGTGCATAGCTGCCGGATAAGTATCGAGCCGCGCCCCGTCCGGCAGCTGGCCTTCGAATTTTTCTCCAGCGTAGAGCATACCGTTGATGCTTCCAGAGGTATGGACGGTAAGCTTTTCCAACGCATACAGTGCGTAGCGCGCCGGCGCGGTCGTGACGAAGGTGCGCGTGACCGTCTGCCCCGTCGTCCCGACCTTCCCCTCCGACGTCACGGCATAGCTGATGCCGTCCGGGTTGGGAATGACCTGCACCTCATATCGCCAATCAGGAAGCTCTCTCTTCAGCAGTGGGCGCGAGTCGCTGCCGTCGGCATACCAGGTCATGTCATTCTGCAGATGGTACAAGGCTTCCTCGAGCCCGGATTCCGCCGCAGCCTGGGCCTGCAGGCGCTCGCCGCGTTGCCGGCTTGCAGCCAGGCGCGATGTGGCAAGATGGCTCAGGCTCAGGCCCAGTATAGCCAGCGCGGCGATGAATATCAGCGCGTTCACCACTGCCGAGCCCCGCTGGCTATTCATGGCGTGTTCTGCCCTGCCAAAGGGTACGGCTTGGCCAGCGCCGAAGCCCCGCCAACCGGCAGCGTGCAGCGCAGGCTCGGCCGGTTCGCAATCCTGCATGTCACAATCACAAAAGCGTTGTTGCTGTTCTTCGCGAACGACATTTCCGTAACTTCGGCCTGCAAGACAGTTTCCTCGTAATCACGGCGCCGTATCAAACGCGGGGAAGGTGCTTGTTGGAACTCGTACACGACCAATTCCTGATGCTCACTGCCGTCGTCGCCGATGACCATCCGGCGCAGGCCCAGCCGGTTCTGCTCAACAAAATCAACCGTTTCGGCAGTTCGCAAGTCGTCGGCGAGCATCGACATCACCATCTCGCCCTGGTCGGTCCGTTCCTGCCGCTCGCGATACTTCGTGTAAGCAAATACCCCGCTGCGGTACAGGGAGAGCGTCGCCAGCATCACCATCGCCAGAATGGTCGACGCGAGCAGCAGCTCAATCATGGTCATCCCGCGCGCGTTCTTCACGGGCGATAGCACTCCCAGCGCACGGTGCGCAGCCACTGCAGAACGAATGTTTCGCCATCGGTGCTCGTCACCGGGATGCGGCACAACACGAAGTCGGACTGCCCTGCCGGCACTTCCTTCGCGAAGTCATCCTTGTCCACGTACATGATTTCAGTAGCCAGCGTGTAGGCGGCGAGGTCCTCGCTGGGCCGCCCGTTCACATCGGTCGGCAAGCCGCTCCAACCGGCATAGTCGTCGAGGTCGTCAAAGGTGCTCCGGTCATTTTGCCATTCCCCCGCCTCGGGGCCGAATGCCGGGGTCTGGTTCGGGTCAACCACCGGCAGCCGGTCCATCTCGGTTTTCATCGAGGTAGCCAACCAACGCGAGTAATACTGCGCTTCATGACGCGCCGTGACCGTTCCTGCCACATCGAACGCCCGCAGCAGGGACACTGAGGCAATGGCGGTAATGGCCACTGCCACCAGCAATTCTACCAGGGTATATCCGGATTGGCCGCTTGCGCTGCTCGTCTTCTGGGGTTGTGCTTCGTTCTCGCGCATCTGCTTGCGCTTAGCGGCTGATGCTGACCGTGTCGGTGACAACGTTCGGCGGTGCCGGAATACCGTCAATCGCCAGATGCGGAGTGATATAGAATACCAGCTCGCTCTGGCGCTCCGACTCGCGGTGCGTGGTGAAAAGTGCGCCCAGGAGCGGTATGCGCCCGAGCACCGGCACGCGGTCCTCGGTCAGCGAGGTGCGCGATTCGATGAGGCCCCCGATGACGATGGTCTGCCCGTCGCGCACCGCCAGTTCCGTGGTCGCGTTGCGGGTCGAAATCGCCGGCAAGCCCTCGGCGTTCACCTGCCCGGGCGAGCTTACCTCCGCCTTGACCTTCACCGTGATGCGGTCCGCGCCTTCGCTGCTCCACGGGGTGATGGTCATCATGATGCCGGAGCTTATCTTCTCCAGCTGGGTGAGCGGGGTCTCGACGTTGCCCGTCGTCACCTTGAAGTACTCTTCCGTCCCGACGTTGATGCTCGCCTCGTGGCCTGACAGCGCCGATATGCGCGGGTTGGCGCGTACCTTCGCCCTGCCCTCTGATACCAGCAACTGCAGCGTCGCGGTAAAGCGCTGGTCGAGCTGGTCGAGGGTCGACACGTTTATCTTGCCCGTAAGGTTGCCCGGTGTAAGAGTCACTTCGTTGCTGCCGTCGGCAGAGGAGATGCTCGCCGACAGGGTCTGGTCGTAGCCCGTGCGGTCCGAGTACTCGACCACCAGCACATCAATCATGATGACCGGCGGCGCCTTGTCGATGCGGGCGATGTACTCCTCAAGTTCCTGCAGTTCCAGCCGGGTCCCGCGCGCCACGAGCGCGTTCTGTTCCGTGAGTATCTTCACCGTCGCGTTGGAGAAGTTCTGCGGCAGCAGGTTGGCGATTTCCGCCACCTTGAGATGGCGCAGGGTGATAACCTTCGTCTGGGTCAGCAGGCCCGCGGTGCTCGAGCCCGGAGCACGGTCGCCAATCATGATGATGTTGTCCTGCCGCTGCGCGGACCAGCGCGTCCCCGCCAGAATCAGGTCGATGGCCGAATCCAGCGGGACGGAGGTCAGGCGCACGTTGACCTTGTCGCGCACCGCCCCGAAAATTATCAGGTCGTTGCCGCTCTGCGCGGCGATTTCCGTCAAGAGCTGCCCGAGGTCGGCGTCCTGCACGTCCACGGTCACCCTGCTGTCGGTGCAGACGATATTGTACGTCGTCGCGGCCGCCTGGCCGGCCGGGTTCTTGAAGACCCGGTAGGCGTTCTCCACCCGGCGGAAATAAAGCCCCTGCGTGGCCAACAGGTTCTCCATCACCTGCTCCAGCGGCATGCGGTCGATGTTCAGGTCCAGCGTGCCGGCCACGTCGTTGGCCGCGATGATGTTCACCCCGGCCGCCCGGGCTATCCGGTCGAGCAGCATCCTGATGTCCATGCCGCGCACGTCGATGGTCATGAGCCCGCTGTCGCTGCGCACCACCTGCGGCGCCGGTGTCTCTGCCGCCTGTGGCTGGCCGGGCGGCGCGATGACGTAGACCCCGCCTTCGCTCTGCAGCTCGTAGCCGAAGTTGCCGGCCAGCGTGCGCAGCGCCTCGGATACAGGCACCCCGACCAGGTCGATGGTGACCACGCCCTGCACGCCCGGCCGCGGCAGGACGCTGATTTTCGCCACCCGGGCGATTTCCTGAAGGACATCCCGCAACTCCGCCTGCCGCGCATGCAGGAACAGCGAGCCCGTGGGGCCCATTTCCACCTGAATCGCGGGCAGTGTCTCCTTCTTCCTAATCATGAACAGCACGCCCTGGCGCTCGACGACGTAACCGTAGGGATTCACCAGGGCGTCCAACGCCACGGTGAACGGGATGCTTTCGAGGTGCATGGTGACCTTGCCCTGCAGCGTCGGCTCGGCCACGATGTTCACTCCCGCCTGCTTGCCCAGCGCAATCAGCACGTCGCGGATATCAGCATCCTTCAGTTCGAGGTTGATAATCACCGAATCGGCAGATACGGCAGCCGGTGCAGTGGCGGATGCAGGATTTGGCTCGGTCGTTGGCAAGGATGCAGTGGTATCCGCCAGGCACGGAACGGCAAAGGCGAGCAGAATCAGCATCAGGGCGGCGATTTTCACGTTCGGCATTATGCCTGCACGCGTCGGCAGTGTCAACATGCCCTATTCGACCGCCAGCACGCGCTGCCGACCGGCATGCTGCAGCACGACCGTGGTGTCCGTGATGGACGCTACCGTCCATTCCCCTGCATGCTGCCCTCGCCCCAGAAACAAACTCTCTCCCGTGACGGTATTGACCAGCACCACAGTGGCACGCGACGACCCGCTGATGATTGACGATACCCGGTACGGGCAGGCAGGAGTCCCGGGCCGCGGGGTTTCCGGCGGTTCCTGCCGCCTGGCAGCTGGCGGCTGCTCCCTTTCCGGCGATACTTCAGCCGGCTCTCGCGAACCCGGTGAGGATATCGCTATCCCGGTCGGCATTTCCACCGGCTGCGCTTCCTCCCGAGCCGGGGACAGGAATACCTGTTCGAGGTCGCTTTCCGGCCAGAACGCCGATTCCAGCGTTCCCTCGCCTGCTTCCATCGAACGGTTGTCGCGCAGCTGCGCGTCGATGTTCTGCCGCAGGGCGCGATACTCGGCGGCCGGCATGCTCACCGGCACGGGGGTATTCGCGGTAGCCGGCGCATGCCACTGGAATAGCAGCCAAATCCAGCCGAGAATCAGCAGCAGTTCCGCCGCGAGCAGCAGGCGTGTCGGCATCGCCGAAGCAGTACGGCTCATCGCCCGAACTCCAGCAGCAGGTACAATTCCATGCGGCCGTCATCCGCCTTCTTCATCTCGAGCTTCACCAGCTGCCAAGCCAGCGTGCGCTCGACCTCGCGCAAGAGGGGCACCACACGTTGTGGGGGGACCAGCACCCGGAAGCCGCACGCCTGCTGCGCCGGCTGCGGGTATATCCCGGAGATTACGCCCCCTGCCGCAACCATGCGCTGGCTGGCCTCCGCCAGCATGGTGGCCGCCGAGCGCGGCGCCGTGTCGACCGAATTGGCCCCGGCTGCCCGCCGCAGGCGCTGGTTGAACACGGCCAGCGCCTCTTTCTGGCGCGCAATGCTTCGCGCCTCGGTGACCGTCAGCCGCATCTGCTCTCCGGTCCGTTCCTCAGCCGCCAGTGCCTGCAGCGGCTCCTCAAGAGCCAGCCAGTAGCCGGCGGCAGCCAGCAGGGCCGCTATCCCGCACCCGGCGAGGAACCGCACAGGCGCCTTCACAGTGTCCCAGCCAAGGCGAAGGAAAAGGCCCCGTCAGCCGTCATTTCGGCATGCTGGCAAGCCACGTCCGACAGTATGCGCGCCTGTTCGAGCCGCTGGCAATAGCGGGCGAACGCCAACGCATCGTTCGCCACGCCGGAGATGACCACTCGCGGACTTGTGGTCGTCAGCGTGCCCGTGTCGCCGGTCGTCCCGATGCGGCGCAGGGCTCCAGTGGCTACCGACGCCTGCACGGGAGCCGGCGCTGCCTCGCCCCCGATGGTTACCTGCTCCAGCGACACGTCAGCCGGCGTCACCTCGCCCAGGCGCGCGACCACCGTGGCATAGTCGGGCAGCAGCGAGCGGCGTTCCCGCCCCAGCTGCCGCAGCAACTCCTCGTTGTCGCTGAACAGCGTGCGGCCTGCGGCAATGGCCGGCTGCAGCGTCACCAGCTCCTTGCTCATGGCTTCGGTTTCGGCGCGCGCGACCTGGATATGCTCGCGCAGCACCATCTGCAAAGACAGGAACAGCAGCACCAGGATAATGCCGTGGCAGGCGAACCTGAGCGCCGTCAGCGGCGCGGGTCCCGCCATGGACGCCGGCCGGTCCGGGCGGGCAAATTCGAACAGGTGGGTACCCTCTCGGGTGGGCGTCGCGGCCATTTCCGCGAGTCCCAGCGCCAGCAGGTGCCCGGCCGGAACGCCAAAATCCGGCCATGCGACCGCGGGGATGCCCAGCTTGTCCGCGAGGCTTGTCAGCAGTGCGGGCGGCAGCGGGCAGACCGCGCTGAGCACCACCTCGTCGATTCGCGGCAGCTTCTGTTCGGTCTCCAGCGAATGCATTGTCCGGTGCAGCAGCGGTGCCAACCGCCCGCACAGCGCCGTCACTTCGTCTTCGGACATCGCTTCGTTCGCGTCGGCGCGCATGGCGAGTCCCGAAAGGTTCTGCACCCCCAGCAGCTCGCGGTTGCGGCACACAATCACGAAGCTCGTGCGCGGGGTGAGGTGGAGCAGGGCATAGACCCTGTCGCTCTTGGCCGGGAAACGGGCAACGAACAGGTTGAACAGGGGGGCGAACGCCGGCACAATACGGCAGTCGGGCTGGCCGCCGTTGTCGCGGACGGCCTTATCGACCGCGTCCTGCCGGGCCGCGGCAAGCAGGACGGTGCTGTGGACAGAGTTGTCTTTCGCCGTCTCAGCTATGACCGTCCAAGCGAACCGCAGCTCCACGTTCTCCGGAAAGGGCAGTTCCGGCCGGACGGTGTGCTGCAGCAGGCCGGCAATCGTGTCGTCGTCGTGCGCCGGCAGGGTCAGGACGCGGGTCAGGACCTGGTCCTGCGGCAGGGTCAGCCAGGCGGTGGGCGGGTGCCCACTGTCAGGCAGTGCTTCGGCATGCCATGTTTCCGTGACACGGAAAGGCTGCAGCCAGCCGGCACGATACGACAGGCCGCTGGCGCCGTTGGTCAGGTCGTAGACGACACAGGTATTCCCTTTCGACAATTTCCCACTCCCAATTGGAATTATAGCGGTTTTCCAAAAGCATTGTCAATCGTGGACTACACCTGCTCGAGTTCGGTCAATGTTCCTTCCGCTTTTTTTAACACCCATAGACGGATTTTCTTGTAACCGACAATCACGAACAAAAGTCTATCTTGCTCATATCTGGCAAGATTGGCAATTCGCTTCCAATTCTGGATATCATGTTCCGACGGGGCAGGAGTATCTTCTGGATGGGTATGCCACTCGCCAAGATAATTCGATGTGCCGTTTGATTTTCCCCATGCGTCATCGACCCGCTTCTGATGCGGTTCACGCCGCCGCCAGAAGAAAAATTTACTTCTCTTATCGCCATCTGCCGGGGTTGTGATTTCATCCACAACGATGTCGTCGGAATCGCGGATAAAACGCCCAAGGAGAATGCCACCACCTTCCGCTGAGCTGGCATCTCCATTTGAAAACTGCTCAAAAACAGCACCCACATTCATGCCGATAAATACACTTCCACCACTTACACAGGTAAAGGTCAGGCCTTTTTTCTTTGGCATGTAGGACAATCCCCTCTTCCGAATGCGGTCAAGGATTTCGTTTCCATTTGATGAAAGTGCTTAGTTCTATCAGAAAGTGCAAACCCTGAATCCGTAAAACCCTTGGGGTCGCCAAACCAGCTCTGGAGCAAATTTTCAACTGGCTCACCCGTCAGAATCTTTGAAACAACGGCAGTCGCTTCGAGTGCCGTCTTCGCTGCATCTAGATATGAGAAGGGCGTGAACGCACCCGAACATCCCGCCATTGACTTATGAAACTGCTGACCAGGTTTGGCGAAGGAACTGCGGTTCACTAAGCCAATGGAATCCTCGTAATCAAAAAGGCATCTAAAACAACCCTTTGCGCCAGTCAGACCAGTCACAAGTACATGTCCACCGATACCCAGCGGTTCCAACCATGTGTGAATACGTGCAACCTGATAGCCCAGCGTGTCATTGAGACGTAGTTCCAAAGTACCATCTCCGAGAGCGACAATTATGAGGTCAGATTTTAGGAAGATGTCGGGATTTGAATTCAACACTTCAAGCACATTTTGAGGCACAGGTTCGATTTTAATATGAGGAATGGTCAACTCGAGGAAGCAAGCCATTCCTTGAGCCTTATTATGCCCTACATAAGACATATCGAGAACATGCCTGTATATATTGTCCACCGACAGGGTATCGTTGTCTACTATTCGCAACGTGCCAACGCCCATAGCGGCAAGATTCCTGGCTATGTGCGAACCGACAGCCCCACATCCAACAAGAGTAACCGTCTTTGTCATCATCGATAGCGAGCTTCCTCCACGTGGTAGAAGATAAGCCCTATCGATACGCTCAGTCTGCAGCTTAGTGACCGGTTTCTGAGGACTATTCTTTAGCGCCATGCTGGCTTTTGCTTGTCCTCTTCGAAATCCCTTGACAACAACTTCTTCAAATCGGATGGCAGCAACAGTCCTTCCCCCATGCTGGTCGGTGGGCACTGAGAAGACGACCGTCACAGGGAGCGTCACTTGTTGTAACCAAGCCACAAATTGACCAAACGACACATCATCCGAATGCAGTTTCAGGGTTTCATGAATCTCGCTTACAGTCATAATGGCATTAAAATCCGGTGGAATAAAAGCACTCTGGAGTGGGATATAGAATGCCGGTCTTGTTTTCTCGATTTGGCGCAGATTCCGTTTAGCCCATTCGTCAGCCTTGCCCTTGTTCTCGGTTGCATACACCAATATCCCCGTCTTGGATTTGAATATAACCTCACATATTGCGCGGGCTGAACCTGTGAGCTCAATTAGTGAAAACAATTTTCCGCGGTTGCCATTTCTCCAATAGGCAGAATATTCACTAATATAATGGTCCTGATTGGCATCGGATAGACCGATGCGCAGTGTTTCTCGTGCCCTTTCCAGCGTTTCTTTAACAATCTCGCGTGGTCGTGATGCATCAATAAGGATTCCGGTATCTGGAGCGAGACACAACTTTCCATCGGCTTCTCTGTGGGGAATTCGTTTCTGCAGGTCGGTGTCTGAAACATAGACCTTCGGAAGTATGTCGGGGAATTCTGACGGAATAGTAAGGCGGATAGGGATACGGCCCAGTTCACCGAGATTGAGTTCTCCTTGCCAAGTACCGTTTTCGATTTGGCGGAATGCCTGCGCTGTCAGCTCCTGTCGGGCCTCTCCATACGCAGCTGCGCGAGCAGACTTGAGTATCTCCGAGCTCATTTCATTCAGGCGGCGGACGGACTCGATGTGATAATGGCCGGCGCTTTGGTGCCTTTACCGGTATCTTCCAGCGAAGGGACGGGATAATCGTTACCGAATACCCCCCTTAGCATCTTGCACGCATCAACGGGGTCTTTGTGGTTGTCCGCGAACGAGAGAACTTCAGCCAAATCATTGAGTCGACCTTTGAGTTCATCCATATCAGAATTGGACAGGCTCTGAAGGATGTCCTCATATTCAGGAGACGGCTTTCGGGCAACTATTCGTCCCGGAGTATCAGCAAGTTGCCGCGCAAGATAGTAGAGCGCCTTTCTGTCATCCGGTTTGCCATCCACTTGGTGGCTGACCTGTAGATGTTTGGCAGCAAGCAAAGCCCACGCCAAGCCACTTGGCTTAGAATCCATCTCCCTCGGAATACATACATCATTCCAGCGTTTGAGATAGCGAACACACCGCCTGAATTGGTCCGTTTTGGTATTGGTAGTTGTATCAACCGTGTCTTTGAAACGTTCACGGGCTTCCTCAATGTGCTTCATAAGTTTGGGCGGGTCTGCTTCTCGCCAGCCCTTGGACTTATGGGCAAGCCGATAACATTCCAGTCCATCGCTCGTTTTCTTCCAAGCGTAACAAACCAAGTCCACATGGTATGGCGGGTCGTCCGAGTAAGCGACGCGGATACAAGGCCCCTTGTCTTCGACATCATCAGTGTGACCCTCAACGGCATCATGCACCCACTTGTGAACAATAGCAGGTGCAGGCAGAGGAAGAGAATCCAGAATATCAAAACGCAAACCAACGTCGATGTCGTATTCCAACTCTTCAATAGGCATGATTCCTGTGCCAATGGCGTAGCTGCCTTGCAGAAGCGGAATAAACCCAGGATTGCCATTTTCCTTCAGGTGTTTCCGAATCTTGTCGAGAATGATTTCCCGTTTCTCACGCAGGGGCTCGCCGTCATCCATGTCGACACGAATCTCTTCGTGAAACTGTTCGAAATACTTCTGAACGTTTGCCATTTTAGTTATTTCCTCCATGGTTGAATAGTTTTTGTAATTCTTGGCGCGTAACCCCTGATGACGCCTTATCCATACCTATTTGCTTCAGAGTCGTTGTTGCGGCGGCATCAGCCGTGTCCAATTCCAGGCATGCTGGTCGTTCGAGCATAATCCGGATGTATGTAGGGCCGTCTGATTCAGGCGGCTTCACAATTCGCCGGAATAGTTGGTCAACCATTTGTGAATTGGAATCAATGAAAATATCAGCAAGTTTTGAACCCCACAAAATGATTCCTTTCCGGGATATTCGCTGAACATAATTCTTTTCCACTTCGCTGATAGCCAATGGCACTCGCGGGGTGGATAACGAAAGGATTTTTATGGATGCAGGCAAGGATTTTAACTCGTATACTGCTTCGGCATATCCCAGCAGAGCCGGGTGATTCGCTACAACACCGCCATCGCAGTATGTGTTCGAAATATCACTTGAAGGGTCTTTCAACTCCACTTCCGGCAGGTATGTAGGCGCCGCCGAACTAGCCATAGCAATGTCGACCAATTTGTACCCATTATCCCTAGTAAGCGTTGGAGAATGATTTGTTTTGAAAAACCAAGGGCGCCCATTGGTAAGCGAGTATGCGGTAACCAAGACTTTCTTATCTCTTTTCAAAATATCACCAAGTGTCATCTCGCCAAAAGCCTCTTCAAGGGCATGACGCAAAGGCGTGTTGCTGTATCGACTGAAGAAGATACCCCACGGCCATTTTCTCAACCAGCGATGAAGCCTGCAATAGTTGGAAAATACTTTCGGTCCAAAATCCTCATACATGCGACGGATTTCCTCACCTGTCATGCCAGAAGCCAAACATAAGGCAATAATTGCCCCAGTGCTTGTTCCACAGAACAGGTCAAACTCATCGTGAAACTTCGTACAAAAATGGCGTTCCGTCTCTTCAATAAAAGACGCCGTCGCCAATCCCAGATACCCGCCACCGTCAATACTAAGTATTTTCATGTTCCCTAATGTCCTCACATCTCGTTTTCATAGACACTCAGACAGTACACCTTCGCATTCCATCCCCCCCTCTGCTAATGAAAACACAAGGGAACCACGCCCTCCATCGGCATGCTTCCCCTCCAAAAGCATCCAATAAGGTATAGGTAAATACACTGTAGCAAATCATATCACGTATATGTTAACGGATAATGTCGCACGGGTTAAATTATCGTGAATTTGCATCGCCCATCATATCTACCTGATATGCTTGCGTTTATCTCGATAGTGGGTTGGTTTTCGGATATTCAATTCAGCGATTCTTCCCAGCCGCCAATAATTATCCCGCTCAATTACTTCAGACCCAGCGTGGATTTTAATACCTCAATATCGGCCAGTAGTTAGTCTCCCTGCTCTATCTCTAACTCATACGCAAAAAGGACAACCTCTGCTCAGTGTCATTCTTCATGCGCATATCTTTCCCGTCATTCGCCATGTAGATTTCAACAATTACCAGCAGAGCATTGCTCATGTTTTCTTGTCAACACAGGGGAAACAGCCATGACCCATTCAAGTCGCAGCATCATACATCCGTCCCCTGTACGCTCCTCATCTCTTGTTTACGACATCTCGGACAGAGCGTCTTCATCCACCCTTCTTCATTCGTACGTGTGCATTCGGTAATCCCGCACTCTTCGCAAACTGAACCCGACAGACACTCGGCGAATTGTATCCATCCCCTGATAATATCGTCGCCCCCGTTGATGGAGAACCGCAATCGCCCGAACTTTTCCTTGACCTGGACCGCTTCCACCTGCGAGACCTTGCTCTTCTTTCCGTCGATATAGCCCTGTACGGCAGCGCACAGGCGGTCAATCAGCTAGTACCATCCGTCACCGCAGCATATGCTCCTATTCATGCAGGTTTCTGTCATCGGCAAGTTCTTCTGCCTGAATATCTTCGGATACTTGCGAAACAGTTCATTTCGCAGTTCTTGTTTCATGGTCGTTCACCTTACCCGTTTCCCCTTGAATCCGGGAGCAGATTCACCTCGACATGCCGACCGTCGACCACGATATCCGCGGCATCTCCTCGCTGGCCATGTCCGACATCGACAAGGTGAAAGCCCTGATACTGGTCGTACCGCTGACGGTGCGTGTGCCCATATAGCACCAGGCGCGCGTCGCACTTGATGACCTCCCTGAACATGTTCTGCATCAGTGACTCGGGTACGAGCGGCAATTCCCGCGAACCCCGACGTGGCTGATTGATGTAATGGCTCGCCCGCAGCTTGATACCCTCAACAGGGATGGTCAACGACTCCGGCATTTCTTCGCCCAGAATATTCGGCCCGTACCGATTCAGGAACATACGCTCGTGGTTGCCGATGACGTAATGCGTATACGCCTGTCGAATCTCGTCAAAGCGATGCCGGTATATCTCAAGTTTCTCATCGTTCAATCCGACGTCGAAATAGTCGATGAAATCGCCCAAGTGAATCGTATAGTCGTATCCCGCGGGAGGGATAATCATCAGGCGATGCGTGTCGCCGATGGCGAATATCCGTTTCATGCGGGCATCTTGATGAGACTCAGCGCGTACTCCGGGCGATTTCCAAAGAGGTAGCACACGGGTATCTGAGGGGGACGGCCGTGTAGGTCTGATACGGCGACGATTCGCTTCATCATGGTGCGCCTCCCTCTATATAGAGAGGCACATGGAAGATGGTTTGGGAAGCAGATTTTCGCGTCCTGCGGCTTGGGCTACCGGTCCGGCGGCATCCCCATCAGCTCGCGCCAGCCGCGATTCCATTCGCTCTTGGGCAGGCCTTCTTTCCACGCGGCATATGGGCTGTAGCGCAGGAAAGCCTCGGCATTATGCTGCCATTGCGCGTAGGACGCAGCGGTCAGCACATCGGGCAGAAACAGCAGAAGCCCACCCTCGGCCGCCTTGACCCAGGATATCTGCGGATACACATTGGCCATTACGAAAGTCGTATCGCCCTCATGATAGACATAGTCGGCCGGCTGCCCTTCGACGGTCCGCGCGAGGACGGCAATCGTGTCGTCGCCGCCCCACCGGGTGTTGTCCTGGCGGTACATGCTTACGCTTATGTACGAGTGCGCCACGGGGATGCCGCGCGCCACGTAGAACTCGGTCATCCGGTCGCGATACTGGGCCGGCGAGAAGACGTCCTCCGGCATTTGCGCGCGGGCCAGGTGTTGCGCCCTTGCCTGGCTGTACGCGTCCGACGGGACGGGGGACGGTTCCGGCGCTACCGTCTCGCTCGCCGCGGTGCAGCCGGCAAGCAGCGTGCAGAGCGTCGCCAGCAGCACGCATATGCATCCCGAGTTAATCATGGTGATGTTATCCTCCTTAGATTGGACACACTCGGCCCGGTTATAGTTTGCCTCGCTCCATGGCAGCGTTATTGACGATACGGTCTCATTCCATCATCGCGTAAGTCTCTTAATTGTGAACTGGTACGTCATTTCAGTCAGACCATAGGTATGCCGGCTCGACACATAGAAATAGTACGTTCCGGTGACCGGCGCGGTGAAGCGGGCCTTTCCTTCTTCATGAGCGCCGCTCCTCGAATACCATTGCGTCCCACGATATGCGTACGACTGCATAAAGCCGTTCTGTTCCGATATCAGGATGGTCATTTCCTTGTCTCGCGGAGTGTACGTGCCTCTCAATTCGTACACCTCACCCGCCTGCGCTTGGAACGAATATACATCGTAGTATGCCCTATCTTCAAATTGCCCGTCTCCCGCCGCCAGATTGCCGCTTATCGGCTGTCCCATGATGATTTGCCCGACCGGCGCACCGCTGTACGGAAGCACAGCCTTGTAATCCAGTCGCAAGCCAAATGAACCGATAACCGGCCTGTTCGTGCTGACGATAACGGTATAAGTGCCATCGGATGGCAGTTCCAACTCCTTCGCACCGGCATAGTCTTCCCAGTTGTATTCGCCCCATCCGATGGTGATTCCATCACCGTTTTCGAGCCTGTCGTTGGTGTAATAGAACCCGTTCGGTCCGGTGATGGCCATCCAAGGATTGAACATATCCGAGTGGAGCTTGACGGTAATCCTCATTCCGCGACGACCCTCGAACCGAAACGCCTTGTAGTATGCTCCGTCGGCAAAGAACGGGTCTGTGTTGGATAGTTGACCGAATACAGTATGCCCGTAATCTACTGTACTCACGACCGCATTTGACTCAAGGGTAATGGTCCCCGGACGGTCGAGGCGAATCCGATAGGTCGATGTTCCTCGGTTCATTCCCGTAAGTACGATGGTGTAGGCCCCCGTTGCCGGCAGCAGTTGATTATCGAATCCGCGTGTTTTACGGCTATCACGATTATCTATGACCTGAAAGCCGTTCGGTCCCTTGAGCAGCATCCGGATATTGCACGCTTCACTGATGGCTTTGATGTAGACGCGCTCGCCTTCCCTGCCGCTGAAGTAATAAACATCGTAGTAATTGCCGGTCGTATCCTGCATATCCGACGCGGATAGCATCCCGGCAATGGTCTGGCCAACCACAATCGGCGTCCCCAACGCAGTACCCGAAGCCAGCGGAACATTGCTGGCAGTAGCCACTGGGGTATTGGTCAGTGAAGATGCCAACGTCGTAGTCGCTGAAGTAACCTCCCCGTCAGCCAGCATCCCTGTCGTAGTCAACAGCCTCGTTTCCTGAAATGCCAGGTCCATCTTGCTGATTTTCCATGTCTGTCCTTCCTTCTTGGCCACGAAGGTCGTGCGGTTGACCTGCTCGGCGACCAGGTTCTCGAGTCCGTGCTGCGCGACCAGTGCCCGAAGCCGCTCCACAGTCATTCCTTGCATGTTGGCGAACTGCAGGTACACGGCATAGTTCTGCTCGATGCCACCCTCGGCAATGCCGCCCCCGTTGTCCTCGACCGCCCGGGCCAGCGCGACCTTGACCCGCAACGTACCGGTCGCGTCTATCTGCGTGCTCGTCGCGCGGGATACTTCCACGTTATCGACCGAACAGTTCTTCAGGTTGCCGAGATAGCCGTCGAAATCGGTCTCGGGGTCGTTCACCGCCTGGGTGTACTCCGCCAGCACGGCACCCGTCAGTACCGTCTTGAATCCGGCCAGCAGGTCCCGCCGGAAGTTGCGCCCGGCGTAGTCGCGACCGGCGAAATCGGTAGCCACTCTGCGCAGCTTATCAACAAGCTGCTGCAAGACCACAGCGTTCGGATTGGTAACGACAGCCACAGGCGTCTGCACAGTCGGCTGTTCTGTCGCCGCACCCGCACTCATCCGCGTACCCGCCGTGTCGCGCACCCAACCCTTGCGCCCGTCCGGCAGGGTGACAAGCGTCCAGCCGCTCGTGTTGTCCGCCGACAGGATGTCGCTGGCCTGTACCGTGGCTATCTGCTGGCTTGCCGCCGATGGGGCGTCGTATACGGGCGTCTGGTTCGCAGACACGCGGAATATGTCCGCTGCCGCCGCGGTGCAGATTGACGTCGCCAATATCATGCAGCACGCCACAACCATCGTTTTCCTCATCGCAGTACCCTCCTGTGAGATAGTCATTCAGTTATCGAGACTCGAGTTCCCGCATCGCATGCGGCGCCAATCTCCGCAGAATCTCGTTTGCCGTTTCTAGTTTCTTGACCGCATAATGGACATACAGAACCTTGCCCAGCGTGCGCAGTGGGCACGTCTTGGCTTGCTGCACCAGTTCCTTTTGCAGTTCCTGCACGGTATAGGCGACCTTGTCGCGTTGCATTTCCGCTACGAGTCCGTTCAGCGCCTGGCTCTCCTGCTCGGCCTTGGTGCGCTGCCACGCAAGGAATGCCTTGCCCAGGCGTTCGAACACGTCCAGGTCGTCGGCGACATCTGCGACGACCACGCGCAGGTCGTCCAGGTCACTCGACGTGTCGCTATCAAGCTGTTGTTGTGGCCCATTTGCCGGTGTCTGGTTCGGTTCCGGGGTGGTCCGCGCCAGCTTGTCCGGGGCCTTCGGCTGAGGCTGCGCTACTCGCGCCGGAGCCGGTTCGGGACGCGATGTTCCGCCCTTGCCGCCGAACAAATCCTTCAGCTGTGTCAGCAGCGACGGATAGCCCTTCGGGAACTTCTGGTTGATGTGCGTACCGATTTTCGTGCCACACTGCAAGCAGTCGATGAAGCCTATCCTTTCCCTGCACTTTTGGCATTTCTCCGCCGGATGCTTGCGCCGGCTCGTTTCCCCGCAGCCGCAGGTCCATTCGTTGTCGAGTTCGTATTCAGCGCCGCACTTGTGACAGTACAGTTTCCGGGCCAATGCCGCGCGCCAAGCGTGCGCGAATTTTCTGCCTTCCCAGAGGCCCAGCCAGGCATAGAAGCACATCCAGAACAGCGTCTCGGGAAAGCCGAACCTGAAGAAGACCAGCATGGCGAGGCACAGCAGCAACCATGCGCCCGTCGCAATGCCAAGGGCGAAATACCTGACCGAGCGGACATGCCAATGGAAGACCGCCTGCCAGTACGCCAGACGGTATATGATGGAAAAGAATATCAGCACCTTTACGAGAGTGCTAAGTTCGTCGAGGCTGAGTCCGCTCACCTTCGATATAGCGCCGAACATGGCGACACCCAAGACGCAGGCCAGGAGCAGTGGCAGGACCAGCAGCGGAAGCAGTATCGCCTTTATCGGAAACTGGTTCAATCTACGCCTCCTGCTCCCATGATTCGTCTTCTCCGAGACATCTCTGGATATCCGCCATGTTCTTCATACCCGTCAACTAAAATCCGCCAGTCTCTCCGGGAACTGTCCAGGACACCCCTGCAGCATGCGGGCATGCAGCGTCAGTAGTATCGGACATAGACGCGCGTCACCCGGTCAGGCGAGGTGGTCACCGTCACCGGGTCGGGATGGCCGTAGTTGTTCGAATTCTCGAAGCTCACGACATGCTCGCCGTACGGCAGCGGGCCGCCGTTCCAGAACACGCCGTCGACGTACACCTTCACCCCGCGGTTGTCCGTCAGGGACGTGGCCTGGTGCCAGGGTTCGCCGTCCGAGCCTATGTTCCCGAACTCGACGGACAGGGAAGGGGCCGCCCACACGTCAAAAAGGGAGACGGTGCCGTGCCCGATTTCCACGCGGTCGGTGCCGGAGAACCCCTCCATAGTCGACGCGACGGTCCAGCCGCCCGTCGCACTCGCCGCGCTCGTCGGCCCGGCGACCCATGGCGCGCTCCCCCTTACGCAGATGAAACCGTCGACAGTGCCGGCGCCCACGTCGTACGACCCGACCGGGACCGGAGCCCGACACAGCATGTTCCACGGGTCGACAGCCGGGTATCCGTTGTAGGTAAGGGTTACGCCGGCGTTGAAGGCCAGCTCCCCTGACTCGACATAGTTCCCCACGAGATTGTACGTCTGTCCCGCCTCCAGGATTCCGGCCGCGGGGTTGCCGGGCAGGAATCCCGTCGTGTCGCCGAAGAAGGCGCGGACATCCGCCGGCCAGGGCGTGTTGTCGGCCATGAACATGTACGATTCGACATCGCCGAAAACGACCTGGTAGTAGCCGGGATACAGCTGCAGCTGGCACGGTGCTCCCCCCACATCGACGGCATTGACGAAGACGGGCGAGCCAGGAATGTTCGTGCTCAGGTTGAGGACGGCGAAGTCCTTGTACTCGCCGTAGGTGTTCACCGTTCCGCCGGCGACAACCGTGACGGTCCTGTCGGGCGGCGTGGCCTTCCCGGCCACCGGCCCGAAGCTGACGACATACTGCCCCGGACGAACGACGGAGGTATAGCCGCCGAGCGCGACCTGCTGCCCGTTGACGTAAATGCGGGCGTCGTTCCTGTTGGTGCCGATGGACAGGATGCCCGTGTCGGGCAGGTATTCGCCGTACACTACGGTGGTCTCGGCGTATACGACCGTGACTGTCGTGTCCGGCGGTGCCTTCATGCCGGCAATCGGCCCGTAATGAATCAGGTGAGCCTTGGCGTCCACTGCCCCTGAATAGTTGTCAGTTGCTACGCAAACGTTATCGACGTATATGTGCGACCTGGCATCATTGGTCCTTACCTGCAGAGTGCCGGTGCATGTGGCTTCACGCTCCCACCACTCCCACTCACCAACAATCTGGGGAAATTTGTCGATTCCCATAAATGCCATTGCTTTTTCATACACGGCGTCGCTTCTGAACGATAGGCTTCCAATGACTGTCGTGCCGGCTGATAGTCTCCACCACGGGTATGGCGGTCTGACCGCGTCAATTTCCGCCTTTCCGTAGAAACCCGCCTGAACCTTTATGCCAACACATGAATCAAGGTATCCCGCAAGCCCCAGCAACCCCGTAGCATTCACGGTTCCAGTAACCGCCACGTTCGGCTCGTCGTAGTCGACATCAATCGACCATGTGGGGAATACCTCGACTTCCTTCTCCGGAGTCCATCTCCCGATAACACCGACTTTCGCTGTAGCATATACCGCAGTGACCACCTTCCCGGATATTTCTCCCTCAACCACTATCCCGGCCGAAAAAACCGGCTGGATGTAGAGAAATGGCGGGCAGGGCGGCGGAATCAGCGGGATAGGGGCAATTGGGATGTCCGGAATACTCGGGAAATACTTCCTACCACTGATGCTGACTCCCCATGTGTAGTCAACCCGGCCTTGTATTTCACAATTCATTTGTATTTCAGCCAGTTGCACTCTGCCGTAGCTGACTACCAGTTTTGGCGTGACATCAATCGGATAGACGACCAACGAGCCATTCGCAACGATTTGGTCGGCCGTGGTGCCGAGATTGCCGTCGGCATCGTATATCGCGATGCTGTCAAACTTCACGTCAATGCGTATCCTGCTGCCCTCCATCGTGACGGTCATGTCCGGCATGTGCACCAGTTCGGGCGCCAGCGGTGGCGCCATCGCAGGCGCCTCCACCCGGTCGGATGTGCGACTAGCCATGCGGTTCTGCGGAATGAAGGCGGGCGCCATGGCTGCCACCGGGCCGGTATCCTGCCATTGGAAGTCGTCTATCGTGAACGTGTGCGTCACGGCCAGGTCGCACCGCTTGATGACCTCGGTAATCGCCGCCTGACGGGTGACGATGGTCATCCCGGCCCCATCGGGCTCGATTCCGGTTATCACCCGCATGAGCGGAAAATGGTTGGTATCGCTCGCCAGTACGACAAGCACGTCGCCGACGTCGAGGGATACGAGCTGCTCCGTGGTCGAGGAAAACTTGAAGGTGCCGCTGTCGGAGCTTATGGAGGTCATCTTCTGGGCGGACGCGCCATCGAGTACCTTTACGTTGTCCATCAGTTCCACGTCGGGTGAGTTGATGTTGCTCGTGTTGTTCAGGCGCTGCTGCTCCTCAATCCTCCTGTCGAGTTCCTCCACGCGGTGACTGACAGCGCTGCCCGTCCCGAACCGCAGGGCGGCCTCGACGGACGTCGCGGGGGCCGCCAGCATCGCCAGCGCCATGAGCGCAAACAGGGCTTTCATGGAATTCTTCACCTCAGCATCCAGACGACGGACGAGTTGACCACGAAGTCCACGCCGGACTCCCTGATGCTGGTCTGGCGGTCCTTGATGTCTATCCAGTACGGGCCCGCGTCCACGTTCAGCATTACATCCTCGAATATCTCCTTCTCGATGCCGACGAAGAACCCCGCGGTGTTCCCCCCGCCCCGGGATACGCGCCCGCGGAAGTTCACGTGCCCTACCTCGACTCCGTAGTAGCAGAACTCGTAGAACTCGCTCTTGGGGAGGTCGAACAGGCCCATCAGGCGGGGCGCGATTACGATGGCGTCGCCGTCGATGTAGTCGCGCAGCTCGACGGCTAGCCTGTCCGTGACGAAGTACCTCGCCAGCGGGCCGGTGTAGCACAGGCCGATGCCGAGGCCGCCTGCGCGCCGGGGAACCGCCAACGCGGACCGCCCGTCCGGAGCCACGCGGGGCGACTCCTGCAACCCGTACCTGTATTCCATGCCATAGCCCTGTCCGTAGGGTTGCTCCGCCGGCTCGGGAGGCGGGGGCGGCACATATACGTGTCCATAGGGGACATTCGGCTGTTCCTCGTATCCGGCAGCGGGTGCGGACCCGACGCGGACGCGCTCGACCGGTATGTGCCGGCCATCCGCCAGCAGGATTGTCGGCCAGGCCAAGGCGATGAGCAGGACGGTTGTCGCCAGTTTCACGATGGCTCTATTCCTTTTGCCTGGACCGACGTCAACAAGCCGAGAGCGGTCGTTCGCAATTATCCCAATATAGGATATTGTCGCCCAACTGTCAACGTCAAGCAATTTGCATATCCTATTTTGGGATATTGCACTGCCGGCAGTTATCATTGTTGCATGACAACCACTTATAACAAGCAATATCAAGAGATGCTTCGGCGCCTGCGGGATGCCCGACAGCTGGCCGGCTTGACCCAAAGTCAGGTTGCAATCGCGATAAAGCGGCCTCAGTCCTTCGTTTCGAAGTGCGAGTCTGGCGAGCGGCGCATTGACGCCATCGAACTCGCGACGTATGCCAAGCTGTATCATAAGAAGATTACATGGTTCATCAAACTCGACAACAATATGTAGCAGCCTGCCTCTCCCGATATTCCATCGTCGCATCAACGAATTTTCAATCGAAGGTTTGGCTCTACGCCAGAAGATGAGTTCGCCGGAAGGGTTCACCGGCAGCCTCCATTTTCCTCTATCTCCTGCCTAATGGCGGCAATGCTCTTCGGCTGCCAGTGCAGGTCCCGCTCGATGACCGGGAAGACTGACGAAGCGTTCAGTTCCTCGAATTCCGCAAGCGTGAAATAGCCCAGTTCGACCTCGAAGCCGTGAACGAGGCCGAAAAAGGTCTTCTCGACCGGGTCGTACTCGGTCGCATACCATGTCCAGTTGGATGACAGGCAGAAGTATTTCACCATCGCGAGCGCCGCATCGCCCTTCTCCTCCTGCGAGTAGAGCGGCGGCAGGGACGCCGCGACTGCGGCGTTCATGAGCTGGTTCTGCATGACCCGGCACCTCCTACTATAGAGTAGGCAGGGAAAGCGGTTCGGGAAGGATTATTTTGGCCTGTACCGTGAGGAACGCGGACAGGCCGGGAGAGGGACACATGCAGAGCGCATCATACCCGCCTCCCCCGGCCGAGCCGCTCGCTACGCCACTACCGCTGCCTGCCGCGCCGCGCCTTCCCGTAGAACGCCCTGCGGTCCTGGAAGACGTACAGGTGGTCGTCGCTCTCCAGGTCGCCGAGGACCTTGGGGTCGCGCAGGACCCTTTCCAGGAGCTTGACGACCTGCTGGTCGAGCCCGTTGTCCTTCTTCATCTTGTCCATGGCAATCTCCATGGCCATCGCCGGGCGGTAGCTCCTGGTCGTCGTGAGGGCGTCGAACACGTCGCATACCGCGAGTATCCGCGACTCCACGATAATCTTGTGTCCGGGGGTCCTGTAGTAGCCGCCTCCGTCGAGCCGCTCGTGATGCTGCCGCACGATGGTGGACGCCAGGGGATGGCTGACCATCAGCATCGCGACCAGGATGCCGCCCGCCCCCGCATGCTCCTTCATCTTCTCGCGCTCCCCGCTCGTGTACCGGCCCCGCTTCTTCACCAGGCCGTGGTCGACGAACACCTTCCCCAGGTCGTGGAGTATGGCCGCCGTCTTCAGGGCCTCGACGTCGACGCCCTGCATGCGCCGCCCGAGCAGTCCGGCGAGGACGCAGACGCGGTGGCAGTGCCCTCCCGTGTAGGCGTCGGCGTTGCTGATGACCTTCAGCATCACCATCCCTATCTGGTAGCTCTCGTAGTCGACGCCCTTCTTCCGGCAGAACCTTTCGAGCGCCGCCCGATTGTCCGCGGTCGGTTCGTACCGGTTCCTCTCCCACCTATTGACGGTCGCAAAGGACACGCCAATCGCCGCGGCGAGCTCGTCCTGCGCCAGCCCCAGCTGCGCCCGAACGTAGCGCAGCCCGAGCGGCGTCGGCACGATGCTTATCCCAGCCTCTGTCAGTGTCTTCATGTCTCCCTCCTAATCAGATGTAGCAGATTCTGCTACATTCAAGATGTAGCAGAAAACGCTATTTTCCTTGTCGCCTTCCCGCCTGCTGGCGGGACCGTTCTTTCGCGCCCATGTTCCTGCCCGCTACGTGTACGGCGTCCGCCAGACCCTGCGTGTCCTGCCGTTTTCCATCCCTCGCGGGCAGTCCGCGCTACCGCACCTAGGACGCGGGCATGGGCCTCACGGCGCGGCAGCGGCGCCCGCAGAGCCCCCTGCCGGTGTCTGAGGCGGCGACCGCGAGCCTGCCAGCGGGGCCGGGGCGAGTCGGACGGTCAGCAAGGGAATACTAAGGGCACACCTTCCCCCGTCTTTGCCGTTGAAAATACTTGGTCCTTTTTTGGTCCCCATTTTCAGTGAAAACAGGAAAATACAGGAAAGACAAAGAAAATCCCGAAGGCATAACCCCTCGGGATATCTCAACAATTGGTACGCCCGACAGGATTCGAACCTGTGACCTCTTGCTCCGGAGGCAAGCGCTCTATCCAGCTGAGCTACGGGCGCATCGTGCAGTTGTTATAAACGATATACGACGGGATGTCAACGCCAGGGACGGCGGCAGTGCCGGCATGGTCAGGACGACAGACATGCCGGCCAACGACGGGAAAGCGCGCTACGGTTCCTGCTGCCAGCCGCGGTTGGGGCGCTGACGGTCGAGGTCGGTCTCGTGCGGGCGCTCGTAGTCGTCGCTGACGCGCACGGTGGTTCCCGTTTCGGGGCAGGAGACCTCGAAAATCATCGCGTCGGTGACGGCCTCGATGCGGTGTTTCTGGCCCGGGGTGATGGTGTAGCCGCCATGATGTTCCATCGGCTTGCGCTCGATCTCGCCGCGACTGTTCTCGATCCAGATGACCGCCTCGCCCGAGACGAGGCAGAAGGTCTCCTCCTTCTCGTCATGGTACTGCAGCGAGAGTTTGCAGCCGGCGCGCACGAAGATCAGCTTGCCGGTGCGCTCAAGTTTCGGCGGCGTGAAGATGACCTCGTAGCCCCACGGCTTGTCGATGCGTTCCGCGTGACAGGCGGTGCAAAAATCCTTCGCGTCGGCCATAATCTCCTCACGCCACCCGCGGCTGGCTGCGCTTCACCAGCCAGAGGATCACGACAGCAAGCAGCAGGCAGAGCAGGAGCAGGACGAGCAGCGGCAGCAGCATCGCCACCAGTGACATGACGAAGGCGCCGATCGACTCGATGGTGTTGACCGCCCAGTTGCCGAGCCCGCCGGTGAAGGTGGTTGAGAGCCAGCGCGCGCCCATGGTCGCCGCCTGCGTCACTCCGGCGGCGCCGCCGCCGGCAATGACCGCCAGCGTCCACTTGAGCCACGGGGTGATATCAGTCGCCACAGACGCCGTGATCACGGTCCCCGCCACCACCGCGATGGGCGCGGCGGCGGTATCGAGCACGTTGTCCACCCACGGGACATAGTAGGCGAGGATTTCCGCCACGGTGGCGACGGCAAAGGTGATGAGTGCCGGCCAGGTGCCGACCCACGCGAACATCGGGTCAAGTTCGAGATGTCCCGCTTTCGCCGCGATACTCACCAGCAGAAACGGCACAAAGACACGGAAACCACACGCGGCCGCGAGGCCGATACCAAGACAGACACTCAGGAGTGTTTCCATCCGGCACCTCCGTCGTGGTGGTCGGGGCGGCGAGATTCGAACTCGCGACCCTCTGCTCCCAAAGCAGATGCGCTACCAGGC
>CAZWUZ010000008.1:0-35047 GCA_964637655.1 uncultured bacterium | reverse complement strand
ACCGGTTCCGGGCTTTTCATCCGTACCGCTGTCCCAGTTGCGGCGCGCGAGCAGATCGGTGAAGGACGCCCCGAGGGTGAGCTGCGGCATGACCTGACCAGTCACCCCGAGGTCGAACGAGTACCCCTGCATCTGCCCCCCCTGCACATTGGAGACCGTGGAGAGCCAGTTGAACGTCGCCCCGAGATTGACCGTGCTGTTGAGCGGGCGGGCATACGACAGGCGGAGTTCGCTGTCGCGCCAGGTCAGCGTGTTGAGGTTGAAGTACGACGGGTAGTCGTAGTCGATCGACAGCGCCGAGTAGCCGATACCCGCCACCCCGCGGTCGCGGCCGAGCGGCACCGCCAGCGCGAAGTTGCTCTCCTTGAGGAAGTTCAGTTCGTAGAGGTCGGCGTACATACTGGTGAACTGCAACGTGTTCACCGTCGCCAGTCCCGCGGGATTCCACGGCACGCAGTTGACGTCACCGTCCATCGCCGTGTAGGCGCTCCCCATGCCCAGCGGGCGCGCCCCCACGAGGAAGTCGGCCGCCGCCGCCGGCAGCGCCGCTGCCAGCAGCAGTGCCACCGCCGCCATCAGAGTCAGTCCCTTCATCGCTCTCCCCCGCTTCTTCCCGGTGTGCATGGCCATCCTCCTCACGGCACGATGGCCAGCGGGAAGGTTTCCACATAGACCTGCCCGTTCAAGGTGTACTGCAGTTTGAAGACATGTACCCCACCGACGATGTTGTTGCCCGTGCCGTTCCAGACGACCCGGTCGACATACCCGTCACCGTCGCTGTCCACCGCCTGCACGCTCCCGACCACGCGCCCGTCGGTCGAGTAGATGTTGAGCCCGCCGGCCGTGGTGCCGTACGGCAAACCAATGGTCAGGTTTTCCCCGACGTTGAGCACCGGTTCGCGGTCGGTGCCGTTGCCGATGGTGACCGTCAGGTCGGTGGCACTCGAGCCGTTGACCAGGCGCACCCGTCGCGTGGTGATGCCGCTGACATTGCCGGCGGTATCGGCCGACCAGACCTCGATGGTGTTCCAGCCGCTGGTGATGGTCACCGCGGTCGTGTAGGCGCTGCCGCTGATGGCCAGCGCCGTCGTGGTGACCCCGCCCGCCGCCGTCGTCGTCCGCACGTACACGCTGTCGCCGCTGGTGGCGTAGGTGCCTTCCACGGTCAGCGCGTACGTCAGGCTGTTGCTGCTTACCGTGGCGCTGTCGGTCGGCGCCGTCACGGACGGCGTGTCGATGAGCGTGTCCCAGATAATCCACCCCAGGCTTGTCGGATAGGGCACGATGTTGCCGTTGATCCGATTCCCCAGTTTCACCTCGACGTTGTACACGCCGACGGTGAGCGCTGCGCCCGGGTTCCACGTGACGCTGTACCGCGAAAGACCGCCGCCCAGCACGGTCGAATCAAGACGTCCCATCGCACTGGCCGAGGTATCAACTGTGCTGAACGCATTGATGCCGTTGAAGAACTGCAGCACCGGCACGATGGTGTCACAGGAGGTGGCAATGAACGAGATCTGTGCCACGTCCTGCCGGCCGTCACCGTTCGGAGAAATCACCCCCGGGGTGCAACCGAACGAGTTAGCCGCCAGCGTGATGTTGCTGGCATTGGCCTGGCGTTGCTGCGTGAAGTTGAGCGTGTACTGCGAATCATTGCCACTGGCGTCAACCGCGGCAACCCGCACCTGATAACTGCTGTCGACTTGCGTCGACTGCGGCAGCGTGGGGCTCAACGTCCAGGTGAGGGTGGCAATGCTGTCACTGCTCTGCGCCCCGCTCACCAGTATGCCGTTGGCATCGTACAGACCGATGGTACAGGCAGCCAGATTCAACCCGCCGCCATACACCTGGTCCTGCAGCGTTGCCGACACCTTGCTGATGGTCGCCGCCACCTGCGCATTGGTGGTCAGCGGTTGGCCGCTGTTGTACGTCCACGAGATGACCGACGGCGGCTGGAAGTCGCCGAGCGTGAAGGAATAGGTCGACATCGCCCCCGCATTCGACGCATTGTCCCTGCCGACAACCTCAACCGTGTACGCGCCCGGTTCCAGCGCCGTGTTGCTCAGTTGCCACCAGATGCTGCTGCTCCCGTCGTTGTTCTGCGTGCCGGCCAGCAGGGTGCTGTTCGGTCCCTTCATCCGGATGGTGGAATTGGCGAGATCGAGGCCGGAGCCGTCAAACCCGTCGTCGAGAATCACGGTGGCCCGCGTAACGCCTTGATACAGGGTCGGCGTCGCCGCAGTGATGTTTGCCTCGTCACCACCGCTCTGCGTGATTTTTACCAGACTCACCTGCGGCGGCGTCGCATCATCCTCCGGCGCATTAAGCGTCGAAACGCGGATTGCCGTCGAGGCCGGGTTATCCGGGTTCGTCTGCTTGCCGGTGATATACCCCGGTTTGGCATGGTACCCTGTCAGACCGGAGGGAACAATGTCCTTGCGCACCAGTTCGTACTGCGCCACCAGCAGGTAGGTGCCTTCGGTCGGCAACGCCGTAATCAATTCAAAGGCCAACGTCCCCATGAAGATTCCGTCACCGGAGACCCCGTTGGCCGCATCCCTGAGTTGCACCAGATTGTCGTAGTCATTCCCCGTATTGTCGTCCCCGGGCCCGACTTCAAAGCAGTAGACATCGTCCATATCCACACCGGCTGTGTAATCATTATCAAGAACGCGAACCAGCGTCCCGTCGCTCTGGTAGAGAGAAACGTTGATCAGCGCATACGGCTCGACGTCGGCATCCATGCCGCCGGGAACGGCCCTGCCGAGACTGTCGGTCAGCACCGTCCCCAGCGAATCGTCGACATAGGTCAGGCCCATCGCCCAAAGCGACGGCGTATCGGCGTTGCGCATATAGACATCCAGCGACACCTGAGTAACGTCGCCCACCCCGTCGTTGATCGGCAGCAGCATGGTACTGCGCGTCAGGCGGATGTTCTCCACGGTCAGCGTCACGTAGGAGATCGTCACCGAAGCGTTGATCGAGGCGCTGTTGCCCAGCAGGTCGCTGACCGTAATCGTGTACGGATACACCCCGGGCGACAATATCTGTCCGACATTGTTCCGCCCGTTCCACGACAGGGTGATTTCATTCTGCGTGCTGCTCCCCAGCGCAATGGTGCGCACCGTCACCCCGGTGGAATCCGTAAAGTTGACCGTGATTGCCGCACAGGCCTCGTTGACGCGGAAGCGGATCTGCGTCACCTCATTTTGCTGCGGATTGAAGACCACCGGGGACGCCGTCAGACCCGAGAGCGCCGGTTCCAGCGAGTCGATGGAAACAGAGCCAAACGTCAAGGCATCCGCTGCCTGATTGACCCGGTTGCTGAATTTACCGGTCACTTCCGCCGCCGTCGTGTTGATTCCCGGCTGTACGGTGTAGCGCCCGGTGTAATATCCGTCATGCCGGCGCTCGTCGCCGCCATCCGACCCGCTGCCATCAATGAGCGAATCACCGTCGTCGTAGAGGGTGATCCCCTGGATCAGCTGGCCGATGTCCGCGGTCGCCGCACCGTAGGTTGACGGGTACGTGTAGGTCGCGGACAAACTGTCGCCGGCAGGCACAGCGCGTACGCTCGACCCGGCCGGGGCATACGCCCGCATCCGGTTGCTCCCCGCATGGTAATCAAGCCGCCACGAGGACGCATCGCTGTAGGTCTGGGAGGCTGAAGACACCGTCCGCATGGTGTACAGCGAGGTATCCGCCGCCATCCAGCGCGTATCCGGCGGGTCAAGCACCACGTAGCTGTCCGTTCCCGCCGAGACCAGCATCAGGTTGCGCTCGGAGCGCGACTCGACACACCCTATCTTGATGGTGATGACGTCCCCGGCCTTGCGCGTTGTCGCCGCATCCTCAACGCCATTGAGTACCTGCGGCAGCGACGAGTTGTAGGTGAAACTGATGGTGTCGCTGGTCAGGTTGCCGGCATTGTCGTACAAGCGGTATACGAACTGGTACGTACCATCCGCCGTGCCGTCTGCAGCCAGCGCCGTATTGAGCAACGCGTCGAACTTGCCCGTCGTGCTGTTGAAGTCCTTGCTGGTGCTGATGGCGCCCAGCGGACCGGTCAGCGTCAGGGTAGAACGGTTGTAGTCAATGCCCGCCTGCGCGTCATAGACCAGCATTGCCACCTTGCTCAGCGAGCCGACCACGTCGCTCCCGGCCGGATTGAGCGAAAGAACTTCAGGATTGACCACGTCACCCTGCTTGAACACAAACGGGTAGGTCTCCGTCGACTGGTTCCCCGCCACATCCATCAGGGAGAGTACCGCCAGGTAGTTGCCCGGAGGCGTATCCAGCGCCACCGGGTCATACAGGAATGTGTAAATCCCCGAGTCGGCGACACTGATGCTCGTAAAGGTAACCCGGTTAGACCCGCGTGTCGCGGCCGCCCCCAGCAGAGCGGTAACATCCCGGTAGTCCCCGTCGCGCACAACCAGTGAATTAGCGTCCTCCACCACCCGGCTGAGCGTTGTCTGCACCGCCGCCGTGGTCAGTGCGCGGGTTTCCGCGTACGGATTGCTCAGCCAGAACAGCGTGCCGTTGCCGTCATGATAATACTCGCCGGCAGGTGACGGTGCCACCATGTCGGTATCGATTGCCAGCCGGGAGAAAGCGGCCTGCAACCCGGAGAGGGCATCATGGACCTTGGCCGAAGCCACGGTAACGTTGGTGAACTGGTACACGGTCTCTGTCTGGTTGTCGAGCACAACCTGGTTATTGAGCAGCACCGCCCCGGCACCGCTGATCGACGGATTCGTGCCGTCGGCGATAATCGTGCCCGTCGTCCCGGTTTTCGTGCAGACCGGGGTGCGGTTGCCGCCATCGGTGAACTGGATGCCGTCGGACGCAATCGCCACGGTGAAGTCGTCGTTGTCGCTGATGGTCGCACCCGGCCGGACATAGACCGTGTAGGTCTCGGTGCCGTGGGCCACCACCCCGTCCTCGAACAGCGTCAGCACCAGGGTGTTGCCCACCCAGGTGACGGTGTTGATGTTCAACCAGGCCGGGAACCCGACCGAGTTGGTCGTGTAGATGCCCACCCCGCCGGTGGCCGAACTGCCCAGGGCCGTAACCGGCTGCAGGTCGGAAGGCGTGAAGGCCGCATCGCCGCCGACATTGGCAAAGGTCAGGGTCAGCTGCGACAACACCGGCGCGCCGGCCGCGTTGTCAGTCGCCGCGAACGCCAGCACCGCCTGCGAGTCGCTGCGCCCGACCCAGGTCGTGCCCGTCGCCAGCGGCGTCACCGTCACCGGCACCTTGGCCGTGATGGTCCCCGTCGTGCCGGTCGCCGACAGCGGCCCCGACAGCAGGGTGATATTCCCGGCCGGGATGCTGACCGTAAAGTCGTCCTTGTAGCCGATGGTGCCGCTGCTGCGCACCACGACAAAGTAGTCCGGACCGGAATCGGCGGTCAGGTCGCCATCCGGAATGTCCAGCCCGCTGGCGAAGACGAAGGTAACCGTGTCACAGGCCCCTGCCGCGAGAGCGGCACCCGAGGCCCACACCGGCGTGATGGCGAGTGCCACCGGCTGGTCGGCAGCGTCGAACAAGCCGTTGACCGAGCCGTTGTCGGCATAGAGCATCACGCCGCTGGTTGCGTTTGTCGCCAGCGCGGCCAGGTCACTGCTGCGGAACGTGCCGCTGACACTGGTCAGGCGCACCGCAAGCGTGTCGATTTTGTCCGTGCCGCCCGCCCCGTCGCTGATGTTGAGCGCCAGCACCGCCTTCGGCTCCGACAGCGATTCAAGGTAGCGGGTATCCGGGGCGGCGCTCAGCGTGTAGTCCGTCACCGTCGCTGACACCGACTGCGTGCAGGTGAAGGTGTATGGCAGTACCGTCTGGTTGCCGGCATTGTCGGTCACGCGGAAGTAGAGCGTGACGTCGCCGATGGTCTGCGGCCGGTACCAGTGCACCCAGCGGACGATCTCGTCCGTGCGGTCAGTGTCGCTGATATCCTCGTCGTACAGCGCGTAGAGCCGGCCGCCGAAGACCGCGTCAGCAACGTTGTTGGCGCCTGCCGACAGCACGGCATTGGAGCCCTTGTAGTACCCGGTATCGGGGTAGACCCCGAGGTAGACGTCATCGATGCCCGGTTCGTACACGCCCGACTGGCCGGTCAGGTCGTCATACCACCAGTCGCCCGGCACACCGGCGATGGCAAACTGCCAGTCGTCGTTGGTGCCGAAACTGCTCCCCGGTTCCTCTTCCGTGAGACCGTCACCGTCGTTGTCGAGGCCGTCGCCGCCGAACACCAGCGTGCTCCACGTGCTGTTGTCCGTCGACACTTCCACCGACTTGATGCTGGCCGTGTCAGCCACGCTGGCGCCGCTGAGGAACCTGCCGGTGGCATGCGCCAGACCGGTGAACTGCAGCATGCCGGGCATGCCGTACGGCAGGTTGCTGTGGTTGAGGATGTTCAGCACCTCGACCTGCGGCTTGGTGCTGTCGATGTTGATGACCAGCGTGTCGAGGGTGTCGCCGCCGTTCCCCAGGTTGTCCCATGCAAGGAGGTAGAAGTTGTAGCGCCCGTCCGCCAGGTTCAGCGCCTGGATGTTGAACGACCACGACCAGCTGTCGTCCGACGTCTGCGTCGCAATCACGGTCAGCGAATCGGCGGCATAGACGCCGGTGGCGGCATTCTGGTAGACCAGGCGCACCTCGCGCAGACCGGCCCCGCCCTCATCCTGCGCGGTGCCGATCAGGCGGGACACGCTCAGTTTCGTGCTGATGGATGCAGCCAGGTTGTCGAGGATGGTGGCAATCCCCGTGCTGATGTTGGCGGTTTCCGCATCAGTCGCCAGAGCGATCGGCTCGAACTCGTCAGCCGCGGTCAGCCCGCCGCCGCCCGACGGATTGGCCGGGTTGGCCGGGTTGTAGATGAAGTACGGCGTCACCCGGTTGCTGTTCAGCAGCGTCGGCAGTTCGTCCAGGGTGTACGGCCCGCCCTCGACGCTGTCATAGACGCCGCCATCGGTGAAGTACATGAAGAACTTGGTCGCCCCCGAGCGGAACGGCACCGCCGTATCGGCCCCGGTGTTCAGCGCCGCGACCGTCGCCTCGGTGGCCATCTCGTCCTGGGCGTTGCCGTTGTGCGCGTCAATCTGCGCCACCCAGCCCTTGAACGTGTTCACGTCGGTGGTGCTGCCGTAGTAGATGACGTACGTGTCGGGCGGCGCCGCACCCGGATCGTTGTACGCGTACAAACTCAGCTGGTAGTCGATCCCCGCGGTCGCCAGATCGTTGGCGAACGTGGTGATGTTGTTTTTGACCGCGGTGATGTCTCCCAGCATCGACGAGGTGTTGTCGATGAAGAAGACCAGGTCGGCCTTGGTCTGGCTGACCTGCGCGTCGTTGGTGAGAAAACTGCCGTTGGCCGGACCGGTGAAGCGCCCGGTCGGCGAATCGTAGTCGGCATTGGCGGTGATGACTGCGGTGGTGCACCCCTTCTCCGCGCGCTCGCCGTTGTTGAAGATCAGCCCCTCGGCGGGGATGATTGCCTGGAACGTGTCACCCGTCTGGATCGACGTGCTCGTGCGGACGACCACGAAGTACGAGTCGCCGCGCACGTTCGCGCCGACAAAGACGTTGTTGAAGTTGAGCGTGGCGATGTTCGGATAGCTCCACGTCGGCACACTGCTCGGGGCGATGAACACGTCGCCCGCATCCCACACCCCGTCGCCGTCGTCGCGGTACAGCGAAACGCCGCTGGCCGAACCGTTGCTCAGCGGGGCGAGGTCGAACTGGCTGAAACTCGGACCGCCGGTGAACTTCACCTTCACCTGCTGGATGGCATTGGCGTTGCCGCCGACATTGTCGTGCACGCTGATGCCGATCACCGCGGTCGAACAGTTGCTGTTGAGCGGGGTGGCGGTCACCAGGTCGTTATAGAACGTCGGCATGTTGGCCGTGTAGATGTTCGTCGACGCCGTGTCGTTCTTCGCCCCGATGTTGAGGAAGAGCCCGTTCTGCGGCACCCGGACGACGAAGTCGTCGTCAAAGTCCATGCTCCGGCTCCCCTTGAGCACCACGTAGAAGTAGGTGTAGGTGTCGAGCACCTGCTGCGGCGCCGTCGGGGCGATGATGATGGCCGTGTCGTAGCCGCTCTCCGGCAGCAGGTAGTTGGCGGCCACCAGGGCGTCCCCGGCGTCGAAGTAGCCGGTGCGCGACCCGGCATCGTTGTACAGGGCGACAATGCTCCCTGCCGCCGCCGTGCGCCGGGTGAAGTCGCTGCTGCTCAGGTTGCCCGGCGTCCCCGAATCGACGAGATCGACGCGCAGCCCCTGCAGCCAGGCGATGAGGTTGGTATCGCGCAGGCGCAGGCGCAGGACCGGCAGCCAGTCGCCGTCCGGCTCCACCTGCCGTGTCTGCACCCCCGTCTTGCTTGGCGTATCCTCAATGGTGGCATAATCGACAATGTCGCGCTCGATGTCCACCGGCGAGTAGGCGAAGCTGATCTGGCTGGTGATCGCGTTGCCGGCCAGGTCGTAGGCCGTCAGGCGCAGGTAGTAGGTTCCGGCTTCGCCGACTGTGTTGAGCGGATTGCTCAGGCGCCAGTAGTAGGTGTCGCCCGTGCGCCCGGCGGTGCCGCCCACCAGCGTGTTGCTGCTGTTGTAGAGTTTGACCGACGTCTGCGCCGGGTCAAGCCAGGAGTCGGTGAGCGCCACCGCCACCACCGCCACGTCCTGCTCGGTAATCGAACCGTTGCTCAGCGTCAGGTAGGCCTGTGTGGTGTCGGTTGACGTCCAGTAAAGGTACGGGTCGGCGGCCCGGACTGCGGGATCCTTCGAATCGTAGAAGAAGTTGACCGTGCGCACGGCAGCGTTGCCGACCGCGTCAACCGCGGTAATCGTCAGCGAAGCGGCGCCGTCTTCCGTGCCGTCAGTTGCCACCACCTGCGAGGAGAGGGTGACCCGGCCATTGGCCGCGTCGACCGTGCCCGCCGGCCCCTCAACGCCGCCCGGCCAGGTCAGGGTGATGCTGCAGCCGTAATAGTCGGCCCCGGACGGGTAATTGCCGTGGGTCGCCGTGTCCGCGATGTAGGCATAGACCGGATCAATGCTCGACGTGTAGACCCCGGTCTCCGGCGAAGTGGTAATCGTCGGCGGCGTCGTGTCGAGCGTAAACGACACCTGCGCCACGTTGGGCAGCATATCGGGCTGCGTTACCCGGATGGTGTACTTGCCCTCCGTCAGGTTGCCGTTGACTCCCCAGCTGCGGAACTGGTCGACGGCAACACCGGCCGTCGTATCAGAGGCCACCAGCGCCCCCTGCGCATCGTAGAGGGCGATGGCATTGCCCGCGTTGGGGTCGGGGATGTTGACCCAGAGCGAGCGGATGGCGTAGCGGGTATCCGCACCGTCATCGATAGCCATCGACAGGCCCGCCGTCGTCACCAGATAGAAGGTGGTGCTGCTGTCACCCAGTTGCACGAAGGTGAAGGTGTCCGCCCCCGTGCGCGTGTTGCCCGCCTTGTCGTAGACCGTGTAGGCGATGCTGCACTGCCCGCTGGTGGCCAGCGGCGCGGCCAGGATGAGGCGCAGCGTCGTCGCACTCACCGGCACGGTGCCGCCCGAGACCTGCACGCCCGCCTGATAGAGGCGCAGCGTGGTGCGGGTGAAGTCCGCCCCGGAGTGCGTATCGGAAACGATGATCTCGACATACGTCGGGGTATCGGTGATGTAGGAACCGGCCGAGGGCACGGAAATCACCGTCGGCAGCACCGTATCGTACATCACGTCGACCGCAGACGAGGCGGAACCGGTGTCCCCGCCCTTGCTCACCCAGGTGCGGAAGGTGTACTCGCGGTTGGGGGTCGGCGGGTAGAACAGCCACTGGAACGGCTGCACCGCGTCGTAATAATACGTGTCGCTGCTGCCGTCGCCATTGAGGTCGGCCCCGAAACGCACATACGTCGGGCTGGCCCCGGCGGTCAGCTGCGCGGTGATCACCATCGGGTAGCCGTTGGTGTCGCTCTCGTCAGCCGGGCTGGAAATCGCCACCGTGGGGAAGGTGCGGTTGAGGTAGACGACCACGCTGTTGGAATAGTCGCTGACCGCCCCGGCAAGTTCCGAGTAGGCGCGCAGGGTGTAGGCGCCGTCCGCCGCCGGCAGGGTCAGGGTCTTGCTGAAGAGGTTGAGCGTCGCATGCGCCGCCACCGAGTCGGTCGACGTCCAGGTCGCCCCGCTGTCGGACGAATACTGGAGGTAAACACTCGACGTCGCCAGCGCCTGCCCGGTGACGGAAACGCTGACATTGTCAACCGTCGTCCCCGTTGCGGGCGTACTGATGACCGGGGTGAGATTCTGGTAGGTGAAGGCAAAGTTCTCCGTGCCGCTGTTGCCGAGGCGGTCACGGGCGGAGACCCGCAACTCGTAGTTGCCGTTGTTGCCAATGCTGGTCAGCGCCGTCGTCGGCACCACCGTCAGGCACCAGCGGCTGTAGGTGACACTGTAGGCGGCCGTCACCGTCACCGGCTGCGGGGCGTTATCCTTGTACAGGGTCACCGACGAGTTGGTCCAGTCGACCCCGCTGCCGAGCGCCCCGTCATCGAGGAAAACGATGAACTGCGTGACGGTCGTGCGCACGGTCTCCGCCGCGGCAATCACCGTGGTTTCCGCCACGACATAGTCGATGGCCGGCTCGATACTGTCGAGCACGATGCGCTGCTGTGTCGTGACGTTGCCGACATTGCCCGCCCCGTCAGTGGCGCGCACGGTCAGGCGGTTGAGCCCTTCGCTGAGCGCCACGTTGGCGATGGTGAACGAGGTGAAGGCGTCGGTGGTCGCCGACCCGGCGCTGCCGCCGTTGATGAACGCCGTTACCGTGCTGTTCGCCTCCGCCGTCCCGGTGACGGAAACCGGGGTGCTGGCAACGAAGTAGGGCTCCTCGTGCATCCCGTTCTCGTTGTCATCCCAGGCGGCCACGTAGGTTTCCGTCGCCTCATCGATGACGCCGTCAAAATCGTTGTCGATCCCGTCACGGGTGGCGTCGGTTGTCGCCGCCAGCACCTCCGGATCGGCCGCGTCGGCGGCGCCGTCGTTGTCGTCGTCAAAACCGCCGATGCCGGGGAGCCCGTCGCTGTTGCCGTCGCCCGTCGCCTCCTGGCGCGGGGAGATAATGACCGGCGTATCCGGCCGCTCGTTGTCGACCGTGATGGTGACCTCGCCCAGCACCGACTCGTTGAGTGCCGGGTCGTAAGCCGTGACGCGGGCGGTGTACTCGCCGCTGGCCACGGACGGCAGGATGCCGTTGGTGTCGCCGTCCCACTGCGCCGCGTAGGTCCCCGCCGCACGCGTCGTGGTGTCCGCCTGCAGCGTCGTCACCGCGGTGGCGCCGCTGAAGATCTGCACCGTCACCTGCGCCGGTTTGTTGATGGTGTAGGTGATGAAGGTGTTGTCGCGCACCAGGTCGCCGTTGGGCGAGATGGTGGTGTAGGGGGTTGCCCCGACGCCACTCAATTCGATGCGGGTCGACGCGCAGGTGATGTTCCCCGACGCCGCCGCCTCGTTGCCGAAATCGTCGATGACGGTGATCTGGTAGGTGTAGACCCCGTCCGCCTGCGCCCCGGCCGGCCACTGGCCGGTGTAGGTGCCGGCGCCGATGAAGGTCGGGCTGAGGACGACCGACGAGGTAACCGACGCGCCGAGCGCGTCAACCACGCGCAGCAGCGCGCTGCCGACATTGGTGTACAGTTTGGCGTCATAGGCGAAGGCGTCGCCCGTCGCGGCCCCGCTGTTCGCCACGCTGAGGCTGCTCACCGTCTGGAAGGCGATGCCGTTGTCCGTCGTGATGATGGTGTTGGCGGCGGTGTTGGCGGTGATGGTGAACTGGTCGCTCACCGCGAAGCCGTTGGCGTCCGTCCCCTGCACCGTGACGCTCACGCTGTAGGTGAACGGCTCCTGGGTGACCAGTGCCAGTTTCGACGGCGACACCGGGGTGTAGACCGGGTTTGCCCAGGTGGTGGCAACGCTCGCGCTGCCGGCCGTCTTGGTGTAGGTCAGATTGCCGAGCAGTTCCGACGACGCCATGTTGCCGACGGTGAAACTGATCGTGCTGTTCTCGTTGATCCCGTCGCCGTTCGGGGATATCTCCGACGGCGTGGCCGACACACTGGTGATGGTCGGCAGGGCGGTGGCGATGCGTACCGAACCGCTCAGTTGAGCACTGTTGCCGCCCGGATCGACGGCGCGCACGGTGAACGTATAGAGCCCGTCGGGGAGGATGTAGCCGTCGGTATGGCGGCCGTTCCACGCGACCTCGTTGGCGCCCGCGCCGGTATCGCCGGTGAGCACGCGCACGGTGCTGTTGCTGCTGTTTTTGAGGGTGATGGTCGCCGTCGCGCACTGCTCCGACAGCGAGTACTGGATGTAGGTGGTGTCCTTGACCCCGTCACCGTTGGGTGAGAACGGGCTCGGGCTGGCCTGCAGGTTGCTGATGGTCGGCGGCAGCAGGTCGGCCTGCGCCGGCAGATAGCGGATGACCGTCGTGTCGGCAAACGCCGACGCGTAGGCGACCGGGTTGCCCGCCTGGTCGACCGCCACCGTGCTCAGGTAATAGGTGCCGGTGTCGGTCGGGCGGAAGACAAACTGCCACTTGCTGTAGGCCAGTTCGCCGGCCGCCGTGTCGGCAGTGGAAAACGCCGTGGTATCGCCGTAGCCGGGGAGCACCGTCAGGCCGGCGCCGGTGTCAGCGATGACACGCAGGCGCACTGCCGCCACCTCGGACGCCTGTTTGCCGTCGATGGCGCTGTTGCCGTCCGGGTCGTTGGCGGTGCCGAAAATGCTGATGGGCGACGAGTTGAACGCCGTGGAATCCGCCGGCGAAGTGATCAGCGCGGACGGGTTGGTATTATCGAGGTTGACCCGGACCGTGGCGCTGTCCGTCGTCATATTGCCGGCCGCATCGTACAGCGTGATGCTCACCGCGATCTGCTCGTTATCCTGCCGCGTATTCCCCGCGGTAACCGTATAGGTGATGTCGTAGAAGGTACCGTTCGGGCTGACCGTGGCGACATTGGCGGCGAGATACCCCGCGTCGACCTGCCCGAAATCGACCACGGTGCGGGTGGTATCGGTCGTCTCGTTGACGTTGAAAGTGAAGTGCACCACCTTGCTGTTGCGCACATTCTGGTCGCCGGTCGTCGGCAGCCAGGTGACCGCGGTAATCTGCGGCCCGGTATTGTCGAGCTTGAGCCACGCCCCGGTATCGCTGGCGTAGTTGGCGTAGTCATGTGCGAGCAGGCGCACGTGGATGGTGTCCGCGTCGGCCTTCGTGTTGCCGCTGCTGATGACGTAGGTGATCTTCCACCGGTCGGCAGCCAGGCGCGTTACCGTAACGTTGGCGGTATCGAACGCCGAATCAACCGCCGAGAAGTCAGCCGTGACGACGATGGAGTCGGTGCCGTAGGCATCCGCACCCGCATCGGCATTGAACGAGGCGTAGAGGGTGACGGTGTCGCCGTCACTGTAGATTGGCGGCGTGTCCCCCCAGCCCCAGGTGACAAACGACGGCCCGTCCGTGTCAAACTCAACCCCGTAGGTGTTGTTCGCCACCGTGTTCCCCTGCGCGTCGGTGGCAATCACCCAGATTTGCGTGTCGCCGAGCCCGGTCACCGGGGTAGGCACCGGGTAACTGAAGTAGAAATTACCGTTTCCCTGGTTGCTGCCGACCATAGTGGTGTCGGGGAACAGCGCCACCACCGTCACCGCCTCCGTCCATTTCGAGGTGAACGTCAGCGTGTCGCCGCTCCGGTAAACACGGTCGGCGTCGGTGGTGGTGGTCGAAACGAAGTTGGGCGGGGTGATGTCCCCGATAATGCTGTTGGCCGAGTAGCCGCTGCGCTGCGAGGTGATGGTCTGCGCCGCCGTCTCAAACTCGAGCCCGCCCGGCGCAATGGCGTAGGTAAAGCGGTCACCGCTCTTCCAGTTGGCGCTCCCCGTCGTGCCGATAACCACGAGGAAATCCGCCCCCTGGTCGACACCGGCGTCGGTATTGGGCACGCTGCTGTCCGTGCCCGTCGCCGCCAGGGTCAGGGTCAGGACGTTCTGGTTGGACGACTGCGTGGTCAGCAGCGGCGTGTCCAGCGCATCGAGCACGCCGTTGGCCGCGCCCGCATCGCGATAGAGCGCCACATTGAGGTCGCTGAGGGTAAACCCGGAGACGTTGGTGAACGTCACCTTGACCGTCTTGAGGTGCACGTCACGCCCGTTGTCCCAGGTGTTGATGCCGAGGATGGCGAAGGTATCGCTGTTATCGCGCTTGTACACGCTCCCCGTCTCGGTCGCCAGGTCGGTAATAACCGTCGGCACGCGGCAGGTGATGACCCCGGTGGCGATGGTGTCGGCCGCCGGGCCGGCGGAATAACTGATGCCGTTCTGCTCGAGTTCGACAAAGAAATCGTCGCCGTACTGCATCGTGCTGCTGGTCTTGACCACGATGTAGAAGTCGGGCCCGACATTGCCGTCAGTGACGTTGTCCGCCGGCAGCTGCACGTCGTCGGTGCTGAACGGCATGATGGTCACCTGGTAGGAGTCCGAGGCCATGCCGAGCGGCGAGAACGACTGCGCCCCGTTGAGCGGGATAAGCGAGTCGGCCGCGTCGAACTGCCCGTCCGTGGTGCCGTCATCGCGATAGAGCTGGATGCCGCCCAGCACGTCGCTGCTCAGCGCCGCCAGATCGCTGTCATCGAACACCCCGAGGGCTGTGCCCGTATTGCGGAAACGCAGGGTGATCTGGCTGATGTACTCGCTGCCGGACGGAGCGTCGTAAACGTTGATACCGATGATCGGCAGGGTATCGCCGTGCGACTCGATCCACGCGCCGCCGCTGCCCACCAGGTCAGTCAGTTCGGTTGAGGTGACCGCGTTTGAGGTAATGGAATTCGTCGTCAGAGTTTTTAATGATTTGCCGCTGAAATACTCAACTCCCTGCGGTACGACGGACACGCTGAAGTTATCATCATAACTGATACTCCCGCTGCTGCGGATTACCACGTAAAAATCCACGCCAGCATTATCGCCCGTATCATTACCAGGAATCGCCTGATCGGCAATATCCAATAGTACCACCAGCGAGTCACCGATTCCCGACCACACGGGCGCGACGGTGAGTGGAACCATCAAATCCGTATTGCGGTCAAACGAACCCACGTTGTTTGAGCCCTGATCAATCCACACCGATATGCCACTGCTTGTATCATTCAGCAGTGCCGCCAAGTCGCTGCTGGTAAACGCAAGATCTCCTCCAATGTTGGAGAACGCCACCGTCAATTTGGCAAACGTATCCTGTCCATCGGCAAGGTTGTTAAGTTGGTCGTTCATGTTTATGCCGATAACAGCAAACGGATCACTGCTCGCTCCAATTTTCTGTTCGCTAGTGGTTAGGTCCGTCAGGAAAGTAGGCACCCGGCATGTAAGTACATGAGTTGTATCGGTGACTGTCGGATCCGAATAGCTCAAATTCGTTTGAACCCCGCGAGGAACAAGGGATAACACGAAATCGTCGAGGTAGTTAATCGATGCGCTCGTGCGAAAAACAACAAAGAAATCGGCGCCGGCGTTGTTGCCGCTGTCGTCATCGGGAATGGCCACCCCTGCGGTCGGCGCAAGTGTAACTTCTCCATTTGCCGTCCAATTCAACGTGCCGCACTGCACAATGTCATCGTTAGCGTCGAATATACCATGGGAATCCCCATTATCCTGATAAAGGCTAATACCGCTTGCAAGCCCACTGGTCAGTGCAGCAAGATCGGAGGTGGTAAAATTGCCAGCCGTTCCACCATCACTGACACGGACCGTGACTCCTGTCAGCAATTCGTTTCCATCTGTGCCATCGGAGATATTGATACCGAAAACTGGAACCGCATCACTCTGAACATCCACCAGCTGACCGGGAATCGTGTAATCCTCAATCGACAGGGCAGAAATTGCCGTAATACGAATCGTGTTTGAAGTGAAACTCCACCAGTCGTGGGTGTAGGCGGGATCCCAGGATTCAAGCACCAGCCATGCCGGCGGCAAACTCCCGGCTGCATAGTACGTAGCCGTCGGGTCGTAATACGCGATTATTCCGTTGGTTGCCGGATCAGCGTTATGGAATGAAATAGAGGATACTGCTCCGGAAGCATTTTCAAACACCACCGCCGCTGGATCAACCATCTTCACTCGGAAATCATGACCATTACTTGCCGTTGACGACGTACGGATAACGATAAAAAAGTCAGGCCCACCGTTCGCCCCAAGGTCGTCATTAGGCACTGACGTGAATGTAGAATCCGCAACGGTAAGCCGGGTAAAATGATCATTGTAGTGGTCATTGTACTGGCCAAACGCCCATGACTCCGTACCGTTCAACGGCAGGCAGATATCAATACCCGGATCAAACTGACCATTGGTGTTCTGCGGATGAGTATCACAATCCCGATAAAGGGCAACACCAGAATAAATAGTGTCCCCAAGCGGCATCAGATCATCAACAGTAAAGTCGGTGCCGCCGGAAATGTTCTGGATATAGATCCCAACACTTTTGAGATACGCTGTATCAGTCGGTGTGTCCGAAACATTCAAGCCGAGAACTGCATACGGTTCGCTGCGTTCCGTGATTTCTCCAGGGTTTGCCCAATATTCGGTCATATCGTAGAACATTGTTGGCACACTTACCAGGAATGTATCACTCAGCACGGAAAGTGTCTTGGGGGTCGGATTGGAGGTTCCGTTGGAGAACGTCAGTCCGCCTCCCGGCACGCGTACCGTAAACGAGTCCCCGTAATCAGCATCCTCAGACAACAAAATCGTCACAAAAAAGTCAGGGCCCGCGTTATTGATGGTGCTGCTTGCCCCCAATCGAGTGTTGTAGGTTGAATGCCACCCAGTCAAGGGAAGTTTTTCCCCATTATCAAGTACCAGTTTCAACTCAGCCCCGGTATCAAATTCCGTCCAGATGCAGTCGGAAACAGCAATGGGGATAAGTTCATCAAGCGGATCAAGCATACCGTTTCGTGATTCGTCGGAACCAGCTCCGCTCGGCGGGTTATAATCGCGATATACTTGTACCCCGCTATGCTTATCGCCGGTCAACGCACGCAAATCAGACGGCGAGAATCGGCGAGACCCGCCATGTTCAAAACATATCCTGATTTGTTCCAATGCCTGCGAGCTTGCCGCCGGCCAATTGCTCACCTCCTGCAACCATGGCTGGGAAGGGCCTCCTGTGGCGTCTATGCCCAATACCGCATCAGGAATAAAATCAAGAAACGTGTTATTGGTGTTTCCGGTGACCGGGTCTTCCGTCGGCAAACCAAAGAAAACGTCCAGCATGCGCACGCCACGGGTCACATCAAGTGCCCGCCCGTCAATCGATGGAGTGAATTTTGAATCGGAGTAAGTGGTTATAGGTCCCACCACCGTGTAGAGCATACCACTCTTTACTTCCCCGTCGCCGCCACCCGCGACTGACATCGAGTCATCAACAACCGGATGCGAAGTATTCATAACAATCGAATCAATGTATACAGAAAACTCGTCGCCATACCCTACTTTGTTCTCCCCCCACCCTGAGGCAGTAGCGATACACAGAAGATAGGTACTATCATCATCACTTTCCGGCACCGCGACTGTTGATTTCAAGTTAATCTTATGCAAACCAGTCAGCGGATCTATCCCATAGGTAATCGTCGGAGAACCAACAATTCTGTCGGAAGGCGTCCAGCAATGATTGCCATCTACGTCCTCGTAGATGGCAATGTTTTTGAAATTACTGATCACTAGCGAAGTATACAAGTCGTTCAATTGGATGTTCGTTGGATTGGGAATAGTTTCTCCGGACGACACGTTGCCGAATTCTCCCATTGCTGAAAGCATCGCGTATTTCGCCACTGCATCGGTGTCAACGATAGTCAAATTAAATTCGTTGATTGTGGTATTCCCCCCAGGAGGATCAACGGATGTTACAAACTGTCCACTGCCGGACATATCACCAAACTCAAACAAAGCAACGGGATGGGAGTGGGCTGGAATCGTCCAATAGTATCCTTCTCCAAGAATCGCCGAGAATCCCATCTCGACAGTAAGATCATAACTTTGTGTACGAGTTGCAGTGAAGGGACCGGTATATCGGGTAAAAGTAAAATTACTTACCGTGACAGTAAACTTGTCTTCATCTTGAAGCCCGTCCCCCTTTGCCTGAACGGCAATGTAGTACGTCGTGCTACTCCCATCGGTAATGACATCCCCGACCGTAATAGTTTCAGAAAGCATATTGATTGCAGTTTGAGGATTTATCCCTGGTGAACCTGCAGATATTGCAACGTTTACAATCGGCGGACTGCATGAAGAAACAGATGCAGGGGTCACCGATATGTTAAACGTGTTAAACGTCGCATTAGCCGTATCTGTATTTGTCACAGTAAAGGAGAACAAGGTCGCCCAACCACCCATGGCGATGTTACTACCACTCGAGACCTTAGTGATACTCGAGACATTCACCCCTGCATGTGCAGCGCCTGTAGTCAAAAGCACAATTGACATAATCAGCAACTGCGCCCAGAGGTAATTTGCCATCTTTTTCATAATGCTTCTCCTCAGCCAAAATCAGCTAATGGTATTTGCAGATACCAATATAGATGTATGTTAGCAAAAAACATACCTCTTGCTAATTCATGTATTTTCAGTGATATTTTTTTGCATATTTTATTATTTTTTATAGCGATAAACGATTGTTAGTGGAATATATTCGCAAAAAAAAACTTCACACAATCCCCTATATTGAAAAGCACAAGAACATACTGCCGGATTTCCGGCAACCGATACAAAAAAATGGCGGGGACGACGGGATTTGAACCCGCGACCTTCGGCTTGACAGGCCGACGTGCTAAACCACTGCACCACGCCCCCATTGTGCTGCCGCTCTTCAGTTTCCCGAAAGCGTGAATCTTATATCACAACCGATGGCAATTGTCAACTGCCGCGGCTACCTGATAACCGCAATCTTGCCGATCTTCTCCACCCCGCCGCCGCTGATGCGGTAGATGTAGATGCCGCTGGCCACCATACCGCCGCCGCGGTTGCGCAGGTCCCACTCCATGCGCTGATTCGCCCCGAGCGTCAGTTCGCCGTCGATGACCTTCTCGCCGCCGATGGTGTAGATTTCCAGGCGCACCGGCACGCCCGTCGGCACGTTGGCCCAGACGATGCGCTCGCTGGCGTAGGTCGATTTCCACGGATTCGGGTAGGCGATGATTTCGCCCCCCGGCGCGCCTGTATCCGCCGACACGCGGATGGCATACTGCGAGAAATGTTTGAGGTCAGCAACCACGACATTGCGCACCGGATCGGCGGCATTACGCCCGCCGTCCTGCACCACCACCCAGGCCCCGTTCTCCCAGCGGCAGAGTTGCAGGGTCTGCTCGGCGATGTTCGTGCCGTCGACCATCCCGTTCTGGTCGGCATCGGCATAGGCAACTTCCACCGTCACCAGCGCGGCGAAGTCAGCCGTTACCGTGTCGCCGGCTGCGTCATAGAGGAATAATTCGACCGGTTCACCGACAATGCCGCCGAGCGACAGGCCTGCCGCCGCGTCAGCCCCCGTGCGCACGTCGAGCACGCAGGAATCGCCGATGACCCCGGCCGGCAGTTTCACCGTGACCTGTGCCGCCGCCGCGATGGTTGCCGCCGTCTGCGGCGGCACCAGCACCTGCACCGCCGCCGTCGCGGTGAGCGTGTTCCACACCGCGCGCAGGTGCAGCACGCCGGTCCGCGTAAACTGCACACTCCCCGTCGCCGTCGCCCCGCTCAACGCCAGCGTCGCCGGGGTCACGCTGCCGGCGTCAACTGTCAGCGTCACGCTGCCGGTCACCGCAACGGGATTGCCGGCCCCGTCGCGCACCGTCACACTCACCGGTACCGTGCTGCCGTACGCGGCGGTGGCCGGCGCCGTCAGCGTCAGCTGCTGCGGGGTCGCCGGCACAAACTGCACGCTGCTGCTGCCGCCGCTCATCCCCGCCGCCGTCGCCGTCACCGTCACTGTTTCCGCCACCGCGTCCTGCACCGCCACGATGGCCAGTCCGGCCGCGGTGGTGACCGTCGCCGGCACGGTCGCGCTGCCCGTGGCCGCCAGCGCCACCGTCCAGGCCCCGTCGCAGACATTACCGGCGCGGTCTTCAATCCTGACGGCCAGTGCCGCCGCGCCGCCGCCGGCAACAGCCGTGGCCGGGCCCGCCAGACGCACCGCCACCGGCACACCGGCGCGCACCTCGAGCGTGGCACCCGTCGTCGCCAGCGCACCCGCCGCCGGCGTGAGCGTGATGCTGCCCACATTGTCCGTGCCGACCGCGAAGGTCGCACTGCCGCCGCTCACCACCTGCTCTGCCGGCACCACCCTGACCCCGGCGGGTGCGGCAAGCCGCACCACCGTCGTCGTATCAGTCATCAGCAGCGTGCCATCCGCCGCCCGCACCTCGACGCGCACGCTGGCGGTATCGTCGATGGAGATCACCCCCGCGCCGCACAGCGCCACGACCCGCGCGGCCGCCGGCGCCGGTGGCGGCGCCACCACGCGCAGCGTATCGCTCAGGGTGCTCAGGCCGGTGGCCATCGGGTAGACCGTGATGTCACCCGCGCCCAGTCCGGTAATGGTGGTGGTAATGCGCCCGTCAACCGTGTAGGCCCCCGCCTGTGCCGGCGAGGTCGCATTACCGCCGAGCAGCAGCATCACCTGCCGCCCGTTGTCCGTCGCCACGCGGTTGCCCCCCGCATCCTGCACTTCGAGCACCAGCGGGCTCGCCGCGTTGAGCAGCGCCGTGTCCGCCGCCAGCGCGGCGAGGCGCACCGGGGCGCCGCTCAGCACGTTGATGGTCAGCGTCTCGCCGGCCAGCGCGCCGATACGCGGCACGACCGCGAGCGGACCCGCCTGCGGCGTCGTGATGGTCAGTGTCCGCTGCCCGGCGGTGAGCGGTCCGGCATTGCCGACCGTGCCGCGCGCCGCCCCCAGGTCAGCCAGCGAACTGTTATCCGCGCTGACAACATTGCCGTGCGCGTCGGTCAGCGCCAGCGCCAGCGCGGCGACCGCGTTGCAGTCGACATTCGCCGGCGCGGTCGCGCGCACTGCCGCCGCTGCCGCCGGCGCCACTGCCAGTGTCGCCGTGCCGCTGCGCAGTCCCGCCGCCGTGGCCGTGAGCAGCACGCTCTCCGCCACGGTGTCAGTCACCGTGAACACCGCCAGGCCGTCGACGGTCGCCACGACCGCAGCCGCGGCCTGCGCAGCACCCGCCGTCGTCAGCGTGATGCTCCGCCCGTTATCCGCGGCCTCCGTCTGCCCGCGCGCATCCAGCACCCGCACCGTCACCTGCCGCGCACTGCCGGCGGTGGCAGTGTAGGCAGCGGCGTCAAAGGCCAGGGCCGTGGCCGCGCTCAGCGTGTCGGTACCGGCGTAGAAGTGCGCTGTGCCGCCGACCGCCGTCAGACCGGCCGACGATGGCGTCAGGGTAATATCACCGGCGTACGTATCGGTTATGACAAACCGGGCCTGCCCGGCCGCGGTCAGCGTGCTGCTCAACACCTGCGCCGTGCCGCTCAGCTGCAGGCCGACCGCACGCCCGGCATCACCGGTCACGCGGTTGCCGTACGCGTCGCGTATGTCCACGGTCACGGGAGCGGTTTCGCCGGCCGGCACACTGAGCCACGGTGTGGCCACCGCCTTGACCGCCGCCGCCGGGATGAATGTCAGGTGCGCCGCCGCCGCCGGCAGGCCGGCCGCCGCGGCCTGCACCGTCACCGTTTCCGCGGTCAGATCATGCACGGTAAGCGCCAGCGCGCCGCCGGTGACGCGCTGCGGCCCGGCCAGCGACACGTACGCGTTGCCGCCGGCGGTCACCGTCACTGCCGTCGTGCCATCCGTCAGGCAGGGATTGCCGCCGGCATCATGCACCGTCGCACTCACGGCCGCGGCACTGCCGGCAACCGCCGTGGCGGGCGCAGTCAGGCGCAGCTGCGCCGGCGCGCCCGCCGTGAACGGCAGCGCTGCCGCGATGCTCACCGGGGTCAGCGTCGCACTCGTCGCGGTCAGCGTCACCGCCTCCGCCTCGCTGTTGCCCAGCAGCCAGGTGCCGCGGCCGGAGGCCAGGGTCCGCGTCAACGTCCCGCGCAGCGTGCCGGCATGCGCGCCATGTTCCGCGGCCGTAAGCGTCACGTTGCCCTGCCAGCCGGCGTCAACCGTCCCGTCAGCCGCCAGCGCCTCGACGGTCACCGCAACCGTATCATCAGTGCTGGCCGACGCCGGCATAAGCAGGCGCAGCGCCACCGGGGGCGGCTGCGTAGCCAGCACGCTGATAGCAACCGGCGCCATACCGCCGGAAGTGGCGCGGACCACCGTTGCCGCTGCCGGCGCGCCGGCAGTCAGTAGCACCCGCGCCACGCCGTCAAGTCCGGTGCTCGCGGCCGAGGTCGACAACGTTCCGTCACCGGCAAGCACCGCGAAGTTCACCGCTGCACCCGGCACCGGCAGCCCGGCCGCGTCGGCAACCCGCACCGCCACCGGCCATGCCTGGCCCGGGTAAACCTCGCCGCTGCCGGTAGCCGTGCCGGCGGCATAGGCCATGGCCGCGGCCGCGCCCGGTGCCTGCCGGTAGAGGATCAGGTCGTCCGCCAGCAGCCGCTCATTGCCAACCACATCCACCGTGGCAATGTTCACATAGTAGTTCTGCGCCGGGTCGATGCCGGAGAGCGTCGTGCCGCTGGTGCCCGCACTCCCCAGCGACATATCCGCCGCCCTGCCGCGCACCAGCCCCGCGCGGGCGGGCCATGACGTGCTGTAGTAGACACGGTATTCCGCAAAATCGGCGGCACTGACTGCCGACCAGGTGACGAGCAGCGAACTGCTGTTATCGATGAGACCCGGGCTGCCGGCTGCCGGCGGCGCACTGCTGTCGATACGGAACGCGTACGGGTTGCCGCCATTGGTCAGGATAAACCCGTCCGCCGCACCGACATAGCGCACCAGTGCCCCGTCGGCGATTTCCGGGTCGCTGCCGGGAATGACCGCGGTCCAGGTATGCGGATCGTTGTCCGGCGAATCAATCAGCGCGACCTGACGTTCCTCGCTGTTGCTCCCGCCCGGCCCGTCCGGATAGCCGCCGACATCATAGTAAATCCACGCGGAGTTGGCTGCCGTCGGCGGCGAAGAGAGGAGCATGGTGACGGTAATATCGGTGTCGCGCAGCGCTTCCGTCCCGTCGAGCCGGTGGGCGATATTCACTCCGTCGCTGGCCGGGTCGTCCGCCGGCACCATCGCGTTGGTCAGGCGCGACAGCGCGTTCGACAGTGCCGATTCGTTGCCGACGCGGTCACGCCAGGCCACGGCAAAGGTGTAGGTGTCAGACGCCGCCAGACCGCGCACCGACGTGCCGCTGGTTCCCGTTTCCGCCAGATTCGCGTCCTTGGCCTGCGTCCACTGGCTGTCGGCTTTCGTCACCGCCGCCGCGCGGGCGTAGTAGACCACGTAGGCACCGAAATCCGTGCCGCTGACCGGCGTCCAGGAGAGGATAACCGTCGTCGAATTGGCGTCGCCGGCAGTGCTCACCAGCACCGGGGCCGGTCCCGACTGCCCGTCAACGCGGTACTTCCACGGCTGCCCGCTGGCAGTCAGCGCCGCGCCGCTGGTGAAGATGATCACCTGCACGGTGGCGCCGTCGACCATCTCCCCGTCCGTATACGGGATGGTCGCTGCCCAGTTTTTCGCGTCACCGGTGCGGGTCATGGTCACGCTGCGGTCGGCGCCGTTGGCCCCGCCCGGGCCGTCCGGCACCGCCCCGACGTCAAACCAGACCACCGGGGTATCCGCCGCGTCCTCGGCCAGCACGATGCTGACCTGCACATCGGCACGGCGCAGCGCCTGCGACCCGTCGAAAGCCGCGGTCACGGTATTGCCCGCGGTATCAGACAGCTGCAGCGACGACACGGTCTGCGACACCAGCGTGAGCCCGGTATCGAGGTTCGACAGCGCGGTGATATTGCCGAGCGCGTCCGCTGCCGCCGCCGCGAACACGTAGGTGTCGCCGAAGTTCAGTCCGGTGACGGTGACACCGCCGGTGGTCACCGTGCCGAGCGCGGCGTACGCGGCCTTATCGATATACGCCGCGCCCGCACTCAGCGGGCCGGGGGCCGCACCATAGTAGACGCGATACGAGGCAAAATCAGCCGCCGCCGCGATGGGGTTCCACGACAGGGTCGCCCCGCCCGCCAGCGTGCCGACCACGGAGAACCCGGCCGGCGCGCTGAGCGGTGCCGCGGTGGTATCGATAGACACCTTGAACGGCACGCTGCCGTTGCGCACCACCGTGGTATTGACGCTGAACACCAGCTGCAGCGTGGTGTCGTTGACGATCGAGGCGTCCGTGCAGGGGATGGTGGCGGTCCACAGCCGGGCATCGCTGCCCGCAGTCATCGTTCCGGAACGGTCGTTGGCGCTCCCGCCCGGCCCGTCGGGTGCCGCCATCCCGTCCCGCCAGAGCACCGGGGTCGCCGCCGGGGCCTCGCTGAACCAGACCTCGACCTGCAGGTCGGTCCCGCGCAGGCGGTCGCTGCCGGCAAAACCACCGTTCACGCGGTTGCCGGCCGTGTCGCTCACGGTCCGCGCCGTCACGCTCAGTGTCGGCCGGATGGCCGCCGGATCCATCCCCGACAGCGCGCCGACATTGCCCCGTTCATCAACCGCGGCAATGGCGAGCACGTACGTCTGCCCCGCGGTCAGGCCGCCGATGACCGCGCCCGCTGTCGTCCGGTAGTGCAGTTCGCTCACCGTGGCCTTGTCGACATACGCCGCGGCCGTGGTTCCCGGGCCCGGGGCGACCGCGTAGTAGACGCGGTAGGTGGCGAAATCATCGATGACCGCGGGCGGCGACCACGCGGTGATGGCCGCGCTTTGCGTCACCCCCTCGACACTGAAGCCGCCGACCGCACCCGGCGCGCTGCCGTCAAGGCGGTAGCTCCACGCCACGCCCGGCACATTGTCGCGGTAATAGGGAACCCCGTCGGCGGCGATGATGAAATTGACGCGTTTCCCGCTGTTGGCCGCGGGATTGCCGGTCCCCGGGAAACTCCCGCCCCAGGTGAGCAGGTCGCTTTGCGGTGCCAGCAGTACCCAGGAGTCCGCGCCCGCCGGGTCGCCCGTCGGTACGACATCGTAATTATAATACAGGCGGACGTTGGTGCTGTCGGCCGGCGCGGTGCCGAACCCGAACACCGCCGTGGCCGTGGTATCCTGGAAGTAGGTGTAGCCGTCGGGATAAGCGCTGCGGTAGCCGTCCGTAAACGACTGCAGGGCGACCGTGCTGACCCCGTTGCTCCCCCCCTTGCTCGGGGTGTATTGCAGGCGCCAGTCGCTGCGCGTGTTCTGGTCGCGGTAGACATCGATTTCCGCGCGCACCAGGGAATAAAAACCGCCGGCGGTGTACGGAACGGAGAAGTACTCGCTGATCCACGGGGTGGCCGCGGCATAGGAAACGCTGTACTCCCAGTTGCCGGCACCAAGCGCGCGCACATCCGCCGCGTCGGCGGCGCTGAAGGCCCCGTTGCCGTCGGTCCAGACCACCGCGTCGGCATACGAACCGTTGGTGGTATCCATGTCCGCGTCGAGCGCCAGCACCCCGTCACCGGCAAAAAACGTCGAGTCGGTCAGGTAGACCACCCGGTACTCGCCGGCGCTCATGGTCACCGCGCCGACCGGGACGGTATTGCCGTTCAGGTCGGTAAGATTCCACCCGTTCATCGCCTGCGTCCCCTCGACGCAGTAGAGTTCCACCCACGGCAGCGCGCTGCTGAGCGTGTCCCCTGCGGGCGCGAACTCGGTGATGATCACCGTGCCGTGCTGTGCCGTACCCGTCGCCTCGTTCGAGGTGGCAAAATCCGATTCGTTGCCGTACTGGTCGACCGCGACGATGCGGAAGCGATAGATGCCGCCGGGTTGCAGGCCGGAGACGACGGTCGCGCCGGTGGCGCTGTGCGCGAGCATCACATCATCCACCGCATCCCACGACGGCGAAAGAATGCTGATGGTCTCGCTCCCGGCGGTGTAGTAGATGCGGTACTGGCCGAAATCGGGAACGTTCGTCACCGGGGTCCAGCGCAGTTCGATGCGCCCGTACCCGACCCCGGCCGCGGTCAGGTCGGTGAAGCTGGCGCTGATGCCGCCATCCACCCGGTACTTCCACGGCAGGCCGTTGTTGAAATAGGGGATACCGTCAATCTGGACGAGGAACCTGACTTCGGCCCCGTCGTTGATTTCCGCATCGTTGCCGGGAATGACCGCATCCCACGTGACGCCGTTGCCCGCGGCATAGGCGGCCCGGTCGCTGCTGTTGCCGGTGGCGCTGCCGTCCGGGTCGGCCCCGACGTCATACCAGACCATGACCGAGCCGGCATTGGCCGGCGGTGACGCCAGGCGGAGGTTGATGGTCGTCCCGACGTCGCGCAGGATGGCGCTGCCGTCGTAGGTGGTGGCATACCGCACGCCGTCATACAGGTAGTTGACCGTGACCTCCGTCGTGACGGTTGTCAGCGTGCTCACTTCATCCGCGCTGCTCACGTCACCCGGCCCGGAGAGCGTCGACTGCGCGATGAGACGGAAGTAGTAGGTGGTGTTGGCGGTCAGTCCGGTGACCGTGGTGCGCCCGGTCGCCATGAGCGCCAGGTTGGGGTCCTGCACCGCGTTCCAGACCAGTGCCCCCGCCGTCACCGGGCTGGCCGTGGCGTAGTAGACATGGTAGCCGGCAAACGTGGCAAACTCCGTCAGCGGCGACCAGGCGAGGGTGACGGAATTCTCCGTCACCGAACGGACTGACAGGCCGGTCACCGGCGGCACCTGCGACACGGCAATGCTGTTGGTGACACCCGGGGTGCCGTCCGGGTAGGTGCTGGTCATCTGCTGCGCGCCCCAGTTGGGGCCGTCGAGTTCGACGATCCCGACGTCATCGATCGACGGGTCGATCTTCTCGAGCGAGGCGCCCGTGCCGTCCGCCCCGCCCCACTCGTTGAGCGCATCGTTGTAGCGGACGGTCGTCGTGAAGGTCGCATCGGCGCTGGTCAGGGTCAGGAAGTCGGCATCATCATTGAGGTCGAAATCAGTGCCGTCAATGACCTGATAGTCCTCGCCGGGAGTCGTCGGATCGACAATCCAGATGCCGTCACCGTTGCCGTAGCGCGAGGAATACGACTCGTAGAATTCATCGCCCGCCGTGCCGCGCGACAGCGTGCTGGCGATGACGATAAACTTGTAGGCGGCCAGCGTCGTGCCGGCCGGAATGGTCGTCACCGCGCCGCCGGCGCTCATCTGCCAGCCGCCCAGTTCCACCGTCACCGGGGTACGGTTATAGAGTTCCACGTACTCGAACAACACGTCGCTGCCGACGGGGTTGTACATGAACTCGTTGAAAACGATGCCGTCCGTGGCCTGCACGGTCAGTGACCCGACCGTCACCCCGGGAACCTGCAGCCCGTTGCGGTCGGTGGTCGTCGCGGTGATGACATCGCTCGCCCGGCTGATGCCGGGGTTGATCACCGCGAGCGACAGTGTCAGCGTGTCACCCGCCGCGAGATAGTAGGCCGTATCGGACGCGGTAAAGGTCAGGGTGTTGCCCGACCCGCTCGCCATCCACCCGGCCGGCGCGACCTGCACATCGCTGCCGCGCGCGGTAAACGCGCCGTTCCCCGCGCCGAACGAGAAGGTCACCTCGCGGATGGAGGTGCCGGCCCCCGCTTCGTTATGCATACCCACCGCGAGGGTCGCGTTTTTGCCGCCGCGCTGGCTCGAACCCGCGCCCCAGGCGAGCGTAAAGAGCGGGACCGCGCTCGGCGCGATGGTGACCAGGCCGCTGCTCAGCGTCACCCCGGCGGCTACTTCGCTGTTGGCCGCCACCACGTCAAGCGTGATAGCGTTGCTGGTCCCCGCGGTCACCGGGTTGGTCACCGCAATGGTGAACGTCTCGCTGCCGTCCGCGGCGATCCGGTTGCCCGCCTGCAGGGCGCTGTAGGTGATGGTGGTGTCCGTGACTGCAACCACGGTCCAGCCCGCGGGCGGGGTCTGACTGCCGGCCGCCACCGGGGTGAAGCTCAGTCCGGCTGACGCGGAACCGAAACTGATGGTGAGCGTGGCAATGGCGGAAACCGCCGCCGTGTCGTTGTGGATGACCGCGACCAGGGTCGAGGCCTCGCCGGCAATATGACTGGTGGAATCGGAAAAGTCGATGGTGCCGGACGGGCGGGCGCCGGTAATCACGCCCGTGGCCTGCACCGGGCCGGTGGTCGGGCAGCTGTAATTCTCGTTGCCATGCCAGTCGACACTCGCCACCGCGACGTAGTAATCGGTGTTATTGCTGATGGGGTCGTCCTGGTTGTAGGTGGTGAGCGTGGTCGACGTCGCCCCCTGCACGAATTTCTCGGGGATCAGGTTCTCGACGCTGCCGATGGCTGACGTGCTGATATACACGTAGTAGCCGGCAAGGTCGGCGTCGTTCACCCCGGTCCACGACACGGTGATGCTCTGCCCCGTGTCATTGGGGGTATCGACCGCCCCGAGATTGGTGACAATGGCCGGGGCGTTGTCCTCGTGTGTCGGGGTGGCAACCTGCGGGCTCGCCTGGTCGTAGCAGAAGTGGAAGTGCTTCATGTACTCGCGGGCGAGGCGGAAATCGTGGATGAAAAGTTCGTTTTCGTCGGTGCTGGTACTGGACGTGTTCGAGTGATTCATCGACCCGGTCGCCACCGTCTCCAGGTCGACGATGTAGAGCTTGTTGTGCAGATGGTCGGTATTACCGTCCTGGCGGATGTCGATGCCTGCCGCCATGTAGCCGTTGAACATGCTGCCGTAAATCGATTCGTAGGCCCCTTCGACGATCCCCCCGCGGTTCTTCAGTTCGATGGCCCGGTTCATCAGGTCGGTCAGCTGGTGGTTGAACGACAGGAAGAAAATACAGTGCTCGGCATTGCGCAACAGGTTCGACAGGTAGGTGTTGCCCGGGTCGTCCTCGGGCGCGAAATAGAGGTTGACCGCGTGCCCGCTGACCGTGTAGTCCTTGACATCGGTCGGGCCGCTGCGGAAGTTGCCCGTCCACAGTTCGAGAAATTCACGCCCGTAGGCGTTGGCCACGTTGCGGTCGTTGATGGCCAGGATGTCGTTGTTCTGCGTGGCGTAGGCGGGGTCGGTCCAGTTGGTCGAACCCGTCATCACCCTGGCGTTGGCAGTATTGTAGTCGAGGACGATGAATTTGTTGTGGTGCAGGTTGGCAGCGTCAGCCGCGGCAGCGTCAGTGCGCTTTTCATAGTCGTCCATGTACGAGTTGAACGCCGACGTGTTATCGCCGACCAGCCGTATATCCAGCCCCCGCGCATATAACTCGTTCAGCGCCAGCATCAGCTTGTTGTGCGAGGAGTTGCCCCAGGTATAGCTGGTCACCCAGACCGAACTGTTGGCCTGCATGATGAAGTCGTATATTTCCTGCTCGTAGGCCGAACTGGAGTTGCTGCGCTGCTCGGTGAAATGCACCTCCCACCACGGAGCCGCGACAGACGCGGACGCCCACAGCAGCAGCAGGCCGGCCAGCAGAAGTTTTTTCACCGCAGCAGTTCCCGTTCCATGCGGTCCGCGTACGCCGTCAGGCGGTCGCCCTGCTCGCGCAGGCGCGCCAGTTCCACCGTCAGCGTCCCCTGGTACTGCCGCAGTTGCGCGATCTCCCCGCGCCGCCGTTCCGCTTCGCGCTCGAGATGGGGGATCACCGCCGGGTCGACCACCGACACGCGCTCGCTGCGCAGCTGCTGCAGGTCGCGCACGAAGCGGATGATCTCCTCCTTCTGCCGGATCTCCGCCAGTCCCTCGCTGATGCGCGTGCGCGTCAGCGCCAGCTCGCGCTCCGCGCCGCGGATCTCGTCGCGCAGAATCAGCGCTTTTTCCCGCACTTCCGCGGGGGAATTCCAGTCCGCCACCTGCAGCGTCACCGCCGGGCGCGCCAGGCGCAGTTCGCGCCGCTCCTCAAGCGCCCGCTTGAAGTTGTCATAGCCGACCAGTTCCGTCAGCAGCTGGGTGAACCCGGCATGGTCGCCCGCCGCCTGCAACGCCTTGAGCCGCTCCGCGCGCCGCGCCAGTTCCCGGTTGACCGCCAGCAGCGCGCGATCGACCAGCGTCAGCCGCGTGTCCGCCAGCGTGCGGATGGTCCCTTCCAGCGTCGCCAGCTGCTGGGCCTGGTCCTGGCTCTCGCGCAGCAGCACGTTCAGGCGTATTTCCTCGAGCAGTGACACTCCGTCCTGCTTGAGCGCCGCAATCTTCCGCCCCGTTTCGTCGAGCTGCGCCCTGACCGTCGCCGCCTCGCGGTTCAGCCCGGCCAGTTTTTCCTCGATGCGGCTGATGGTCTGCCACTGGGTGGCCAGATCGTCAGCCGACACCGCCGGCATCACGTTGACGGAGACAATCAGGATCAGTGCGATCAGAACGCTACGCATCATTCCTGCCGGTAATGCCGTATTTCTGCAGTTTATACTGCAGCGTGCTCCGGTTCAACTGCAACAGTTTTGCTGCCCGCATCTGACTGCCTTCGCTTTCCCGCAAGGCGTGCTCGATGATTTCTTTTTCAAACTGCTCAACCAGCGCCGTCAAGCCACCCGACAATTCGTATCGCTGATTTTCTGCCGGTTTTCTGGCAGTGCTCGTCAAAATTTCCACGGGGATGTTTTCCGTGCTGATCCGCTCCCCGTTACACAGCACAACAGCCCGTTCGATAATGTTTTCCATTTCACGCACATTGCCTGGCCAGGCATAATTCAGAAACCCGCGGCGCACCTCTTCGTCTATGCTGTTGACCTGTTTACGACACAATATATTGAATTTATGCAAGCAATATGCCATCAGATCAGGGATGTCTTCACGACGCTCACGAAGTGGCGGCAATTCCATGGGAATGACGTTCAACCTGAAGAACAGGTCCTCACGAAATACCCCGCTGCGTATGTCGTCCTCAAGGTTCCTGTTGGTTGCGGCAATAACACGAACATCCGTACTGATTGTTTCTATGCCGCCCACCCGCATAAACTCGCCATCCTGCAGTACCCTGAGCAGTTTGGCCTGCATCGCGGCCGGCATCTCACCGATCTCATCGAGGAAAATTGTCCCCTGATCAGCCACGATAAAGCGGCCGTCCTTGCGTGCAACCGCCCCGGTAAACGCTCCTTTTTCGTGGCCGAAGAGTTCGCTCTCCAGCAGGCCGTGCGGGATGGCCGAGCAGTTGACCTTGACAAAGGCCCGCTTGGCCCGGCGCGAGTAGGCGTGAAGGGCACGCGCAACGAGTTCCTTGCCCGTCCCGGTCTCCCCGCGCAGCAGCACGGGCGAATCGGTCGGGGCGGCGCGCCGGACCAGGTCGTAGATTTTTTTCATGCCCACACTGTGCCCGATCAGTTCGGCGAAATTGAAGTGCTCCTGCAGTTCCTCGCGCAGCAGCAGGTTTTCACTCTGCAGGCGCTGCCGTTCGAGCAGTTTTTCCACCTTCAGTTCTATTTCCGCAACGGAGAACGGCTTGAGGATGAAATCGGAGGCCCCGCGTTTCATCGCCTCGACCGCGCTTTCGACCGTGCCGAACGCGGTGATCATGATCGCTTCGAGCGCGGCATTTTCCGCCCGCGCAAGGCGCAGCAGTTCCAGCCCGTCGATGCCGGGCATCTTGAGGTCGGTGATCAGCACATTGTAGCCGCGCCGGCGGAGGAAATCCGCCCCCTGTTCGCTGCTCGTCGTCGTCTCGACCGTATACCCCTTCTCCCCGAGCGCCTCGGCCAATACCTCACACATGGCCGCGTTGTCATCCACCACCAGGATCCGTTTCATACCAGTGCCTTTCTTCCGGGCTGGCCCGCCAGCGGCAGCGCCACCGTGAACACCGTCCCCCGCCCGGGTTCGGAATCGACGCGAATGTGCCCGCCATGCCGCTCGATAATGGTATGCGTCACCGTCAGTCCCAGCCCGGTTCCGTCATCCTTGGTGGTGAAGAACGGGTTGAAGATTGCCTTGCGCGCGGCATTGTCCATCCCCGCGCCATCATCGCGCACCGTGATGGTCGCGAACATCCCGTCCGGCGTCCAGGCGAGCACCACTGCCTGTCCCGCTGCGCTTGCCTCGACGGCGTTGCGCAGGATGTTGACCAGCGCCTGCCGCAACTGTTCACCATCCGCCGTCAAAAAGACGGGCGGGCCCGGCGCGAGGCGCAGCGCCACTCCGCGCTCCGCCGCATGCGCCGCGGTAACCGCCACGGCACCGGCACAGAGGGCGGCCAGATCGACCCGGGTGAGATTGAGCGCCTGCGGGCGGGCAAACTGCAGAAAATCCGTTACGATACGGTTGAGGTGGCTGATCTCAGCGCGCACCTTATCGGTGAGCCGCAGCGCCGCCTCGTTTCCGGTCACCTTGCGCTGCAGCAGTTCGACGAACCCGCTGATGCCCGAGAGCGGATTGCGGATTTCATGCGCCACGCCCGCGGCCAGCGTGCCAACCGCCGCCAGCCGCTCGGTGCGCTCGATTTCCTCCTGCAGTTCGCGCAGGCGCGTCGTCTCCGCCGCCATGAGGATGACCCCGAGCAGGCGGCCCGACCCGTCATGCAGCAGCGAGGTCTGCAGGTCGAAATGCCGCTGCCGCCCGGCCACGGTCAGGGCCAGGTCATCGCGCACCTGATTTTCGCGCTGCGCCAGCGTCGCCGTCAGCAGGTCGCCAAGTTCCGGGCAGGCGGCGAAAACCTCCGCCAGCGGCTGTCCGGCCACCTCCGCAGTCAGGGCGAACATGGCGCGCGCGCTGCGGTTGACCACCGTCACCGTGCCGTCGAGCTGGCAGGCGACGATACCGCTGCGGATGGTTTCGAGGATATAGCGGTTATAGACCTCGAGATCAGCGGCGCGCTGCGCCGCCTGCGCGTGCAACGCCGTCAGTTCCTGCGCGTGCCCGCGGATGGTCTCCGCCATGCGGTTGAATTCCTCGGCGAGAAACCCGAGTTCGTCACGCGCGCTGACCCGCACCGGGGCATAGTCGCGCTCGCTGAGCCGGCGCACCCCCGCGGCCAGTTCGCGCACCGGCTCGATGACCTGGCGCGAGAGAACGCGACTGACAAGCAGTGACAGGCAGAGCACCACCGCGGCAAAAAGCAGGATGCGGTCGCGATAAGCGGCGAGAAAATCGCTGATCAGCGGGCTGCCTTCAAGACGCAGCAGCGCCACCGGCGTCCCGTCCGCCGCGCGCACCGGCGCATACGCCGCCATGTGGTAGGTGCTCCCGTCCCCGTACAAATGGCTGACCTGCGGCTCACCCGTAGCCATGGCCCGGCCGATTTCGACCGCATCCGCATCCGCCAGCCGGCAGGGGACGCCTACCGCCGTGGCGTCGACGCTCACCAGCGTCAGCCGCTGCGGATCGATCAGCCGGAGTTCCGCCGCGCCCGTCGCCTGCTGCACCCGGCGCAGCCGCGCCTGCAACAGGGCATAGCGCTGCGTGGTCTCGTCACCCGCACGCAGCGGCAGCAGGGTCTCTCCCTCGAACTGCAGCGCGGCGAGTCCCGCCCCGAGTTTGAGCCGGTCCGCCAGTTCGCGTTCAAGGTACGAGGTCGCCGTGCGGTAGAAGAAAAAGCCGGGCACAATGAGCAGGGCAACAGCGAACCCGACGAAGAACAGGGTGACGCGCCCGCGCAGCGTGCGCGTGCGCAGGCGGTTCATGAGCCCCATAGCGACCCGGCTTGCTCACGCAGACGGCTGAGCAGCGAGCCGCGTGTATCGCCGCGCGTGACCGTGTGCGCCGGCAGCAGTTTGAGGAACGGCGACGGTTCCAGCGGCACACTGCGCCCGTTGCGGGTGCGCTGCCGCGCGCGGGTGAGAAAGAGCCGTTCCTGCGCCCGGGTAAGCCCGACGTAGAAGAGGCGCAGTTCCTCCCCGAAGCGCTGCTGCCGGCCCGCTTCGTCCAGGTCACGGTCGGTGAAGTGGGCGAACGGGCAGATACCGTCGTCCAGCCCGGTGAAACAGACGACGGGAAATTCCAGTCCCTTGGCCGCGTGCAGGGTCATCAGCAGCACCACGTCACCGCCCGCGCCCACCGCCGCCTGCGGGTCGCGCCGCTGCTCGTCAAGCGCGGCAAGAAACGCCGCGAGCCGCGCGATGCCGTCGGGAAACACCGCGTCCGCCACCCGCGCCGCCCACTGCCCGTGCAGGTGGCGGAACAGCTCGAGGTTGCGCTGCAATGACCGCCCCTTCTGGTCCGGTTCCGCCGCCTGCGCCGCGTAGCCGAGCACCTGCCAGGCCTGTTCCAGTCCCGTGGCCAGGTCGCCGCCATGCACGACGCCCAGCACCCGGTAGAACCGGTCGATGAAGGCATCGAGCCGCTGCCGTCCCTCCGCCGGAAGGCGTGCCATGACCAGGCCGTACTGCTCGTCATCAGTCAGCGTCCGCCACGCCCCGCTGCCGCCAAGCAGCACCGCACGCTCCTCCTCCGTAAAACCGAAGCACGGCACCCCGAGCAGCGTTCCCAGGCAGCGCGTCGCCTCGTCAAGCACCGGTTCCTCCATCTGTTCAGCCCCCTGCTGCCGCAGGCGCGCCACGGTGACGGTCAGGCGCAGCCAGGCAAGGGTATTATCCACCTCGCGCAGGGCGAAGAACCGGTGGTCGCCGTACTCGAGGTAGGGGATGCCCGCCGCGGCCAGCGCATCCTTGAGCGGGCGCGCCTGCGCGTTGGTGCGGTAGAAAATCGCGCATTCCCCCGCCGGGCGCCCCGCCCGCAGTTCGCGCTGCACGACAAAGACGCAGAAGGCCGCCTCGTCCGCCTCGTCATCAGCGGTGAACAGGGCGATTTTTTCCCCCTCGAGCACCTTACCGTCCGCGCCGGTGCGCACCGCCTCGAGTTCCTTGCGCAGGTCCGCCGGCTTGTGCCGGCGGAAGACGCTGTTGGCCGCGGCAATGATGGTGCGCGACGAACGGTAGTTACGCACCAGCTTGATGATGCGCGCGGACGGGTAATCCTCGCGGAACAACAGGATGTTGCGGATATCCGCGCC